>WFPM01000145.1 GCA_015487635.1 Rhodothermus sp.
CCGATGTTGTCGGCCACCACCAGCGCACAGAAGCCCTCAGGGAGCGTGATGCCGCCGTTGTCCGGGTCGCAGGTCAGCGCCTGCCGAACCGGCCGACTGTTTGTACCGTTACATCCGGCCAGCAGCAATACCAGCAGCAGCTGCGCAACGATCTTCTGATTGCTCTTCATTTCCCAACCGCTCGGCTTATGTCCATTCGACGTGCTCCAATATACAAAACGGTCCGGCACATAGCGCTACTGGCGGCCGTCGTTGTGTTGAACTGGCAGCGTCGCACGCTGCGCGCGTGGCAGGCGCTACGCCAGGTCGATTTCTACATCGACCGCGTCTCCGAAGTCAACTTGGCCGGCGTCGAACTGGACCATATGCGCAGCTACGAAGACCTGCCACTTGAGCAGACCCTCCGAATAAGCCAGGCGCTGGCCCGGGGCACCCTGCCGCTGCGCTTCCAGCTGCACCTTGTCGCCGAAAACCCGGCCGATAACCCGGTAACCGCCCGTCTGGAACGACTGGAATGGACCCTGCTGCTGGACGACCATCCCACGCTCAGCGGCACGCTGAACCAGGTCTACCGCCTGCGGCCGGGCGTCCCGCAGGAAATCCCACTGGACATCGAACTGGACCTGCTGGACTTTTTCGAAAAGAACCTGCAGGATCTTGTCGAACTGACCCTGGCGCTGGCCGGCGCCGAAGGGGTCTCGAGGCGCGTCAGCTTCGAAGCGCGGCCGTTCATCGAAACGCCGCTGGGTCCCTTGTCCTATCCCCGCCCGATTCGTATCCTGACGCGTGAAGTTGGGCGTACGTCCTGAAGCGATGTCGGGGCTCCGGAAACGCTGGCTGATTATGCTACTCGGTCCGCTGCTGTGGACCGGCTGTCTGGGCGATCTGCCCCGGGACAATCCGCTTGACCCGCGCTCGGACCGTTACAGGCCACAGGGGCGCCTGGAAGGCACGGTTACCCGGCTGTATCCACCCTACCCGCCGCTGGCGGGCGTGGCCGTGCGCCTCTTGCCCGCCGCCGACTCGCTGCAGGGCGGGCGCCTGGCCTACACCGGCCCGAACGGACGCTTCGCCTTCGACGAACTACCTCCCGGTGACTACCGCCTGGTGGCACAGGCCGCGGGCTTTCGGGCACTGCAGGACACGTTCGCCGTCTCGATCACGGCTGGCCAGACGCAGTCGGTTACCGTGCGCATGAACGCCTTACCCCAATTCACCGACTATACGGCCATCACCGTGCACATCAGCCGCTGGTGGCCTGCCACCGATCTGTACCGTCTGGAAGTTGAAGCCATCGTAACCGATCCCGACGACGTGCGCGACGTCGTGCGCGTGTGGCTGAAAATCCCCGCCCTAGACTTTGCCGACACGCTCGAGGCCATGCAACCGGCCGGGCGCTTTTTCAAGGCGCTGCTCCAGCAGGAGCTGCCGGGCGGCTCGCTGCCCAATCTGCTGGGCTACAAGCTCTACCTCGGCGCACGCGACCGAACAGGCGACACGGCCTACACCCCGGCCTTCCAACTCGTCCGCGTGATCGAGGCCGTGCCCGTCGCACTCGCTCCCCGCGGACTTGCCACGGTCGATACCACCCGGCCCGTGCTGCGCTGGGAGCCCATTGCTCTGCCCTTTTCCTTCACCTATCGCATCGACCTGGTGCGGCGCGAAGCCGACCTGGACATCCCGATCCTGACGCTCGAAGGCCTGGAGCCTCCGCGCGACTCGGTGCGCATTCCGCAACCGCTGCCCCCCGGCGTATATTACTGGACGGTTTCTGTGGTCGATATATTCGGTAATCGCAGTCGCTCGAAAGAAGCAGGGTTTCAGGTACCATGAGTGCCCCGCCGTCTTCCCGAACCTCGCTGGACGCCCTCGTCGAAATCGCTCAGACGATCAACACGCTCCGGGATCCGGAAGCCGTGCTGGAAAAGGTGCTGGAGATCGCCATGGAGACGCTCGAAGCCGAGCGCGGCTTCATTCTACTGAAGGCACCGCAGCACCCGGAAGGATTTGCCATCCGGAGCCAGCGCAACTTCACCGAGCAACAACTGGGCGAACTGGTTCGGATTTCGACCAGCGTCGTGCACGAAGTGCTGCGCCGGGGTGAGCCCGTGCTCGTCTACGAAGCCCAGCAGGACGAGCGCTACGGGAAGGCCGAAAGCATTGTCCTGCAACGCATTCAGTCGATTGCCTGCGTGCCGCTGCGCATCAAAAAGCGGCTGATCGGCGCCATCTATCTCGACAGCCTCTCCCAGCGCGGCCGCTTTACCCGGGACAACCTGCCGTTTCTGGAGGCTTTCGCCCACCAGGCGGCCATCGCCATCGAAAACGCCCAGCTTTACCAGGCCCTGCGCGAGGAAAACCGGCGGCTGCGCAGCGAAATCCAACGCCTGCACGGCTTCGACGAAATCGTCGGTCAGAGCCCGGCCATGCGCGAAGTGTTCGATACCATGGCCCGCGTGCTCGACACCGACGCCACCGTGCTCATCGAAGGCGAAAGCGGCACCGGCAAAGAACTCATCGCCCGGGCCATCCACTACAACAGCGAACGCAAGAACAAGCCGTTCGTGGTGGTCTTCTGCGGTTCGCTGCCCGATGAACTCCTGGAAAGCGAACTTTTCGGCTACAAGAAAGGTGCTTTCACCGGCGCCCTGTCCGACAAAAAAGGGCTCTTCGAGGTGGCCGACGGCGGCACGGTGTTCCTGGATGAAGTCGGCGACCTGAGCCCGCGCATGCAGACGGCCCTGCTGCGCGTGCTGCAGGAGGGCGAAATCCGGCGCGTGGGCGACACGCAGGTGCGCAAAGTGGACGTCCGGGTCATCTCGGCCACGAACAAGCCGCTGCGCGATCTGGTCCAGCAGGGCACATTCCGCGAGGACCTTTACTACCGCCTCAACACGATCCAGATCACGGTACCGCCGCTGCGGCATCGGCGCGGCGACATCCCGCTGCTGGCCCATCACTTTCTGGACAAATACGCGGTCAAAAAACGCGCGCACATCAAGGGCTTCACGCCGGAGGCCCTGGAGCTGCTGGAGCGCTACCACTGGCCGGGCAACGTCCGCGAGCTGGAAAACACGATCGAGCGGGCCGTCGTGCTGGCCCGAGGCGAATTGATCACGCCGGAGGATCTGCGGCTGCCCGCGCTACACGAGGCCGAGGATCCCTTCGAGCCCGACCTGCCGCTGAAGGAAGTCGAGCGCCGGGTGGTACTGCGCACGCTGAAACGCCACGGCGGCAACATTTCGGAGACGGCGCGCGTGCTGGGCGTATCGCGTCGCTGGCTGCACTACAAGCTGAAGGAATGGGACGTCCAGAACGCATAGGCGACCTGCAGCCCTTTGCGGAGCTGGCCTCGGGCCCCACGGCCACCATTTACAAAGCCTATCAGGCGTCGCTGGACCGTTTCGTGCTGCTGAAAATTCTGCGGCCGGAGCTGGCCGAAGACGAGACCTTCGTGCAGCGCTTCGAGGAAGAAGCCCGGCTGGCGGCGCGCGTTCAGCATCCGAACGTGGTGGCCGTCTACGCTTTCGGACGCGAGGGGCCTCATGTCTATTTTGCCACGGAATTCGTCGAGGGCGTTTCGCTGCGCGCGCTGCTGACGCACGGCCCACTACCGCCATCGCTGGCGTTGTACATCACGGCCGAGGTGGCTCGTGGTCTGAAGGCCGCCCATGAGAAGGGCGTACTGCACCGCGATCTCAAGCCTGCCAACATCCTGATCTCGCTCGAGGGCCAGGTCAAGCTGACCGACTTCGGCATGGCTTCCCTGCTCACGCAGGGCGGTGACGGCGAGGTGCGCGGCACACCCGGCTACCTAGC
>WFPM01000146.1 GCA_015487635.1 Rhodothermus sp.
AGGAAAAGTGCTCGCAAAATTGTAACTTTTATCTGTTTGACCAGAATCTGTTTAGCGGAAAGATAAGGGGGCTGGTAAGCCAGCGCTGCGCTTTGGTCTGAATCACAAAATGCGTTTGTAGTGAGCCACGGGAGTTGCGTTGACGGCGCGCCGCCGGGCTCCGTGCCAACGGGCGTTAGACGGCACTTCGCTTTGCTTCGTGCCTTTACTACAAGCGCGTTGATAGGGAAACGAATGCAGCGCGCAGGTGATGAGACGCAGCCGGTGCGTATTTGACAACGGGTGCCCCCGGCTTACTCGTCCGCGGTCGCCGCGCTTGCGCGTGCCGCAAAAACCATTTTTCGGATGACTTCCAGCAAGGTAACCTGGAAAAAACGACGGGAGGGATCATGATTGAACCCTGGTTGATTCCGGATGAGGCGCGTGGGATGGAGGCCCGGCGGGTTGATTTGCTCAAGGGGTTGCAGCAGGTGCAGCACTGGATCGAGGCGGCGTTGATGCAGCTTCCGGAGGAAGCGGCGCTGTGGTGGGAGCCGGCGCCGGGCGTGCCGTCGATCGACGCGCGTGTGCAGCACATCCTGGGCGCCAGCCGCCGACTGGCCGCCTATGCGCTGGATCCGGCGCCTGATCCCGAGGCGCTGGCGGCCGAAGCGCGTACGGACTGGACGCCGCGCGGTAGCTCACGAGCGGAACTGCTGGAAAGGCTCCGGCAGCAGTTTGCGGAGCTGGCGCGGCGCATCGAAACGCTTCCCGAAGCGGAGCTGGACGCGGTGCGCCCCGTGGGACGGCGCCGCCTGCCCGTGCGGCGGGCTACCATCCTGCACCACCTGATCGAACATGCCGCGCATCACAGCGGGCAGCTCATCCTGCTCGCCCGCCTGTATGCGCATCGTTGAGCGGCGCAACCCGGCGGGCTTCTGCTCGTAGGCTACGACAGTCGCACCGGGAAATCGGCCGACGTATGTCGCTGCTGCTGTTCGAACTCTGGGAGGGCCTGATGGCTGCGCTGCGGGCCATTGCTGCGCACAAGCTGCGGGCCGTCCTGACCACGCTGGGTATCATCATCGGGATCGTGGCCGTGACGCTGATGGCCACGGTGATCAACGGTATCGAGCGGGACTTCAACGAGTCGCTCTCGGAGCTGGGGACCGACGTGCTGTACGTGGAGAAGTGGCCCTGGATCGTCGGGCCCGGCGCGCGCTGGTGGGAGTACATCAACCGCCCGGACATCACGCCCGAGCTGGCCGACGTGATCGAGGAGCGGGCGCGCTATGTGGTGGCCGCCGTGCCGGTGCTTGAGCGCCGGGGCACGGCCCGCTACGGTGGCACGACCATCTCGTCGCTGACCATCGTGGGCGCCGAAGCCGACTATCCCCGGGTGCACGCCGTGGATCTGGCACTCGGTCGCTTCTACACCGCGGTGGAAGAGCGGAGCGCCCGCGCCGTGTGCGTGCTGGGCGCCGAGGTGGCTTCCCGGCTGTTTCCCGTCGAGCAGCCCCTGGGCAAGTTCATCCGACTTGGCGGGCATCGCTGCCAGGTGATCGGCGTGCTGCAGCGCAAGGGGAGCGGCCCCGACAGCCCGGCTTCGACAGACACCCAGGTGTTCATTCCGTTCCGGACCTATGCGCGGTTCTTCGGCATTCGCCACCGGAGCGTGTCCATTCACGTCAAGGTGGTCGATGCCGAGCTGATGGAACGGGCGAAGGACGAGTTGACGGGCATTCTGCGCGTGGCCCGCAAGCTGGACGCGCTGGAAAAGAACAACTTCGAAATCAACGAGCAACAGACGCTCCGGGAGCAACTGGCGCCGGTCAAGGCCGCCATCTACGGCGTGGGCCTGTTCCTGACGGGCCTGTCGCTGCTGGTAGGCGGCGTGGGCGTGATGAACATCATGTTCGTGTCGGTTAAAGAACGTACGCGCGAGATCGGCATTCGCAAGGCCGTGGGCGCCACGCGCCGGGCCATTCTTATGCAGTTTCTGATCGAGGCGATCCTGGTGTGCATGATCGGTGGCGTGATTGGCGTGCTGCTGGCCATGGGACTCACCGGCGTGGTCAACCTGTTCATTGATGCCTATCTGCCGGCCACGACGGTTGCCCTCGCCTTCCTGATCTGCGTGTTGACCGGCATTACGTTCGGGCTGGCACCGGCCTGGACGGCCGCCCGTGCCCAGCCCATTGAAGCGCTACGCTACGAGTGAGCCATGGAATTTGTCGAAGCCTTTCGGATGGCCTGGACGGCCCTGCGCACCAACCGGCTGCGCTCAGCGCTGACGCTGCTGGGCATGGTGATCGGTGTCTTTGCGATCATCAGCTCGGTGACGGCCGTCGAGGTAATCGACGTGTACTTCCGGGAGTCGATGAACTTTCTGGGGTCGTCCACTTTCACGATCAGCCGCTACCCGAGCATTCGGGTAAGCAACGAGCCGTTCGCCTATCGCCGGCCGATTACGTACGCACAGATCGAACGGCTGAAGCGAAGCCTTGCGCAACCGGTCTTCGTCAGCATTCTGGAAAGCTTCGATCTGGGCGCCGTGCGCTACGGGGACCGGGAGACCGAGCCGAACGTGCAGCTCCTGGGCACCGACGAAAACTTTCTGGAAAACTTCAGCTACGAGCTGGCCGAAGGGCGTTTCATCACGGTGCAGGACGTGCACTACGCTCGGCCGGTGATCGTGCTGGGCTCGGTGATCGCCGAGGAGCTGTTTCCGAACGAGACCCCGCTGGGTAAGGTGGTGCGCTTTGGGGGGCATCGCTACGAGGTGGTCGGTGTGCTCAAAACCAAGGGGAGTTTTCTGGGCTTCAGTCAGGATCGGCGGGTGCTGATCCCGATCACGACGGCGTTTGCCCGCTACGGGCAGCCGGACCGCGACCTGGCGGCGGTCAGCGTGCGCGTGAGCAGCCCGGAACGGCTGGGCGCGGCCATGGACGAAGTGATCAGCAAGCTGCGCATCATCCGAAAGGTACCGCCCGGTCAGCCCAACGACTTCGAGATCACCACAAACGACTCGATGCGCAGCGTCTTCGAGGCGTTCACGCGCACACTCTCGATCGGCGGGGCCGGGATCGGGCTGATTGCGCTGCTGGCGGCCGGCATCGGCATCATGAACATCATGCTCGTGTCGGTCACCGAGCGCACGCGCGAGATCGGCATCCGTAAGGCGGTGGGGGCCCGGCGACGCGACATTCTGCGGCAGTTCCTGCTGGAAGCATTTTTCCTGTGCCAGATCGGTGGGCTTGTCGGTATCTTACTGGGGGCGCTGGGAGGGAATCTGGTGGCCGTGTACTTCGACATTTCGGCCGTCTTTCCCTGGGGCTGGGCGCTGGGCGGCATGTTGCTGGTGACGCTGGTGGCCGTGGTATTCGGCAGCTACCCGGCATACAAGGCGGCCCGGTTGAATCCTATTGAGGCATTGCGATACGAGTAGCCTATGATGGAAACGTTATCGGCGGTCGAGCGAGCCAAGAAGGCTGCAGGCGAAAAGGTGGCGGCCATGGTCGAGCCGGGCATGCGGCTGGGGCTGGGGACGGGCTCAACGGCAGCCTGGGCCATTCGGGCACTGGGGCGGCGCGTGCGCGAAGAAGGGCTTCGCGTGGTGGGCGTGCCCACGTCGTACGCGGCCGAGCAACTGGCCCGCGCCGAGGGTATTCCGCTGGTGACCCCGGCAGACGTCGAGGAGCTGGACCTGGCCTTCGACGGGGCCGACGAGGTCAGTCCGGAGCTGCATCTGATCAAAGGCCGTGGAGCCGCGCACACACGGGAGAAGGTGGTGGCTTCGATGGCCCGGCGGTTCGTGGTGCTGGTGGACGAGTCGAAGCTGGTCGATCGGCTGGGCACGCGCCATCCCGTGCCGATCGAGGTGCTGCCGATGGCGGCCGAGCCGGTACAGCGGCAGCTCCGACGCATAGGGGCCGAGCCTGTGCTGCGGATGGGCAAATGCAAGGACGGGCCGGTGGTGACCGATCAGGGCTTCTGGGTGATCGACGCGCGGTTTCCCGAGGGCATTGACGATCCGCAGACGCTGGCCGTGGTGCTCTCGACGATGCCCGGCGTGCTGGATCATGGACTGTTTCTGGGAGTGGCCACCGATGTGCTGGTCGGGCAGGCCGACGGCCAGGTGCGCCACATCCGGCGTTCGTAAGCGATCACGCTTCGTTTGCCAAAATAAAAAGCGCGGTCCTTTGGCCGGGCCGCGCTTTTTATTTTGGCAACGACAAACCTGATTGTTACTGCAGGCGGAAAACAACCGGCAACGTGAACCGCACACGTACCGGACGCCCGCGCTGACGTCCCGGCTTAAACTTGAGCTGGCTGACGCAGCGAAGCGCCTCTTCGTCGAGGCCGGCTCCAACACCGCGCAGCACCTGCGGGTTGGTCACGTTGCCGTTTTCGTCCACCACAAACTGGATGATCACCCGGCCCTCGACGCCGGCCTTACGGGCAATCTCCGGATACTTAATGCAGTCGTAGAGCGCCTTCTGGCCGCCGATGATCTCGGGCATTTCTTCGACCACCACGAACACCTCCGGCTCCGGCTCTTCCTCTTCCTCAGGTGGTGGCGGAGGAGGCGGGACGTTGGTGATCGCCTCGTTGATATCCAGCGCGGCGTCCAGGTTCAGGTCTTCTTCTTCCAGGACGGTTTCATCCGGCACTTCTACCGGAACCGGCGGTCGCGGTGGTGGCGGTGGCTTGACCTCCTGCTTGGTCTGCACGATCTCTTCCATCTGCACCACTTCCTGCTCCTCCATCACAAACTGCATTTCCTGCTTGGGCCGCCAGTCCACGCGGAAGGCGACGATCAGGAGGAGCAGCGTGATGACCAGGCCGATCTCGATATAGAGCGGATACCGCTTTCGCAGATCGGCCTCTTCCGTCTTCCGAACAATTCCCATAACGCGTGGCTACTGGTTGGTGTAGCGGCGAAGATACAGTGTTTTCGGTACCGAAGCAACCACGCTTATGCGTGAAGGATTGCTGAAGTTCCATTCAGGAACGTGTGGTGGGAATGATCAGCCAGCGATCGAAGGCATAGCCGGCCAGCAGGCCCACGCCGTCTGCAGCCAGGTCGAACCATTCGGCCGAGCGGCCGATCGGCAGCAAATATTGTCCGGCTTCGGTAAGTAGGGCCAGCAGAAGACCTGCCCCGAACACCAGCACAAAGCGGTGATTTCCGGAAAGAGCCGGGAGCCAGAACCCGGCAAACCCGGCAAACAGCACGAAGTGGGCGATTTTGTCGATCCATTCGAAAACGATGGGCTCGACGATCTTGCCGGGGATGAAGCAGGCAACCAGTATGCCCAGCGTCCAGCCCACTGCCAGCAGTCGAAAAAGCTGCATGCTTATCGATCGAAGCGTTCGCGAAGGACAACAGGCAGGTGCGTAAGCAAGTCCAGTGCCATCATGGAAGCTGTGCCGCAGTGGGCCGCGTAGCGGTCGGCTGCGGCGCCGCCCACGTGCAGCGCGCAGACGGCCGCCTGTGTGGGCGGCAGGCCCTGGGCCACAAGGCCGACGCACAGGCCGGCCAGCACGTCGCCGGTGCCGGCCGTGGCCAGCGCCGGGTTACCCGTCGCATTGATCCAGGCCGTGCCGTCGGGCCAGCCCACCACGCTGGGCATTCCTTTGAGCAGGAGCACACATCCCCACGCCCGGGCATACTCCTGCACGACTTCGATGCGCCGGGTCAGGTCCACTTCGCCCGCCAGTCGGCGAAACTCGCCGGTGTGCGGCGTGAGGATCCAGCGTCCCTGCGCGTGCTGGCGGATCAGGTCCGTGAATCCCACCAGCGCGTTCAGCCCGTCGGCATCGATCACCATGGGGAGTTGTGTCTGTTCCAGGAGGGCACGAACGAAACGCTGCGTGTCGGGGTGGCGGCCCAGGCCCGGCCCGACGAGCAGCGCGCGGGCACGTTCCAGCCAGCCATCGAGCACGTCGAAGGCGTCTTCCTGGTCGATCCCGCCGCGCTCGGTTTCGGGCAGGCCCAGCAGGGCCACTTCGGTCAGCTTGGTGGCCAGGATCGGCCGCACGTCCGAAGGACAGGCGCAGAGCACATAGCCGGCGCCGATCCGGGCTGCTGACGTAGCGGCCATTACCGGCGCGCCGGTGAACTCACGGGAGCCGGCCACGACGAGCGCCAGGCCGGCGCTGTACTTGTGGGCGTCGTGCGCCCGGCGCGGAAGCCATTGCCGGATGAGTGCGTCGGTGGCGCGCCAGGCACAGCCCGGTTGCTGAGCTACCTGCTCCAGTACATGGCGGGGAATGCCGATCTCGATCACGTCGATGGCGCCGCACAGGCGGGGTCCTTCGCCTAGCAGCAGGCCTACTTTAAGCGCACCCATCGTCACGGTACGGGTGGCGGCAACGGCCGCACCCAGCACCTCGCCGGTATCGCTGTCGAGCCCCGTCGGGATGTCGATGGCCAGCACGGGCGCCGCCCGTTCGTTCAGCCACAGCACCATTTCCCGGATGGGCGAGCGAAGCGGACTGGAAAGCCCCGTGCCCAGCAGCGCGTCCACGTAGAGATCGGCCGGCGGCAGGTGGTCCAGCTCGGCCGGAGTGTTCAGGCGGTGCAGGTGCAGGCGCCCGGAAGTGTCGGCCGCGGCCAGTTGCTCCAGCAGCCGGTAGTTGGCCGCGGCATCGTCGCTCATGGCCGAAACGTCGGCCGGCGTCACCACGTGCACGCGGGCGCCTCGGGCATGCAGCACGCGCGCCAGCACGAAGCCGTCGCCGCCGTTGTTGCCCCGTCCGCACAGGCATACGACGGTGCGGCCGGTCACCGTGCCCAGCATGCGGGTGGCCACGTCGGCCGCACCGCGTCCGGCCGTTTCCATCAGCACCCGACCCGGCAGCCCCAGCGCTTCAATGGTCCGGCGGTCGGCTTCGCGCATGGCCCGGGCTGTAAGCACCGGCTCGGGCAGGACTTCCGGCATGGTTTCCATGACGCTTGTCGGACGGACTTTTCAAAAAAGAACGCACATCAGGGCGCCCGGCGCAAATGAAGCAACGGAAAATGCAGCGTGTCGGCTGCGGCCACCTCCCAGCGGGGACGTGTCTGCAGCGGCTCGGGCAACCAGCGCAGCGGTTCGGGCGGCTCGTAGGGCAGCAGCTGGCCGCCGTCCCAGCGCCGATTGCCGTTGCGATCCAGAAAGGCCCGCACGCGGAAGCGTCCTTCGGGCAATTGTTCGAAGTGAAACGCACCGCCGCCGGGCGGTAAAGTCTGTCGGCGAACGGGTAAGGTGGGCGTTTCCGGAAGCAATTCGACGACGATCGATGCGGTGGTGTCGGCCGCCTGTACGACACCGCTCAGGCTGCCCAGCATGGCGGCGGGCATCCGGGTCAGCGTGGCGCGCCAGAGCGTGTCGGGGCGGCCGACGATTTGTCCGTCCAGCACCAGATGCAGCCGTTCGTCCGGGTGCAGCGGTGGATCCGGCCACAGCGCATAGGTCGTCCCGTCGGCGCTTTCCAGTCGGAAGGCCCGGGGTGCTCCGGTCGTGTCGGTCAGGCTCAGATAAGGCGCCAGATCGGGCGGGGGCTGGTTGAATCGGAGTCGAAGCGGCTGATCCGGCAAGAGCAGGGCCTCGGCGGCCGGTGTGAATCCCAGAAAACGAAGGCGGAGCGTGTCGGGCCGTTCGTTTCCTGTAAAGCGGAGGGTGTCCGGCCGCACCGGATTGCCGGCCGTGTCCACCACGCCGCCGGGACGCAGGAAATATGCGGTGGGCCGAAGCGGGGCCGTGTAGAGCAGTACGTCGAGCGGCCGCTCGGCTATCTGATAGACGAGTTCGATGGGCACGGTGGCGTCCCCGGTGAAGAGCCGCCAGCGGGACGGGTCGCGCGTCTGAAGCCGGACCGGTTCCGAAAAGCGCACCTGCAGGCGCCGGTTCGAGAGCGGCTGCACACGACGCGGCATGGGGGGCACGGTGTCGAGCCGGGTCAGCAGCCAGGGTTCGGGGAAGGGCCGGTCGGTGGTGTCGGCCACCAGCGTTGGAATCGGCGGGGCGGCGAAGGCTTCACCGGGATCCGGACGACGGTTCCGGTTGCGGTCGGCCAGGGCTACCACGAAGTAGGGCTGCTCGCTCAGGTAGGTGAAGCGGAACCGCCCTTCGGGATCGGTCTGGGTGCGGTAGTCCGGGGCGTCCGGCCACGCATGTGGCGGTAGCGTATCGGGCAGCGCGTAGGCGTACACATCCACGCCGGCGACGGGACGGCCGGAGGCGGCGTGGAGTACGCGTCCAGCCAGCTGGCCCCGATTGATCGTAGGGCCGGTGGAGAAGGCCAGCACGATGGGTTCTCGGAGAGCGACGCCGTGCAGGTCGCGGAGGTTAGTGTCGAAGGTCAGCACGTAGGTGGTGTTGGGACGCAGCGGCGAGGGGAACGTTACGGTGACGGTACGGCCCCGGACGCGCACTTCGGGTGGGCGCTCTGGGGTGGGCGTGATCGAGAGGGCACGGCCAACGGAAGCCGGATCGAGCCCTTCCGAGAAGACCAGCCGAATGCGCGGGTCCTGTACGCCGGTGGCATTGGGCGGTGGCGCGCTCTCTACCAGGGCCGGCGGGGTGCGGTCCGGAGGGCCGCCGGAGGGCGGCACCGGGTTAGCGCATGCCGCCAGTCCCAGTAGCAACCACAGCAGCTTACGGACTGGACGCATCACCGGAACGACTGCGCAGAGTGAACAGCAGGTAGACGCTCAGCGTTGTGGCTACCAGTGCCACGGCGGGCACCACGTAGCGCTCAAGGAAGCCGGGTGGCTCAGGAGGAAGCGGGGCCTGCGTTTCCGGGAAGGCCGGGTGCTCTAGACGGGCAAGCTGGGCTCTGGCAACGGTATCGACAACCACCGGACGGCAGGCGCGCACGTCGAGCAGACGTCCCCGAGGATCCAGCAGTTCGGCCTGCAGGGCCAGCGTCACGGTACGTTGCAGGCGGTCGTGGTCAAGGCGGGCGTACGTCACGCGGGCCGCATCGATCCGGTAGCGCAATGCGGGCAAATCCGAGGTGTTGCGCCGGTACACCTGGCGGCCTTCCTGCAGCCAGCGGGCTTCGAGGGCGGTCCGGATGTAGGGCAGCGTGTCCGGCGCTTCCAGCCGAAAGGCCCGGAGCGTGTCCGGAAGCGTCAGGCAGGAGCGGGCCAGCTCCTGAAAACGCGCCAGGTTGGTGGGCTGGGCGCCGGCCGGGGCGCCAAGGCCCCAGCAGAGCAGACCGAGCAGCAGGAAGCGTCGCATGCGAACCGGGCTTTTGCCTGAAGATCCGAATTTCCGAAGCCAAAGTCATCCGGGGGCGTTCTGTAGAGGCTTCCAACCCGTCGGATTTTGAATGGCTTCATGCTCACGCGACGTCGTCTGAAGGAACTGGCCCGACTGCACCGGCGCAAAGACCGGGAAGCGCTGGGGCAGTATCTGGTCGAAGGCGTGCGTCTGCTGGCGGCGGCGCTGGAGGCACAGGCTCCGCTGGTGGAGGTGCTGGTGACCGCGGCGGCCCGCAGGCGGCCCGAGGTGCAGGCGCTGCTGGCACGCGTCGCGGTGCCGGTCGAGGAAGTATCCGAGCAGGAAATGGCCCGGCTTTCGGAGGTGGAGACCAGCCAGGGCGTGCTGGCCGTCGCCCGCATGCAGTGGCAGCCGGAGGCGCACCTGCTGCGCTGCCGTCGTATTCTGGCGCTCGACGGTCTGCAGGACCCCGGGAATGCCGGAACCATTCTGCGGGCGGCGGCCTGGTTCGGGATCGAGGCGGTTGTGGCCGGAGCCGGCACGGTGGACCTGTACAACCCCAAGGTGGTGCGGGCGGCCATGGGAAGCCACTGGGATCTTGCGCTAGTGCGCACGGGCCAACTACCCGCCTTGCTTGCGCGGCTTCAGGCAGGCGGATTCACCTGCTACGGGGCCGATCTGGAAGGCACTCCGGCCTCCCGGTGGCGGCCCCGCGAACCGGCCGTGCTCGTGCTGGGAAGCGAGGCGCACGGGTTGCAGCCGGCCGTGCGGGAGCGGCTGGCGGCGCGCGTTACGGTGCCGGGCTCGCCGCGCCGTCAGGCGACCGAGTCGCTGAATGTGGCCATGGCCGCCACAGTGTTGCTGTACGAATGGCTAGCCGTGTCGGGTAGGCACGCCGGAGTACCGGGAAAATCCTGAAAAGAAAAAACTTTCCCGACCGGTTAGGCCGGCCGTTCCTTCTTTTTTAAGGGGCGTTCGTTGTATATTTGAAGAACTATAGCAACCAGTAAGGTGCCCGTCGCTGCGTATGGAGATCCCCGCCCTTCAAGGGATGACCATCGGTCAGGCGCTCCTGCCGATGGAGAAGCCGCTGCGGCTCCGCGAACAGCACCGCTCTTTGCGGATCGGAGTGCCCCGGGAAGTGGCGAACGAGGAGCGTCGCGTGGCGCTGGCACCCAGCGGGGTGGCCACGCTGGTTGCCAACGGGCACGAGGTGTATGTCGAGCAGGGCGCCGGGGTGCTGGCGAACTTCCCGGACGCGGAGTATATGGAGGCCGGGGCGCAGATCGTGGCCACGTCGGAGGACCTTTACAGCCAGTGTGAGCTGATCGTTAAGGTCGGGCGGCCTACCGACGACGAACTCAAGCTGCTGCAGGAAAACCAGGTGCTCATCTCCGCGCTGCACTTGGGCAGCACCACCCCCGACTTTCTACGACGGCTCATGGAGCTGGGCGTTACCGGCATCGGGTTCGAGTTCATCCGCGACTCCGACGGCACGCTGCCCATCGTGCGCATGATGCACGAGATCATGGGGTCGATGGCCGTCCAGATCGCCGCCCGCTATCTGGAGAGCAACGAAGGGGGCAAAGGCGTCATGCTGGGCGGGATTTCGGGGGTGCCGCCGGCCACCGTGGTGATCATCGGTGCCGGCGTCGTCGGAGAGTGGGCTGCCCGCACGGCGCTGGGATTCGGCGCGCACGTGGTGGTGCTCGATACCGATCTGGGAGCGCTCCGGGCCATCGAGCACTACCTGGACCGACGGGTCACCACGGCGATGGCCTCGGTCGAATTCATCCGCAAGGCAGTGCGGTCGGCCGACGTGGTGATCGGGGCTAAGATGGGCGAAGGACAGCGGGCGCCCATTCTGGTCACCGAAGACATGGTGGCCGAAATGCAGCCCGGCTCGGTGATCGTTGATACGATGATCGATCAGGGCGGATGTATCGAAACGAGCCGTCCCACCACGCACTCCAATCCCGTCTTCCGTAAGTACGACGTCATCCACTACTGCGTGCCGAACATGCCCTCGAACGCGGCCCGCACGGCTACCTATGCGCTGAACAACGTGCTGGTGCCCTACCTGATCGATATTGGCGAGAGTGGATCCATCCACGAGGCGCTCTGGCGCAATGTGGGCTTGCGCAACGGCACCTACGTCTACCGACGCCACCTGACCAAGAAGAGCCTGGCGGCCATGTTCGGCCTCCCCTATCGCGACATCGAGCTGCTGATCGCTTCAGGTCTTTAGGTAGAGGGCTGCAGGGCGCGCGTCGTGGCGCGGAGCACCAGCTCGAAGTCCAGGTGCACCTTCTCGATCGGCACGGGCTGTTCCGCTTCGATATTGCGGATCAGAATTTCGGCCGCCTTTTCGCCCATCGTTTCTTTGGGCACGCGCACCGTCGAAAGCGGCCAGGGGGTGTAGCGGAGGAAGGCCAGGTCGTCGAAGCCCATGACCGACACTTCGTCGGGCACCCGGATGCCCAGCTCCTGCAGCGCGCGGAGCACGCCGAGCGCCACCAGGTCGTTGTAGCAGGCGACGGCCGTGGGCATGGGATCGGGCCGCTGGGCAAAATACGCCCGGGCGGCTTCGTACCCGTCGCGGGCATGCGCGCCGGTGTAGATGATCTGATCATCGCGAAGCGCCCGGTTCGAGGCGCTGAAGGCCCGGCGCACGCCTTCCAGACGTTCTTCCGTGTGCAGCGAGTAGCGCGGGCCGGCAAAATAGACGATGTGCGCGTGTCCCTGCTCCATGAGGTACTGCACGGCCGCCTGCGAGGCGCGCACGTTGTCGATGTCCACCAGGTTGGCCTGCAACCCGCGGATCCCCTCCAGCAGCACGAACGGAATGTTGCGGCGCTTGAGCTCAAAGATGTGCGAGAGATCGGCCTCGTCGTCGATGACCGGCGTGATGATGAAGCCGTTGACGTCCTTGGCCGTCATGAGCTGAATGATCTGCTGCTCGGCGCGGAACGAGCCTTCGGAGCTGGCCACCAGGATCGTGTAGCCTTTGGCCTCGGCCACGCGTCGGGCGCCGGCGATCAGCTCGGCATAGTACGGATTGTCGTCTTCCTTGATAATGAAGCCGATGCTGCGCTCACTGTCGGAGCGGAAGCGGTGGCGGGCGAATTCGCGCGGTCGGTAGTTGAGCTCGCGGATCACGGCCAGCACCTTTTCGCGGGTGGCCGCGCTGACCGTATCCCGATCGTTCAGCACGGCCGAGACGGTAGCCTTCGAGACGCCGGCCAGACGGGCAACGTCAGAAATCGTAGGATTGCGCTTTTTCATGCGTACTAACAGGTAAACTGTACCATTAAATCGGTTCAACGCCCTGCCTTGGAATAACGCATACTTTAGCTAAGTTTCCTCTGAGGGATTCTCAGAGGACATGAAGGAAGGTAGTCTGGTTTTTGCACTTTGCAAGAATTTGCAGATAGAGACGGCGCCTGACAAAGGCAGCCGGGATCTTTGGGGCTGGGTTGGCGCTTGGTTTTTCGCCCGTTGGATGCTTCCCTGAGGTGCGGGCTTGGCTTTTTAAGCAAAAAATGGAGAAATTGTAGAGGGCGCTCGGCCTCGGGAGTGGATGGTGCAAGAATCTCTGGAGACGCTATCCCTGAAAGACTAATGAGCCTGCAACGAGCGACCGCCGTCTCTCCGGAGGAAGTCCCGGCCTTTGCCCCCGGAGAACGGGATATGCTGTGCATTAATACGATTCGATTTCTGGCCGTCGATGCCGTCGAGCAGGCGAAATCCGGCCATCCGGGCATGCCGATGGGTGCGGCGCCGATGGCCTATGTGCTCTGGATCCGGCATCTGCGGCACAATCCACGGGATCCGATGTGGCCGAACCGGGATCGGTTCGTGCTTTCGGCCGGTCATGGTTCGATGTTGCTTTATGCGCTGCTCCACCTGACCGGCTACGACTTGCCCATGGAGGAGCTGCAGTGCTTTCGTCAGTGGGGATCGCGCACGCCGGGCCATCCAGAGTACGGGCTGACGCCTGGGGTCGAAACCACGACGGGACCGCTGGGCCAGGGTTTTGCAAACGCCGTCGGGATGGCGATCGCCGAGCAGTATCTAGCAGCGCATTTCAACCGGGACGGATTCCCACTGTTCGACCATTTCACGTATGTGATCGCCTCCGACGGCGACCTGATGGAAGGCATCTCGCACGAAGCCGCTTCGCTGGCCGGACATCTCGGACTGGGGAAGTTGATCGTGCTCTATGATGACAACGACATTTCCATCGACGGCTCGACGGACCTCACCTTCACCGAAGACGTCGGCGCGCGCTTTGAGGCCTACGGCTGGCATGTGCAGCGCGTGGACGACGGGAACGACCTGGTAGCTATCGATGCAGCGCTCTGGAAGGCCCGGGCCGAGACCGAACGCCCCTCACTCATTATTGTGCGCACGCACATCGGCTATGGAAGCCCGAACAAGCAGGATACGTCCGCTGCGCACGGCGCGCCCCTGGGCCCCGAAGAGGTGCGCCAGACCAAGCGCAACCTGGGCTGGCCCGAGAGCAAGACCTTCTACGTGCCGGAGGAGGTCTACCGGCATATGCGGCAGGCCGTCACGCGGGGCCAGCAGTGGCAGGCCGAATGGGAGGCGCTGCGCGCCCGCTATCGGGAGGCCCATCCCGCCGAAGCCGCCGAACTGGACCGCTGGCTGAGCCGGCGGTTGCCCGAAGGGTGGAGTGAAGGGCTCCCGACTTTTGAGGCGGGCAAGGCCGTGGCCACCCGGAGTGCGAGCGGTGCGGTGTTGAACGTACTGGCGCCTCGGCTTCCGGAATTGATCGGTGGATCGGCCGACCTGGCCGAGTCGAACAAAACGCATCCAAAAGGGCGCGAGGCCTTCAGCCGCGATAACCGCAAAGGCGGCTACATCCACTTCGGCGTGCGCGAGCATGCCATGGCAGCCATTTGCAACGGGCTGTCGCTGCACGGACTGCGGGCCTATGCGAGCACCTTCCTGGTCTTCAGCGATTACCTGCGGCCGTCGCTGCGGCTGAGTGCCCTGATGGGACAGCCCGTGATCTACGTGTTCACTCACGACTCGATCGGGCTGGGTGAGGACGGTCCCACGCATCAGCCGATCGAGCATCTGGCCAGCCTGCGCGCCATCCCGCACGTGGTGGTGCTGCGTCCGGCCGATGCGACCGAGACGGTGGAAGCCTGGAAGGTGGCACTCGAGCGCAAAGACGGTCCCACGGTGCTCGTACTGACGCGTCAGAACGTGCCGGTACTGGACCGAAGCCGTCTGGCACCGGCCGATGGGGTGCGCCGCGGTGCTTACGTGCTCAAGGAAGCACAGGGCGCCTTGCAGGCAATCCTGCTGGCTTCCGGCAGCGAGGTACATGTGGCGCTGGCGGCCGCCGAACAGCTGGAAGCCGAAGGCATCGGCGCACGCGTCGTCAGCATGCCTTCCTGGGAGCTGTTCAGACAGCAGGAGGCGGCCTACCGGGAATCGGTGCTCCCGCCGGAGGTGACCGTGCGGGTCGCCGTCGAAGCCGGGGTCGGACAGGGATGGGAGCAGTTCGTGGGGTGCCGGGGCAGCATCGTCGGCATCGAACGCTTCGGTGCTTCAGCTCCCGGCAAGGTCTTGTTCGAAAAATTCGGCTTCACACCCGAACGGGTAGCTGGCGAGGTGCGTGCGCTGCTGGCGCAGAACCATTGAACTGGATAAGACGTAGGCCTCGGAAATCCAGGTTAAAAAACGAAAGTGAGCCATGAAATTCTTCCTAGATACGGCCGACCTGGACGAAATCCGAGAAGCGGCGAGCCTGGGCATTCTCGACGGCGTTACTACGAATCCCACGCTGATACGGAAAGCGGGCGCCCGTGATTTCCACGAGCACATCTACCAGATCTGCGAACTGGTCGAGGGCGACGTGTCGGCCGAGGTGACGGCCACAGACTATGAGGGCATGTTGCGCGAGGCGCGGGAACTGGCCCGCATCCACGAGCGCGTGGTCGTAAAAATTCCGCTGATCGCCGAAGGCATTCGGGCCATCAAGACGCTGGCGGCGGAAGGTATTCGCACGAACTGCACGCTGTGCTTCTCGCCCACGCAGGCGCTCGTGGCAGCCAAGGCCGGGGCGACCTACATCAGTCCGTTTGCCGGTCGCCTTGACGACGTGTCGTCCGACGGCATGCGCGTGATCGATCAGGTGGTCAGGATTTATCGGAACTACGGCTTCAAGACCCAGGTGCTGGCCGCCTCGCTGCGCCATCCGATGCACGTGCTACAGGCGGCCCTGGTAGGTGCCGACGTGGCTACCATGCCCTTCGGCGTGATGATGCAACTGCTCAAACACCCACTGACGGATGTGGGACTGGAGCGCTTTCTGAAGGACTGGGAAGCCTACCTGCAGGCAAAGCAGGGCGTGCAGACGGCCTGAGCGGTTTTATGAAGCTCCGGTCTTGCGCCGGAGCTTTTTTGTAATCCAGAAGGAAGGAGTACGCACCACCTCGCAAAGCTTCGCATCCGATGACTGCCTTTACGAGTGCCCTTCCAAAGGTAATCTACTGATCTTTTTGCAACAACCAAATCTTTAATTATTTCTGGATATTTTTTATTGTTTTTATTTTCGATAAAACGATCTTTATAAAGCAGAATCGTTTTGGAAAAAATGGGGATGGTTGGCGTTCTGTAGGGATCGGCTGTGTTTTTGCGTCTGTTCTTGAAAAGAACCCATGTAATTCGGGCTTGTGCTTTGTGGGGCTGGTTTTTGGTTTCAACCTTTGTCTACCGAAACGCCTTGATCTGTGGAAACGACGACGGTAGCCGTTACAGAGGAATCCTTTGGCCAGTTACCCGATGGACGGTCTATCAGGCTTTTTCACCTGCGCAATACCGGGAGTATGGAAGTTGAAGTTCTGAACTATGGTGCCATGATTCGAGCCCTTCAGGTACCTGATCATGCAGGAAATGTGAGTGATGTCGTGCTGGGTTTCGATAGCCTCTCAGCCTACCTTCGGCCGCATCGTATCGGTGCAGTGATCGGCCGCTATGCCAATCGAATCGGCGGCGCCCGCTTTGTGCTTGACGGCCGGACCTACGAACTGGCAGCTAACGATGGATGAAACCACCTGCACGGTGGGTTGAAAGGTTTCAACAAGGTGCTCTGGGAAACCGAGCCGTTCACGAGCGAGGACGAGGCCGGCGTGCGCCTTACGTACGTGAGTCCCGACGGCGAGGAGGACTACCCGGGCACGCTGCGGGCGACGGTCACCTATACGCTGGCCGACTCGAACGCGCTGGTGATCGCCTCAAGGCAACCACCGACAAACTCACCGTCCAGCATACCTACTTCAACCTGGCAGGCCGTGGCAATATTCTGAATCATGAGTTGCAGATCCTTGCCGATTTCTACACGCCGGTAGATGAACGGCTGATTCCTACCAAATATGCCCGGTAGCAGGCACATCCCTGGACTTTCGCGCGCCGTACCGCATCGGTGCGCGCATCGACGCCGACCATGAACAGCTTCGTCGCAGCCACGGCTATGACCATAACTTTGTGCTTCGCCACGCGGAACGCGGCACGCTGGAACTGGCCTCCTGCGTCTACGAACCTGTCACAGGCCGTGTGATGCGCGTCTACACCACCGAACCGGGCATTCAGTTCTACAAGCGGTAACTGCCTTGACGGCTCGCTGACTGGAAAGGGTGGCATGGTTTACGCCCGGCACAACGGCTTCTGTCTGGAGACGCAGCATTTTCTGGATGTTCCCAACAAGACGCATTTTCCGTCGCCGGTGCTGCGTCCCGGAGCGATTTACCGCTCCCGCACGGTCTATGCCTTCGACGTGGCCGGGTAGCGCTTCACACCGGTTTCGTTTGTCCTTCGTCTTTCAACACAGTCCGAGCATCGCCATGCGTGGACTGTTTTCGAAAGGGCTTTTGCTGCTGATTATGCTGGCCGGCGTTTGCGGAAATCGCGGCATGTCCGAGGGCGGCGCCTATGCGAAGGAGCAGTGGGAGTTTTTCGACTGGCCGGCCCCGCCGGTCCTGAAGCTCTGCAGCGATCTGAACCGCGTGGAAGACTGGGAGAAACCTCTGGCTGCCGGCGACGAATTGCGTTTCCACACCGTGGGCGTCGGCCAACCCGCCGACGTGCTACTCAAGCCCTTCCACGGAGGGCACCACGAGCGCTACACGATCTCTACAGGGATCGTTGCTGCTGAGCACCTGGCGGTAGCTCGCTCCATGCGGAACCGGCCGGAGCAAACCGGGGTGCACACCTT
This sequence comes from Rhodothermus sp., assembly GCA_015487635.1. Taxonomy (GTDB): domain Bacteria; phylum Bacteroidota; class Rhodothermia; order Rhodothermales; family Rhodothermaceae; genus Rhodothermus. Next base: position 17,443 of record WFPM01000146.1, read on the forward strand.
GCTGTGCAGGGCCTTTCGGCTTACTCCGGCTCAGGGATATGCGCTGGAAGGGAATGCCGCTCGAGGTGGCACCACTGCTTTTCTTCGATGTGGAGACCAGCGGGCTGCGGCCTGATCGTGGCGCCGCTATCGTCGAACTGGCGCTGCTCGGTGCGCGTGAGCCACTCCTGCTCTGGAAAGGGACGGAAACGCAGCGACTGCAGCGCGCACAGTTCAGGGAGTTGTTCGCGCATGTCCGGAAAGGAGTGATCGTCGGACACAACCTGCGCTTCGATTTCTGGTTCGTCACGTACGAGGCCGGCCGGCTGGGATTGTCCGTGCCACCCATCCGGTTCATCGACACGCTCGCACTGGCCCGGCGTCTGCTGCCTGACCGGTCCGACTACCGACTCGTCGCCCTACTGCACGCGCTGGGGATCGAAGCGGACGAACCCCTGCATACGGCCGCAGCCGATGCGCGGGCTACCCGTGCGCTCTTCTGGAAGCTGGTGGAGCGGGGTAAGTTGCGCACTCTGGCCGACGCCGGCATGAAGCAATTGACCTGGACCAATCGCTGAACCAACCCGGAAAAACTCCTATGGAGGGGGCCCCTTCGCCTGAACAGTTCTGGGCCAAGCTCCGGTACAAGTCGGAGGAGCGACGTCCCGAAAACATTGTTGCCTGGCATTCGCTGGTTGCCCATGCAGCCGACGTGGCGGCCGTCGTCGAAGCCCTACTGCAACGTACAATCCTCCGAAAACGCCTGGCCCGGTTGATCGGGTGGGACGACCTGACGGAGGTACACGTGGCCCGACTGGCCGTGCTGGCGGCGCTGCACGATGCGGGCAAAGCCAACCACGGCTTTCAGGACCAGGCGTTCGATGCTCACGAGTACAGTCCGGGGCACGTGCGCCCCATTGTCGAGATTTTCAGCGCAGACGAGCCGGGTACGTGGCTGGAGCCGCTCGGGATAGGGGAGATGGTCGGGTGGTTCGTGTCGGAAGAAGTATTCGCTCACTTCCTGCTGGCGACCTGGGCCCATCATGGACGGCCGGTGCTGCCGGAAGGGGATTTCCGGGCGGATTACTGGCGCCCCAACGTGCGGCGTGATCCCCGAGCGGCCTGGCGCCGTCTGGCCGAGTTGGTGCGCCGGTGGTTTCCGGCGGCTTTTACAGATGGAGTCGACCCGTTTCCCGCAGCGCCACCCCTGCAACATGCGTTCAATGGCCTCCTGACGCTGGCGGACTGGATTGGCTCGGACACGCGCTTCTTCCCGTATGCCGAGGAGACCGAGGACCCGATGTTTCCGATCGAGCGGGCGCGGGAGGGAGCACGGCGGGCGCTGCAGTCGCTGTTTCTGGACGCTGCAGGCGGGCGCCAGGCGCTGGGTGACGAGCCTGTGGGATTCCGCGGAGTGATCGAAGCAGGCACACCCTATCCCATCCAGCAGGCCTGTTACGACCTGCCGGTGCATCCGCAGGGAAGTCTGACCATTCTCGAATCGGACACCGGTTCGGGCAAAACCGAAGCGGCCGTGGCCCGCTTTCTCCGGCTCTATCAGGAAGGGCTGGTGGATGGGATGTACTTCGCCCTGCCTACCCGCAGTGCAGCCTCGCAGATCCACCGACGCATTACCGAGATTGTGGTACGGGTCTTCCCGGAAGGCCATCGTCCTCCGGTGGTGCTGGCCGTCCCGGGCTACCTGCGTGTGGACGAGGCGGAGGCCGTTCGCCTGCCGGACTTTCGGGTGCTCTGGGACGACGAGGCATTGCACTATCGCGGGTGGGCGGCCGAGCATCCCAAGCGCTATCTGGCTGGCCCCATCGTGGTGGGGACGATCGATCAGGTGCTGCTCGCAGGCCTGCAGGTCAGTCATGCCCACATGCGGGCCGCCGCACTACTTCGCCATTTTCTGGTGGTCGACGAGGTGCACGCCTCGGACGCCTACATGACCGCACTTCTGGAGCGAGTCCTGGCCTTTCACCTGGCGACGGGAGGACACGCGCTGCTCATGTCGGCTACCCTGGGTTCCGTGGCCCGCGTCCGTTACGCGACGAAGGGCGGTACGCCACCGCCGCTCGACGAGGCGGAACGCGAGCGCTACCCGTTGCTGACGCACGTGGACGCCGGCCGCCAGAACCCCGAGCGGATCTCTGCCGCATCGTCCGGCCGGGAAAAGCCGGTGACGATCCGCATAGCGTCCATCGCGTCCGATCCGCAGGCTGTTGCCGAACGGGCCCTGCAGCATGCCCGCGCCGGGGCGCGCGTGCTGATCATCCGCAACCGGGTGGACGACTGTCTGGCCGTGCAGCAGGCCCTCGAAAAAGCGGCGGGCGACGATCGTTCGCTGCTGCTGAGCTGCAACGGCCAGCCCGTTCCGCATCATGGCCGCTACGCTCCGGAAGATCGCCGGGCACTGGATGCCGCAATCGAGGCGGCCTTTGGCAAAAACAGTCCGGGGCGGGGCATTGTGGCCGCCTGTACGCAGACGGTGGAGCAGAGCCTGGACATCGATGCGGACCTGTTAATCACGGACCTGTGCCCGATCGACGTGTTGCTGCAGCGGATCGGACGGCTGCATCGCCACGTGCGCCCGCGGCCGAAAGGATACGAGCAGGCCGTGTGTCTGGTGCTGACGCCGGCGGAACGGGATCTGACCGAAACCATCTTGGCCGACGGCAGGGCACGGGGACTGCACGGCCTCGGCACCGTGTATCCGGACCTACGGGTGATCGAGGCGACCTGGCGCGTGCTCGAAAAGCGGAACCAGTGGCAGATCCCCTGCGACAACCGCCGCCTGGTAGAATGCGCCACGCATCCGGCCGTTTTGCAGCAGATCGTCCGGGAAAAAGGCGAACGCTGGGAGGCCCATCAGCGCCACGTACTGGGGCAGGAAGCCGCCGATCGCTATGTGCCCGAGATTACAGGACTTCATTTCGATCGGCCGTTCGGGGAGCATCCATTTGGAAAGGATATTGCGCCGCGTACTCGACTGGACGAAGACGACTACCGTGTCGAGCTTCCGGAGCCGGTCCCGGGACCGTTCGGCTGGCCTGTCGGAACGCTACCGGTGGCTTCCTGGATGATCGGCGACGAGCTACCGGAAGACCCGAAGGCCCTGGATGTGACTCCGTTCGACGGCGGTTTCTCCTTTGTGTTCGCCGGAAGGTGGTTCCACTACGACCGCCTGGGCCTCCGATTGGCCTGAAGGCTGTGACATACCGTTGTCACTAGCTTGTTTTTCATTAGAAAAAGCACATGTTCTAACTACCACTTCAGAGAGAGCCATGATGCGATATGCTCTTCTGGACGAGCACCTGATTCGGGTGCGGTTCAAGGACGGTACGGTACGGGACTGTACATTGCCAGAAGTGATCGTGGCCCTGCTACGCGACGTGGTGCTTGGCTTCGAAGCGCTGCAACCGCACCAGCAGCAGGCCTGGCACAGTTTCTTGGTGCAGCTTGTGGCCATGGCCGTGGCCCGCATCACAGGTGGCGACTTTCCCGAAGAGGCCGAGCACTGGCGACGGGCCCTGGTGGAGCTGGCCGGCGGTGAAGAAGCAGCATGGTATCTGGTGGTTTCCGATCTCAGCCGCCCGGCCTTTCTGCAACCGCCCGTCCCGGAAGGCTCGCTGAAAGCTGCTCGCTACCGGGCCGATGTGCAGACGCCGGACCAGCTCGACGTGCTGATCACGGCAAAAAATCACGACCTGAAGGCTCAGCGCATCGTGCATTCCCGGCCCGAACACTGGCTGTTCGCACTGGTGACGCTCCAGACGATGGAGGGCTTCCTGGGCCGGGGCAACTATGGCATCGTGCGCATGAACGGGGGGTTCGGTAACCGTCCTCTGGTGGGGCTCACCCGGGCGCTTTCGCCGGGCGCCCACTTCCGCCGTGACGTGCTGGTGCTGCTCGACGTCCGCCCGTCGTTTGCCGACCGCTACGATCTCGGAGGGCACGCGCTGCTGTGGTTGCTGCCCTGGGATGGAAAGAAACAGAGTGGCATCCCGCTCGAAATCTGCGATCCGTATTTCATCGAAATATGTCGCCGGATCCGTTTTCTGGAGGAAGCAGGGCGCATCGTGTGCTGGCGCACCAACACCGACGGACCACGCGTTGCGGCACCGAAAACGCTCAACGGCATCACGGGCGATCCCTGGACGCCCGTGGAAAAGTCGGACAAACCGAAGGCGCTGACCGTGGGCGATAGTGGCTTCACGTACCGGCTGCTCCAGCAGATCTTCCTGTCCGGCGATTACGAACCGCCCGTGGCACTTTCATTCCGTGAGGACGAAAAAGACGGGGGGTACCTGGTGGCCCGTACGCTCGTGCGCGGTCAGGGGAAGACCGGCGGCCTGCACTTTCGGATCGTGCCGGTGTCGCAGGCAGCGGCGCGGTGGCTCTCGGGGTCCAAAGAGCAGCGCACGAAGCTGGCCCGCCGAGCCGAACAGCGCGTCCGGTTGGCGGCGGATGTGCAGCGCAAGGTGCTCTATCCGGCGCTGGCCGCGCTGCTGAGCGGTGGGTGGGATGCCCGGGTGGAATGGGCACAGGTGGCGCCCTGGATCGAAGCCTTCGACCGCGCCGTGGACGTACAGTTCTTCGATCACCTGTGGGCTTCCGTGGAGCAGGACGAAGAGATTGCCCGTCGCGATTGGGAATGCTTCCTGCTGACTGAGGCCCGGCGTCAGTTCGCGGCGGCCGAGCACAGCATGCCTGTGGCATCCGCACATCGCTGGCGGGCGCGCAGCCGGGCCCATGCGATCTTCGAAGTCCGAGCCCGTGAGGTATTGCCGAATGCCTTCGACGCAACCCGTTCAACCGAACAGGAGGTCCGGTTATGAATACGCAGATCCAGACCGAAGCACGGTCGATCACGCGCGGTCAGGCTGTCGGCAAAGCGGCCGGATTGCTGGCCTCAGAGGCGCTCTCGACCGGCGAGCGTGCCGAGCTGCGCCGCATCTCTTTTGAGGTGCCGTTCACCCCGGCCCTGTGGAAGGTGCTGTTCTACTTGCGCGACGAAGGAGCGCCCGTGCGTATCGGCGACGAGGTGGATGAACGTCGCTGGGCCACGCTACTCATGAGCATGGCTCATTGCATCGAGCCGCGTCGGAATCTGCACGACTATCAGGTTCCGCTCGGGCGTGCGTTGGCCGAGGCCGGATGGTCCGAACTGCGCTTCACGCAGCTTCTTCGTGCCCGGGGACCGCAGCTTACCGTCTTGCTGCGTAGAATGGCGCAATACCTTTCGGCCAAAGATCAGCCGGCCAACTGGGCCGACGTGGCCGATCTGCTTTTTGAGCAGGAGGGCGCAAAGGCCGACGCCGTTCGGCTGCGCATTGCCCGGGACTACTACGCCCGGCGCTATCAACAGGAACGCGAGGCCGCCTGAGGCCCAATCGATACATCCTTTTCATCAACCAGACCCGTAAGGCCATGGTATCCGCATTCGTTCAGATCCATACCCTGACGGCGTATCCCGCCGCGCTGCTCAACCGGGACGACGCCGGATTCGCCAAGCGCCTGCCCTTCGGCGGGGCTATCCGTACCCGTGTTTCTTCCCAGTGTCTGAAGTATCACTGGCGCAATTTTTCGGGCGAGCATGCCCTCTACGGGCTGGATGTCCCCCGTTCGCTTCGTTCCCGCGAGACCTTCAAACGATGCATTGCCCGGCCGCTCGTCGAGGAAGGGTATCCGTTGCAGCTGGTGGTAGCCTTCGCGCTGCATCTGCAGAAGCTGATCGTTTCGGATGAATCGTTGAGCAAAACCGACTTCAAGAAGCTGATGAGCGACGAGGTGGACGATGAGGCGTTGCTGGATCAGCTCAAATCGAACCAGGTCATCATCCTGGGCTGGCCGGAAGTCGATTACCTGCGCCGGATCATCCGGGAGCGGCTGGATGCCCTGCGTGAGGTGTGGGCGGATGCCTCGGCGCCGCTTTCCGACGAGCAGTTGGAACGGGTATATAGGGAGCTGCAGGCCATCGGCAAGGGTGATCTCAAGAAGAATCTCAAAGGGCTGTATCTGGCGGCCGGGCTGGATGCGGCCCTGTTCGGGCGCATGGCGACCAGCGACGTGCTGGCCCGCGGCGACGCCGCCATCCACGTGGCGCATGCCTTCACGACGCACGCGGAAGAAAGCGAAAGCGACTACTTTACGGCGGTGGACGAACTGGTTGCGCAGGAAGGGGAAGGCGAGCTGGGCAGCGGACACCTCAACAACCAGGAGTTGACGAGCGGTCTGTTTTATGGCTATGTGGTGGTGGATGTGCCGCTGCTGGTTTCGAACCTGGAGGGCGTGCCGTCGGCGGCCTGGCAGGAGGCCGATCGTACGCTGGCCGCCGAAGTCGTCAGGCGGTTGCTGTACCTGATCGCCACGGTCTCGCCGGGCGCCAAGCTGGGTTCGACGGCGCCCCACGCTTACGCTCAGTTTATGCTGGTGGAATGGGGCCGATCCCAGCCGCGCACCCTGGCCAATGCCTTCCACCGACCGGTATCGCTGGACGGCGAGGGCGTGCTCGTCAACAGCTACCGCGCCCTCGGTCGTTACGTCGAGCAGATGGACCGGATGTACGGCAAGCTGACGGAGCGCCGAGTGGCGGCCATCGACCTGCCCGAAGCGGTGCAACGCCAGCTTCAGGTGGACACGCTCAGTTCCGTGCCGGAGATTGCCAACTGGGTTGCCGAAAAAATCCAGAGAGGGGCATGATGGAGATCCTCCTGCTACGCTTCGACGCCCCGTTGATGAGCTTCGGGGCACCCATCGTGGATCAGTATGGATTTATCCAGCCCTATCCGGCGCTTTCCATGATGACCGGCCTGCTGGCCAACGCGCTGGGCTACACGCATGCCGAGACGGCCCGCCTGGAGCGGCTGCAGGAGCGTCTCCGTTATGCCGTGCGTGAAGACCGACGCGGTCAGCAGCTGCGCGACTTTCAGACAGTGGATCTGTCGCAGCCGTTTCTGCATGACGAGCGGGCCTGGACCACCCGCGGTGCGCTGGAGACCCGCCAGGGCGGTACGGCCAGCCTCGGCATTCACATTCGCCTGCGCGACTACTGGGCCGACGCCGTCTATACCGTCGCGCTCACGCTCGACCCTCCGGACGAGCCGCCCACGCTGGCGGATCTCGAGCAGGCCCTTCGCTTTCCGGCGCGGCCACTGTTCATCGGCCGCAAGCCCTGCCTTCCGGCCGCGCCGCTTGTTATCAGGCGCATGGAGGCGGCCGATCTGCTGGACGCTCTGCGACGGGCGCCTCTGGACGTGCGGGCCGACCGTGCCGCCACCTACCGGGTCTGGTGGCAGCTCAACCCCGATGATCCGCCGCCAGGCCAGGGAGTGTGGGAGAACCTGCGGCGGCCGGTTACCGACCGGCGTGACTGGGCCAACCAGATCCACGTGGGCAGCCGCTGGATCGCCATGGGGGAACTGTCCGTCCATCCAACCGGAAAGTGTCATGAAGGATAATGCAAACCAGGGACCGACGCCTTTTCACATGGTGCAACTCTGGCTCGATGTCCGGCGCCTTTACGAACTGGGCCGGATGCTTGATCTTTTCCGGGCGCGGCGGCCGGTGAGCCTTTCCTACCTGGTGCACTGCGCCCTGGGCGAACTCTTCCAGGCGCAGGCCCCGCGGCCGTTTGCCGTCGAGGAGGAAAATCGGCGGGGACCCTGGGTCCGGGTACTCGGCTATGCGGATGTGCCGTGGGAGACGCTGCAGGAGCTTGCCCGGGGGTTTGCCAGCCCGGCTGTTTATGCCATCTGTGGCTGGGAACGTGGCGCCTCGAAGCCGATGCCCATGGAGATCCCGCCTGGAATGCGGCTGGCTTTCAGCGTACGGGTCTGCCCAGTGGTGCGCAAGGCATCGACAGGGCAATCGCCCCGGGGCCGGCGCTGGCAGAAAGGTCAGGAACTGGACGTCTTCCTCGATGCCGCCTGGAGCCAACCTGAGGCCGTGCTGGATCGCGAGGCCGTCTATGCGGAATGGCTTCGCCGCCAGATGGCCCGGCCCGAAAAAGGGGGGGCCCGGGTGGAGACCGTTCGCATGACGCGGTTTTCCATCGAGCGAATGACGCGCCGGACGAACGGCCCGTCGCGTTCGGTCGTGGTTATCCAGCGCCCGGATGTAACCCTCGAAGGAGTGCTGACCGTTACTGATAGTGCCGCGTTCATGCGGATGCTCCGCCGGGGCGTCGGACGCCACACCAGCTTCGGCTACGGTATGCTCAAGCTACGCCGGGCCTGAAGAAGAGGAATGCGCGTATGGTTTTCAAAGGACGCCTCGGACTCGAATCGGCGCGGGTGCCGCAGGCCGACCGGCACGGACTGCTGTGGCTGGAACGGGGACGCCTGAGTGCCGAAGACGGAACGCTGGTGTTCACCACGGCCGGAACCGATCGGCTGGCCGCCGGCACCTACGACATTCCGCTGCAGCAGGTCTCCAATGTCCTGCTCGGACCGGGCACCGTTGTCAGCCACGACGCGCTGCGCCTGCTGGCCCGCCAGCAGACCGGGTTGCTGGCGGTCGGCTCCGGTGGGGTACGGCTTTATGCTGTCAGCATGCCGTTTGGCCCCGACCGCTCGGAGCGGGCACGTCGGCATGCCCGTCTCTGGGCCGACGAAACGCGTCGGCTGGAGGTAGCTCGTGCCATGTACGCCATTCGGCTGGGTGGAGCATTGCCGCCGTACATTCAGGATCTGGACACGCTGCGCGGAATCGAAGGGGCCCGCGTCAAAGAAAGCTACCGGCTGCTTGCGCGGCAGTTCGGCATTGATTGGCAGGGTCGTCGTTATGATCGCCAGCATCCTGAGCTCAACGATCTGGTCAATAACGCGATCAACCATGCGGCCGTTGCCGTTTACGCGGCCGCCCGGATTGCCGTGGCTGTAACCGGCACCATCCCGCAACTCGGCTTCATCCATGAAGCCTCCGGCCATGCCTTTGCGCTGGATATTGCCGATCTGTTTCGAACCACGGTCACCGTACCGGTGGCTTTTCGTGCTGTGAGGCAGTTCCTCACGGAGGGCGGGCGCAACATCGAGTCGGTGACCCGGACGCTGGCCGGGCGCACGCTGCGGGACGAGGAGGTCATTCCACGCATGATCGACTACATTAAGGAGCTTATCGATGGCCATGACGATCGCCGTGACGCGTAACACGCCCGGCCGCTTCCGGGGCTTTCTGGCTTCCTGTATGCTGGAAATAGCGCCGGGCGTGTATGTGGCACCCCGGATGCCCCGGGATGTGCGTGAGCGGGTCTGGCAGGTCCTGCTGTCCTGGGCCGAGCTGATTCCGCCGGATGGAGGGGTGGTGCTGCTCTGGCGCAACCGCAAGGCGCCTTCCGGCCTGGAAATGCGGCTATTGGGCTGGCCCAAAAAGGAATTGGTGGAGTACGAAGGATTGTGGCTGGCATGGCGTGGGCTGACGGCAGCGCACGATGTGGAGGAGCTTGCCCGACTGGTGGAGGCCGAGGAGCCACCACTTGAGGCGGGAGATCCAATCCTGCAGCTGATGGAAAGCCCGGAGCTGGACGAAGAGGAAGGATTGTCTTTCTAAATTAATCCTTAATCGTTCTTTTTTGTTGTGGTTTGCCATAATGGCATAGAGGTGCCCCCGCATACGCGGGGATAGTCCCGCCGTCTGTAAAGTATTTCTCGTCGGTAGATGGGTGCCCCCGCATACGCGGGGATAGTCCCACGCCTCCGGGCATGGGCTGGGTGCCCATGCAGGTGCCCCCGCATACGCGGGGATAGTCCCTTCCGGCATTCCCTTCGGGGCCTCGCCTTCCGGGTGCCCCCGCATACGCGGGGATAGTCCCCCCCTGGAGCGATCCACCGTGAGTGCGCAAAAGGTGCCCCCGCATACGCGGGGATAGTCCATGCACATACCTATTTCGGGCGGCTGGAAGTCGGGTGCCCCCGCATACGCGGGGATAGTCCCGTGTTGCGCAAAGCGGAAGCCTGATAGATC
>WFPM01000147.1 GCA_015487635.1 Rhodothermus sp.
CAGGGGTATTCAACGCTGGCGGAACACTACCTGGCGTTGCGGCGCCTTCCGGACTCCCTGCTGCAGGGCACCGTAGTGCTTGTCGGCCTGAAGCATGGCGTGCCGCCTGGCGATCTCTTTACGGACACCTGGCACGGCCTCTGGGCCGACCTACGCTGGCCGCTGCTGCTCTCGCCGATCCTCCGCGCCCGCGATCTACCCGCCTACTGGTGGCAGGCCGGTGATGCCTTCCGGGCCAAGCTCACGGTGACGGCCGGGGTTTTCCTGCACAGCATCCGATACGGCCGTTTCCTGCGAGGGAAAGCCCGGGCGCTGCTCAATGCACTCCCGCGTTACCTTGAGGTGGCCCGCCCTGCGCCATCCACCGCTTCGCCGCTGGCAGCCCGTGGCGGCATCCGGACCGACAGTGCCGGCATCGCTGCGGTGCGCCGTCAGATTCTTGAGCAGATACGCGCGACCGACGCCCTGCGCCCTGACAGCCTCATCCCGGACTGGGACCGCACCGTCTTTGCCGACCTGGTGCGCCTGATACAGGCCCGTGGTGGACGCGTGGTGGTCTTCAACGTACCGCTCACCTCCTGGCATCGGCTGACTCAACGGCCCACGCCGGCAAAAATCCGCTCCTTCCATCGGTGGGCGCGCCGGCATGACGTGCTCGTGCTGGACGTACCGGCCGACTATCCCGACGAAGCCTTTCCCGACCTGGTTCATCTGGCCGATGCCTACGCTCCGGATTTTACCTGGAAACTGGCCGAAGGTTATCTACAGACTCACGTGCCGAACTGGTCCAGCAGATAGTCGGCCGTACGGAGGGCCAGCGCCACCATTGTGAGCGTCGGCTGGACGGCACCGGAGCCCCCAACAAAAACGGCACCGCCCCCTACGAATAGATTCCGCGTGCCGTGTACGCGCCCGAAGCTGTCCACCACTCCCGCTTCCGGCCGCTCACTCATGCGGCAAGTGCCCATGTGATGAGCGCCGGAGTTGAACCGATCCGGATCGTCACCCATCCGTGCATGCTTCGGCCGCAGCGCCTCAACCAGCCGCCGAAACAGCGCCTGTGCATATTCGAACGTGGCATAATCGAATGCGTCGGATTCATAATGCACGTGGGCCATTGGATCGCCAAAACGATCCTTCTTCTCGGAAAGCGTCACGTATTTGTCTTCTGAAGGGATCGACTCTGCATGAAAATTGATGCCCCGCTTGAACGGAATGTCGCTCATGCGATGCACGATCTCCTCCGGATCGCGCACGTTCCACAGGTTCTCGGCCCCGAGCAGCCACCGCAGATCCACCCGATCGTCCAGCCCTAGATTGATCCCGCCATGGCGGCCCCGCGTTTCCGGATTCAGAAATTGAAAGCTGCGTCCCGTAGCCGGTCCAACGCGCCCTGTGTACAGCGGCTCGTCGAAAATCAGTCCGCTGCTCCAGATATGATGAAATGTCAGGCCGCGACCCACCCACCCACTGTGGTTGCCGACGCCATCCGGATATCGCGCATCCCGCGACAGCAATAGAAGCCGTGCCGATTCGATAGCGCCGGCTGCGATGATGATCACATCGGCCGGAAATTCGTATGGCGTTGCCGCTTCGTTTTCCTGCACCAGCAGGGCACGGGCGCGTCCATTCGATTCCATCAGCACGCGCCGCACCGTTGTATTCGGCCGAACTTCACAACGTCCGGTAGCGACGGCCCGCTGCAGATGGTGCGTCGGCGAATAGCGCACGCCGATCGGACAAACGTGGCACACGCCAAAGTTGGCACATCCCGGCCGACCGTCGTAGGGCAGACGTGTCCGTGCCTGGGGAGTAGTATGCAGCACAATGCCATGGGCCGCCAATCGCTCTTTCAAGATTTTATCGCCATAACTCAGCGCGAACGGCGGCAGCGGATAGGGCGCCGAACGCGGCGGTGCAAACGGATTGTCTTCCGTGGTTCCGGAAACCCCGATAAAGCGTTCGGCGCGCACATAGTAGGGCTCCAGCTCGTCATACGTAATCGGCCAGTCCTCTCCATACCCAAACAGCGTGCGCGTTCGGAAATCTTCCGGAATCATACGGGGTGTCACGCCCCACCAGTGTGTGGCGCTTCCCCCTACCACCATGCCCCGTTCGCCGTCGATGTTACGCTTGTACGTGCCACTCTGCGTCAGTCCCCGGATATCGTCAGGCAGCTTCCAGGCGGGATTGTTATACAAATAGAGAATCTTCTCCTGATACTGCTGGGTGTGCGGGTAAGGATAGTCCGGTCCTTTCTCGAAAAGCGTAACCTGCCACCCGTGCTGTACCAACTGGTAAGCTATGGTGGTGGCTACAATGCCCGAGCCTGCAATGGCAGCCGTTTTCATGGGTCCTGTAGTTCAGGCGTTTGGCGGGGGTTGTTGATAAGCTTCCAGCCCTCGGGGCAATCCGGGCGGCTGCTCATAACCCAGCCGAAGCCAGGCGTCATGGTAGGCAAACAGGGTAAACAACGGCTCGACAATATGCCGGTTGAAGCGCAACCAGTCTCGATGCAACACCAGCGCAACTGCTCGATCCCAGTCATCCAGATCCGCCTCGAGCACTGGGCGCACCAGCACGATCCGCTGCGTACGTGGACATGCTGCAAAAGGCTGTCCGAGCGCCTGCTGCGCGTTTCGATCCAGTTCGTCGGCCAGCCGTTCGTACAGCCTTCGATGTCCGGGCAGGTGCTCGGCCCGCCACCGGAAGAAATTCGCGTAACGCGACCAGGTAATGGCTTCATCCAGCAGCGCTTCGGTAAAGGCCCGCAACGTTTGCAACGTGTTCGGTGCAATCGGGCCGGGCGGTGCCGGTTCCAGCGAAGGCTCCAGTCGCGTGCGGTAAAGTTGACGCAGCGTCTCACGAGATACCAGCGTCAACGCCGCAGCTCCACCCACGACCAGTCCGCCAATCGTCGGCACCAGCACCTTGACGAAGGTGCGCCTCGATATACGAGAAGATGACTCGTTCATGGGCTTAGGCCAGTTCGCGTTGTGATGCCAGGCTGTGATAAACCCGCTCCAGCGTATCAACCAGCGCCGCACGCGTGTAGCGCCGCGCGACCAGACGTCGGCCGCTTTCGCCCAGTGCACGGGCCTGCTCTGGATGCTCCAGCAGCCGCAGAAGTCCGTCGGCGATCGCCCCGGGCGTCTGCGCCACGACAAGGCCCGCCGCATTTCCCTCGATCAGTTCCCGCAGCCCCGGTGCCGGTCCGCCGACGACCGGCTTGCCGTAGCTCCACGCTTCCAGATACACGGCCGGTAAAATCTCATGCCGCGAGGGCATGCAGAACACATCGCAGGCGGCGTAGGCGTCGGCCTTTTCCTGATCGTCCACCCGTCCCAGATAACGGATGCGGGCATCGGCGCCCTTAAAGATATGTCGCTCTTCTTCCGAAGCGGGCCCGATAAAGACAAAATGTACGTCCGGTCGTTTTGCCCAGACCAACGAGGCGGCCTGCACTAAGGCCGGTGCGCCCTTGTAGTCATTCATGCGTCCCACGAACAGCACGATCGGTGCCGCTCCCAGGCCGTGCCGCGCCCGGAAGCCGGCTCCGTCGGCCCGCTCGGGCAGCAGGGGCACCACCCCGTACAGATGCACTTTTTCGGGCGGCACGCCGAGCTGCTCAATGAGCACCCGGCGATCGGTTTCCAGCAGGGCCAGCACGGCGTCGGCCGTCTGCCAGTGCCGGGCATCGTCGGGTCCGTCGCCGTACTGTCCGGGATGCACATAGGGCGTTACCACAAACGGACGCCCCAGCACCCGGGCCACCTCCTGCGCCGTCCAGCCCAGGTAGTTACCCGCCACGGAATGCACCACGTCGGCCCACGCAACGAACGGTTGCAGCTTCGGCGCGAAAACCCGTCGGAAAAACGGGTACCCGAAGCGCCGCAGCGCATGGTAGCGCCGCGCGAGGATCGGTACGGCCCGCAGTGCGATGGGCAACATACGCACCCGATCTCCGAGGCCGGGCGTCAGCACATGCACGG
>WFPM01000148.1 GCA_015487635.1 Rhodothermus sp.
ACCATTCGTCAGATTCATCGCACGGCGCTGGATCCGACCATCTCGTACCTGCACGAGCCGGGTGCGCGGCGCTTCTCGCTGGCGCTGGATCTGTCTGAGATCTTCAAGCCCATTCTGGTCGATCGGGCCATTTTCCGCCTGGTCAAGACCGGCGAGATCACACCCCGTCATTTTGAAGAGCGGCTGGGCGGGATGTATCTGAAAGAAGAAGGGCGACGGATCTTCGTCCGGCACTGGGACGAGCGGCTGCGCCAGACGGTCTATCACCGGCGCCTGGAGCGGCACGTCAGCTACGAGCGCCTGATTCGTCTGGAGTGCTACAAGCTAATTCGGCACCTGCTGGATCCGAAGAACGAGCCCTATCGGGGGCTACACATGTGGTGGTGATCAGAGGAAGCGGTCGCGGTGGCCCTGTTCGGTGCCCAGCACCAGGCGACGGCTGTAGCGCACGTCGCGGAGTTCGTAAAAGATCACCACGTCTTCGTCGGGATTCATGATCTGACGGGCTTCATGCCGCAGGCGTTGAAACTGGGCTTCGGTCAACTCGCCCTCGAAGACGGAGCGCTGCACCCAGGTCAGGTAGCGCCGGAAGAGTTTGAGCATTTTCGCGACGCGTCGCACGTTGACGTCATAAACGGCAATGTAGTACGGCATCGTAACCTGTGTTTATTGCAGAAGAAAGGCTTGCATAGAAGTCGTCGTCCCCAAGATAACGCGCAAGATTCGGCAACGCAAGTGCCGGAGATAAGATGATTTTATTTTATAAGTTTGTGAATTATAGGATCTTATAAATAGTCGTCGACCTCCCGGGGATTCGGGGGGAACCGGTGGTCGACGACTTCCAGGGCTTGACATTCCAACTCAAATCGCTTATAATGTCTTCCAGAAGCTGATTCTGCTCTTTGAAGGACGGGGGTTTTAATCGCACCTTTTTGGTATTGAAATCTGTGCAGGGACCGCGCGCCCACGACAGCGCGGTCGGTTTTAATCGCACCTTTTTGGTATTGAAATTGCATCGACATCCAGCGTACGGTCGAGCTGGTGCGGGTTTTAATCGCACCTTTTTGGTATTGAAATGGGCGATCTGGGCGGCCTCACGTTCGCGCTTTTCCTGGTTTTAATCGCACCTTTTTGGTATTGAAATTTGAGCAATGGCGCGAAGCCACATAGCTGCAACCTTGGTTTTAATCGCACCTTTTTGGTATTGAAATACGATTCGGCCGTTGTCGTCCCGGATGGCCTGGCCTGTGTTTTAATCGCACCTTTTTGGTATTGAAATCGTTGAAACGGGACCGAATCCAGATGTAATCTGTGTCGGGTTTTAATCGCACCTTTTTGGTATTGAAATGGAGAACCGGTATATCCAAGCTCGACACACTAACAAAGTTTTAATCGCACCTTTTTGGTATTGAAACGCGCGCTGGCAAGGTGCTGCAGGCGCTTGCTGCGCAGGTTTTTTTGGTATTGAAACTACACTGCTTGAGCGCGTGGAAGAAGCTATTGAAAGTTTTAAAGGTCTGGGAGAGTGCCTGGTCTTTAGGCGAGCTATTGGCGTGTCCGGCATTACGTTACTCGTCAGGTTGACTGCCGGGGAAACCGTCCGTTAAAGTGCCGGTAGTTCAAGATACAGGGGGGCTTCGGCCGCCCAGGATATGTGCTGAAAAGCGGTTAAACGGCCGGTAGCTCAGGATAAAGACTGCACAAAGCGCGCACCGTATGACGACGCCGAAAGACGCGCGTGAGGAAAAACGGCCGGGCTTCTGGCAACGTACCTACCGGACCCTGCAACGCGGTGCGCAGACGTCAGCCCGGCAGGTGCGGGCGCTGCTGGGCCGCATGCGACTGGTGCCTAAGGGAAAGGGCAGCGCCCGACGCTGGTAGTGCAGACGCCGGATGTTGAGGATTTTCGAACAAAAGAGCGGCCTTCCATCCGGGGCCGCTTTTTTTGTGATCGTTGTCGGAATGATCGGTCAGAAGGCCAGGCGGTAGCCGATCACGGGATTCGTAGACCACGGCGGCGCACTTCTTCGAGGACGCGGCGGGCGATCGCCCGGGCCAGATCGGGTGCGTTGCCCCAGGCCCGGTTGTTGGCGATCACGTTCACAACCGCATCTTCCAGGGCCGCACGAAACACGAGCGCGGTCACATCAAGCACCATATCGCGGGCTTGTCGGGTACCGGCCAGCTCGGGTACGGGACGGTCGAACGGATAGGCGCGCGCGTACGCCTCGGCGTAGGTCATCTCCAGCGGGGTGAGCAGGCGGACGACGACGTTGCGGTCGGCTGCCGTGAAGCGCTCGCCGCAAAGACGCCACTGACGACGCAACGGCGGCAGCCAGGTCCAGTGGCTGAAGACGAATCCCAGGCCGCGTGCGGCCAGCCAGTCGAAGTAAGCCGGCGTGAGCAGATGCGCCGAGCGCAACTCCAGATGGGCCTGCACGTTGCCGTTCAATGCGCCGAAGAAAGCATCCAGCGCAGCAATGTTGGCCTCCGGATCTGGGCTTTCGGCGACGCGCCGGTATTCCTGTTCGAAGATCACGCCCAGCAGCCGCTCGCCCAGTACTTCACGGGCCGGTTCGAGAAACTGACGGCGGCAGGCTTCGGCGTCGAGGTAATGCGGGTTTTCCTCGTAGGTAACACGACCGCCTCGCGTGCGGCGTAGCGTGGCCGCAAAGAATTGCTGCGGCGCCTTGAGCAGAAAGCGGGCCTCCGGCGGAGCGTGCGTGGCGTACTGCTGCAGCGTGAAGAGCGAAGCGGTGGGACGGCCGTCCGCCTCGCGCAGCGGCCGGTAGAAGGTGAAGTCCAACTCCAGCACGTCGTAATGCTCGAAGTAGTCGCGCACCGAGGCCACGGGCAGCATCCGTTCTTCGAAGGTGCGGCCTTCGAGGCGGCGTGGCCGCGTCTTGATCTCGCGGCGGTAGTGCTCGGGGTAGATCTGGCCGATCCAGCCCGCGTAGCGGTCGCTGGCCGTGCCCAGCCGCAGGTTCGGGTGCACTCCCCGCAGGTCGTATGCTTCGATGCGGGCAAGGCGTTCTTCAAGCTCGACGGTCGTCATGCTTCTTCGGCAGGCTCGGGGGCCGGACGCAGCTGACGGCGCCGGCGCAGACTCCGCTGCATGTGATGGCCCGTCAGAAACAGCCCGATCGCGATGAACACATAGTAGCTGAGCAGGCGCCAGAGCAGCAGTGTGGGCGCCACGAAGTGACGGGGCATGAGTGGTCCGATGAACAGCACGTAGAGGCCTTCGACGCCGCCGGAGCCGCCCGGCGTGGGCATTACGACCGAGCCCAGCGTCATGGCCAGCGTGCGCATGAAGACAAGCACAGCATCGGCCTCGGGATAGACGCTCCACACCAGAAAAACGAGCAACAGATGGCGGCTGATCCAGGCCGCCGTGGTCAACAGAAAGCCCTTCAGGAAAAAGCCCGGCGGTTGAGAACGGATGAGTTGTGTGCGTTCCTGCAGGCTGAGCAGTTCCTGAATGACACGCTCGCGAAACCGCCGCAGTCGCCGAAAGCGCAGCAAGCGGCGGGCCAGGCGCTCGATCAGCTCAGGCCGGAAAAATGTGGTATAGGCGAAAAAGGCCACCCAGCCCAGCCCGAGGCCCAGGTAGAGCACGAAGGTACCACCGCCCACCGTGCCCATGGCCGAAGGCAGCACGGGCATAAAGGGCAGGGCAAGCAGCAGGAGTACAATGGTGAACGCAAAGAAAAGCTGATCGAGCAGGATGGCGAATAGCAGAATGGCGGTGGTTTCGCCGAGCGGCAGGCGCTGATCCCGGGCGATGAACAGCGCGGCGAACGGGCCACCGCCGATGGCCGAAGGCGTTACGTTTGACGAAAAGTCCCACACGAGCTGGCAACGGGTGGCCGCTCGGAGCGTCAGGTGTCGGTGCGAGACGTAGTGCAGCCGCCAGGCCCCGAAGAGCACGCGCAGTCCCAGCGTGCCGATGCCCAGCGTCAGCAGCAAGGGGTTGACTTCGTGGAGCGCTTCGACAAAGGCCCGCCAGTCGAACGTGAAATAGGTGACGACGGCCACCACCACCAGGCTCAACGCCACCGAACCCAGCAGACGGATCCGCCAGGGCGAAGGCGCCCGGCCATTTGGAGAGGGAGCCTGTGGGAGAGACGACATGCCGGTCAGGAGGTGGTGGCAGGGGCCTCGTGGTCGGATTCCAGCGCTTCGATGGCCGCCCGGAGTTTACGGTAGGTGTCGCGCAGTGCTTCGGGGATCACTTTCGTCTCGGCCAGCGTGGGCATGAAGTTCGTGTCGCCCTCCCAGCGGGGCACCACGTGCAGGTGCACGTGGTCGGGGATGCCGGCGCCAGCCACCTTGCCGATGTTCATGCCCACGTTGAAGCCGTCGGGCTTCAGCGCATACTTGAGCCAGCGAATGCAACGGGCGACGGTCTGCGCCATTTCACACTGCTCCTCGGGCGTCAGCGCCTCGTAGTCGGCCACCTGACGGTAGGGTACGATCATCAGGTGGCCGTTATTGTAAGGATACAGATTCATGATAACAAAAACATGCTGGCCACGCCAGAGGATCAGATTCTCCTCATCGCGGTTTTCGGCGGCCAGGCGCACGAACAGCGAGGGCTCTCCCGGTCGGCTGAGCGGCTGCTCGACCACCCGCTCGATGTGCTGCGAGCGCCAGGGACTCCACAGTTGCTTCATTATGGCTCTGGATTGGTTCGACGTTCCTACGCCCACGTGTCGGGAAAAATCCGGTTCGGCCTAAAACTAAACGGGAATTTGCACGTAGCAAAGGGGCATCTGACGGAGAAACGGTATGTTCGACCTGCGTCGCGCCGATCTGCACCTGCACACGAGCTGTTCCGACGGTCGGCTTGCGCCGGCCGAACTGGTGCGTCGGGCGCGGGAGGCCGGGCTTTACTGCGTGGCGATCACCGATCACGACACGATCGATGGCCTGGAGGAGGCCCGGCAGGCGGCTGCTCGATGGGCCATGGTGGTGGTGTCCGGGGTGGAGCTGAGCGTGCAGGTCGAAGGGGAGGAAGTGCACCTGCTGGGGTACTTTTTCGATCCGGCCCATCCAGTCCTGAAAGAAGCGCTGGCTGCCTACCGGAAGGCCCGGATGGAGCGCCTGGCTGCCATGCTCGAGCGGCTGGAGGGGGTCGGCGTGCGGCTTTCCGAAGCGCAGGTGCAGGCGGTGGTGGGCAACGGTGTGCCGGGACGGCCACATGTGGCGCGGGCGCTGGTGACGGCCGGCTATGCCGAAAGCTATGGGGAGGCATTTCAGCGCTACCTGCTGCCCGGCAGACCCGGCTACGTGCCCAAGCCAGCCTGGACGGTCGAAGAGGCCGTGGCCATTCTGCACGAGGCGGGCGGCATTGCTGTGCTGGCCCACCCGGGCGAGCATCTGCGCGATCGGGTCTTCCGGGCATTGCTCCAGGCCGGCATCGACGGCATCGAAGTGGTTCATCCATCGCACAACTACTATCTGGTGCAGCATTACCGCCAGGTAGCCCGGGATTTCGGCCTGCTGGAAACGGGCGGCTCCGATTATCACGGACACCGGCCTGAAGACGACACTCTGCTCGGCACTTGCACGATCCCGTATCCACGGGTGGAGCGGCTGCGTGCGACATTGCGGGCAACGCGTGCGTAGGGCAACCTCGGGTTTGCGCGGATGACAACACGCCACTGCGGCTCATTGCAAATCCGCTCGTAGTCAGGCGCGAAGCGCAGCGCAGTGCCGGCCAGATCGGTCGCCACTTCGGCTAACGCCTTCGTGGTGTACTACAAGCGCGTCTGTGCTCGCAGTCGGGCAGGAAGCGAAGCGACGTGCTGTCTGGAAAACATGTCGGCTGATGCTTTCGTGTGTTATGGGGGAGGCATGGCACCGTGGAAGCGACAAGCAGCGCCGGACAATGGCCGAAGTGATGTGGATGTGCTATTTTTCAGCTCGGGATAGCAATCGTTCAGCCAAGTCGCTCTGAAAAACCATGCCCGTTTTTGTCGAAGGCCACTACCGCCCGGAACGTGTGCGACTGGCTATTGTGGTCAGCCGCTTCAATCAATTCATTACGGAGCGTCTGCTCGAGGGAGCACTGGACACCCTGCAACGTCAGGGCGTTGATTTGGAGCAGGTGACGGTGGTGCGCTGCCCCGGTGCATTCGAGATGCCGCTGGTCGCCCGCAAGCTGGCGCGCTCGGGACGCTACGACGCGATCATCTGTCTGGGGGCCGTCATCCGGGGAGCTACCAGCCATTTCGAATACGTGGCCGGGAGTGCAGCGCAGGGACTGGCCCGCACGATGCTCGATACCGAGGTGCCAGTCATCTTCGGCGTATTGACCACCGATACGATCGAGCAGGCCATCGAGCGGGCCGGCACGAAGGCCGGTAACAAAGGGGCCGAGGTGGCTCTGACGGCACTGGAGATGATCGATCTGATGCGCAAGCTGGATTGAACCATGCGCGGACTATGGCTGCTGATCTGGATAGGGGTGGCCGGAAGTGTTCATGCGCAATCGGCCGGTCGCTGGCAGGCCCATACTTCGATGCGACAGGTGACGGATCTGGCCCTGGCACCCTCAAGCATCTGGGTGGCGACTGGTGGTGGGGTGTTTCGCTACAGCCCGGAAGACGGTAGCCTGCAGCGCTTTACGGCCGTCGAGGGCCTGCATCAGGTGGGCGTCCGGGCGCTGGCATGGGATGCCCGACGGCAGGTGCTCTGGATCGGTTATGGCGACGGCGTGCTCGACCGACTTGATCCGGCCAACGGCACCATCCGCGCCTTTTTCGACATCGCGCGGGCCGAGCGCTTTCCGGACCGGCAGATTTTCCGGCTGCGCATGCAGGGCGATACGCTGCTGGTGGCCACGGCTTTCGGCGTGGTCGTCTTCGATCCGGTAGCCGGGGTCGTGCGCGACACCTACACGCAGTTCGGTGAATTCTCGGACATTGCCGTTTATGATCTGACCATTGGTCCTGGTCCCGACGGTCAGGCAACGCTCTGGCTGGCCACAGCCCAGGGGGTAGCCCACGCGCCGCTGAGCCATCCCAACCTGAAGGATCCGGGTGCCTGGACGCTGGAAGTCGATGGGCTGAGGGGACGCCTGCCGGTGCGTTCGCTCGCACTGCACGGCCAGACGCTGTACGTCGGACTGGAGCGGGGGCTGGCCGTGCGGCAAAGTGAGGGCGCATACGAATTGCGCTGGGCCGGTGAGGCCGTTACCGATCTGGAGCCGCTGGGCGATCTGTTGCTGGGCACGGCCGGTACGCAGGTGCTGCTTATTGAGGCGACGGCTGCGGTACAGGCGCTCGGAAGCGACAGCCTGAGGCGTCCGCTGCGGCTGGCCACCGACGGCGAGACGCTCTGGATCGGTGATGGCGAAAACGGTCTGCTGCAGGCAGCCGTGCCCGATGCCAGCGCGACAGACCTGACAGTTCTGGAGAAGATCCTGCCCGACGGACCGTACGTGAATGTCTTTGTCGATCTGGCGATCGATCCTGCCGGCAATCTCTGGGCCACCGACGCGGCGACCGGTGGTACGGCCGGATTTCACAGGATGGATCCCGAGGGGCGGTGGACGGCCTACCTGCCACCCATGCTGGGCGGGCGTTCGGCGTTTCGGCCGGTGCATGCCGATGCAAACGGCAACGTCTGGGTGGGATCTGATGGGAACGGGCTGGTGCAGGTCGCTCCAGATGGCACCCTGCAGTTCTACGACGCCACCAACTCCACGCTGGAGCCGGCTGCCGGCACGCGCAACTTCATCATCGTGCGCGGGCTGGGTTCCGATCCTGAAGGGCGGCTCTGGGTGGCTAACCTGACCGCACCTA
Source organism: Rhodothermus sp. (assembly GCA_015487635.1). GTDB lineage: Bacteria > Bacteroidota > Rhodothermia > Rhodothermales > Rhodothermaceae > Rhodothermus. The sequence goes on from WFPM01000148.1 coordinate 7,812, forward strand.
ATCCGCTTCATGTGCGGCTACCCGATGGTACCTGGCAACGTGCCCCGATTCCCGCCTGCATCAACGCGCTCAGCACGACGCTGGGGCGGTTGTTGGTGGACGAGTACGGCCAGCTCTGGATTGTGGCGGTAAGCCGCGGCAACCTGCGAATCAATACAGGGCTGATCCTGTACGATCCGGGCGACGATCCGGCGCGGGCCGACGACGATGCCTGTCGCTACCTGAGCGAGCGGGGGAGTGGCGGGCAGGGCCTGCCGGGCGTGGCTGTGCAGGCACTGGTCGAAGATCGCGACGGCCGTATCTGGATCGGCACCACCGAAGGGCTCGGCTACGTGCTCAACAACCCGTTTGCTGCTGCCGATCCCAACACGGTGCCCGTTTGGCCACTGGCGGCCGAGCGTCGGCCTGGTGAAAACCCCTTTCTGCTCAGCGGCCTTTCAGTGAACGATCTGGCCGTCGATCCCGCCAACCGGCTCTGGGTAGCCACCGACGGCGGTGTCTATGTGGTCGAGCAGGTCGGTGTCGATTTTCGAATTGCCGCACATTTCACACAGGAAAACAGCCCGCTACTGTCCGACGTGGTACAGGCCGTGGCTGTCGATGCGCGGAGCGGGCGCGTCTTTCTGGCGACGGCCGCCGGGCTTGTCAGTTACCAGGGCGACGCCATTGCACCGGCGGAACAGCCGCGGCCGCTGTTTGTTTACCCGAACCCGGTGCGCGTCGGACCGGAAGAAGACGCGATTGTGTTCATTGAAGGCTTGGTCGAAGCGACCGAGCTACGGATTGTAACGGTAGACGGCCGCCTGGTGGCCAGCTTCGAAACGCGGGGAGGCCGCGTGCGCTGGGACGGACGCGATCGCTACGGGCGTCCGGTGCCTTCGGGCGTTTATCTGATCGTGGCCGTCGGACAGAACGGCGAGGGGACCGCCTACGGCAAGGTGGCGATTCTTCGATGAAGACTCACGATCCATCCACCAAAAGTTTATGCCGGAGCGGTCTTGGATCCTTGAGAAAAAAGCGCCGTTCTGCTAAATTACAATCTCTCACCACGACGTGGTGACCGTAGCTCAGCTGGTTAGAGCGCCAGGTTGTGGCCCTGGAGGTCGGGGGTTCAAGTCCCCTCGGTCACCCTTTTTTTGTGTACCTGCCGCGTTCGTCTAGGGGTCTAGGACGCCGGTCTTTCAAGCCGGTAACACGGGTTCAAATCCCGTACGCGGCACACCGCGCCCGCCTTCTGAAGGCGGGCGCTTTTTTGTTTGCAGTGGGTCCCGAGCAGGCCCAGGTGCGTTCGGGGCAAGCCCGGCAACATCCGACGGAAGAGCTTTTTTTCCGGGACGGCACGCCGCTTCGTGCCTTATACGATTTCTTGGATATCATGGTGCATCGGCTTCCCATGACCCCCTCAGTCGCTTCGCGACAGCTCCCCCTGGAAGGAGGAGCTGGGTCCGTTG
>WFPM01000149.1 GCA_015487635.1 Rhodothermus sp.
GAGGCGACGGATCGTGCCGAGGCCGCAACAATGCCGAACCACAGGCCGGCAAAACCTGCCACCACGCCTGCACAACCTTCCGCGCCTGACCCCGACGCCTCAACGGTCGAAGCCGACCCCGCGCTCGGACAGGACTTCAAAACGGATCCTTCCTCGGATGTACAACTTGCTGCCGAGGAGATCGACCGTCCCCTGCATGCTTCCACTACGACGACACCTTCACCGCAGACCACGGCCCTGCCGCGGGTGATTCGCACGGCCGCCTGGTTCCAGATGGCCATGGCTTTTGCCGAACGCGTTCGCCAGCATTTTGACGGACAGATGCTGGAAGTGGAACTGACCGACGGTGAAGGGACGCTGCGCGTCGAGACGCGTCGCCATCCCGATCACGTGGCCGTTTCGGTCCAGCTCAGCGATCCCCGGCTCCGGGCCCTGGTGGCCGCCCACGCCGACCGCATTCAGGAAGCGCTGCAGGCGCAGTACCAGACCGCCGTGCAGTTCTCGCTCTCCGGTGGCGGCGAGCAAGGCGCCCGGCAACATCAGGCCTTCACGCAGGCCCCCACCCATGGTACGCCGCTTGCTTCTGGTTCGGACGTATCCGGCACCGATTCGGTCGAGTCCCCCCCACACCGGGTGCCGCGTCCCGGCAGTCGTCATGAATGGATCGGCTAAATCCTAACAAGCCATGCCGTCCCTGATCGCGCCCATCGACGAAATCCGCCAGCAGGCGCTCCAGAACACACCCAACACACCGCCTCCGCCGTCGCAGGAGCTGGACAAGGAGGCTTTTTTGCGGCTGCTGGTAACCCAGCTGCGCTATCAGGATCCCATCAATCCGATGGACAGCCGCGAATTTGCCGCGCAGCTGGCCCAGTTTTCCACCGTGGAGCAGTTGATCGGCATCAACGAAACACTTAAGGCCCAGTCCGACGCCTATGCCGCGCTGGCCCAGGGCATTCACAACAGCGTAGCGGCCGGGCTGGTGGGCAAGGTCATCGAAGCCGAAGGAGACCGGATCACCTGGGGCGGCGAAGAGCCTGTCCCCTTCCGAATCGAGCTGGCCGACGCCGCCCGTCAGGTCAGTATTCAGATCCGCAACGAGGCCGGCGAGGTGGTACGGACAATCTTCCTGGGGCCCAAAGCGGCGGGCGAACATGCCGTGGAATGGGACGGACGCAACGAGGCCGGCGAGGCGCTCCCGCCCGGCACCTACACGATCGAAGTGCTCGCCACCGACGCCGATGGCAATCCGGTAGCAGCCCGATCCTTTGTGCGCGGACGCGTCACCCGCGTGACGTTCGGTCCCGAAGGTATCCTTCTCTGGATCGGCGACCGCTCGGTGTCCATGCAGTCCGTCCGCGGCGTGGAATCCGAATAAACCTTCCACCAAACCATAACGGAACGCCATGAAGGTACAGGAACTGGCCGCGCGCGTGCAGCCTGTGCCGGGCACGTCGACGGCGCCCACGCAGGCGCCGCGCACGCACGATCCACCGCAGTCTTCGTTCGCCGAGGTGCTGCGCCAGGTGCAGACGTCCGATGAAGGCCTGCGCCTCTCGGCCCATGCGCGTCAGCGCATCGCCCAGCGCGGCATCGCCTTCGACGACCTGCTGGCCCGACAGCTCACCGAAGCCGTGCAGGAACTGTCGGCCAAAGGCGCGCGCGAAGCGCTGGTGCTGCACCCGGAGGCCGCCTTCATCGTCAGCGTCACGAACCGCACCGTGGTGACAGCCCTCGATCGTCAGGAAATGCAACAGCGGATTTTCACCCAGATTGACAGTGCCTACATCCTGTAACGACTGAACGAACCACCGGCAGGCCCCTTCTGGGATGCCGGTTGCTGCAGCCGACCGACCGACGCTGCAGCGCTTGTCTTGAGCATCCTGTAAATCAAACCCGAGCTACCGCCATGATTCGCTCACTGCGTACTGGCGTCTCCGGACTCAAAAGCCACCAGGTCCGCATGGACGTCATCTCCAACAACATCGCCAACGTCAACACCACCGCCTTCAAACGCGGCCGCGCCGCCTTCAACGAACTGCTCGGCCAGACGCTGCTGGGCGTGGGCCGCACCGCCGGCGGCCGCGGCATCAACCCCGCCTACGTCGGGCTGGGCGTCTCGGTGGGCTCGATCGACGTCAACTTCGCCCAGGGCGCCCTCGAAAACACCGGCGTGGCCACCGACCTGGGCATTAACGGCGACGGGTTCTTCGTCGTCCGCGGCGGAGATCGCATCTATCTGACGCGCGCCGGCAATTTCACGATCAACCGCTTTGGCGAACTGGTCACCAACACCGGCCTGCAGGTGCAAGGCTGGGCCTTTGACGAACAGGGAACCCAGCTTCGCTCCGTCTCGCTGGAAGACGTGCGCATTCCGCTGAGTGCCACCTCGCCGCCGCAGCGGACGCAGAACATCTACGTGCGGGGTAACCTGAGCGCCGAAGCACTCGTGGGCGACACCTTTACCATCTCTTCCATCGTATATGATGCACAGGGACGTACGCAGTCCATCATCATTCAGTTTTCTAAAACCAATAACAATGAGTGGCAATGGCAGGTCTTTGATGCTAATAACAACCCGATTCTCGACAGCAGCAACAACCCGCAGACCGGCACCATCACTTTCAACAGCGACGGAACCATCGATCTAGACGGCGACCCCACCACCAGCCCGGACACCGGTACGTTGACGCCTACATTTGAATGGGATATCAACGGGGACGGAACGTTTGAAACATTCACCCTGAACTTTGCCGATGAGGAAGATGCACTCACGCAGTTTGCCGGATCCACCACGGTCTCGGTGCGCGATCAGGATGGTGTTCCGCCGGGGACGTTGATCGGTTTCAGTATCAATCAGGAGGGGATCGTCGAACTCAACTTTTCCAACGGGCATCAGCAGAAAATCTACCAGCTGGCACTGGGCATTGTCAAAAACCCTAACGGCCTTCAGCAGGAAGGAGACAACCTCTGGAGTCTGACCAGTGCCTCCGGCGATCTGACGCTGGGACGCGCCGGGGCCGAGCTGAACCGTACGGTCATTGTGGCCGGTACGCTCGAGATGAGCAACGTGGACCTGGCCACGGAATTTACCGATATGATCGTCACGCAGCGCGGTTACCAGGCCTCGGCCCGGATCATCACAACCTCCGACGAAATGCTCCAGGAACTCGTCCAGCTCAAACGATAAGCAAGCGGTAAGCCTCCCGGCGTACCCCGGCCTCAGGCCGGGGTACGCTTTTTTACGTAAAGGCCCCGTGTTTCCCTAAAGAAGCACCATTTCTGGCCGATATGGTAGCCGGAAGGCATTCCTGTTGGATTCAACCCTACCGCTGGCCATGCAGCAGCAGACGTCTCGTTCGCAGATTCTCCAGCTGGTAAGTTTTCTGATCGAAAACGAAGAATTCGGCGTCGACATCTTGAACGTGCAGGAGATCATTCGGCCCGTCGATATTACGCGCGTGCCGAATGCGCCCGCGTTCGTCGAAGGCGTCATCAACCTGCGCGGGCGCATCGTGCCTGTCGTGGACCTGCGCAAGCGGTTCAACCTGCCGCAGCGCGAGCGCGACAAAAACTCGCGCATCATCGTGGTGGAGCTGGGCGACAAGATCGTCGGCTTCATGGTCGACGCCGTACGCGAGGTGCTGCGCGTCGATGCCAGCGTGATCGAACCACCGCCGGAGCTGGCTATCGGCATTGATGCCCACTACATCACGGGCGTGGCCAAGCTCGACGATCGCCTGCTCATCCTGCTGGACCTGGAGCGCATTCTGACCGAAGAAGAAAAGCACCGGCTGCAGCCGCTCCAGGAAACCGCCGACGCCGAAGCTTCCTGATCCAGTAACGTACAAAATCGAAGCTATGTCGATTGCGCTGCCTGAAGGCCTGCGGCATCCGGATCCGTCTGCTCGTCTGGATGCGCTGAACGAGTTGCTGGCCACCCACACGCCCGCCGAAACGATTTCAGTCGCGGCATACTGCCTGCAGGATCCCGATCCGGGCATTCGCGAAGCCGCGGCCGAGCACCTGGTGGCCGTCGGCACCGAGGAAGCAGCCCAAGCGGTGGTGCCGCTCATTCAGCATCCCGAGTTGCCGGTGCGCAACCTGGCCGGCGAGGTGCTCGTCCGCATCGGCGCGCCGTCGATTCAGGCGCTTCTGCCCTACGTGGACATCGACGACGCCGACGCCCGCAAGTTTGCCATCGACGTACTGGCCCAGCTCCCGGCCTACGACGTAGTCGACCGTATTGCAGCGCACCTGGACGATCCGGACACAAACGTCCGCCTGGCCGCCATCGACGCACTGGCCGCGCTGGGTGCCACGGAATACGCCCCGGTGCTGCGCGAACGCTACCGCTTCTATCCGGCCGAACGGCCGCACATTCTGGCGGCCCTGGGGGCGTTCCGGGATGCACGCGGGCTGCAACTCATCGAAGCAGCCCTGAACGATCCGGACCCGGTCGTTCAGTACGCCGCAGCCGAGGCGCTCTCACGCTACCCGATCCCTGAAGTGCTGCATCTGTTGCTGCGTCAGGTCGAGCAGGCCCCGCCCGAAGCCCGTCCGTTGGTGCTTCACGACCTGATCGAGGCCTACGAGTCGGCCACCGGACCGGTACCGCCGCTTCCGGACCGGCTTCGTCCCTACCTGCTGGAAATGCTTCAGGAGCCTGATCTGAGCTTCAAAAAAGCGGCCGTGCGTGGCCTGCGCCACATGCTCGACGAGGCGACCATCGAAGCTATGCTGGAGCATGCGGGGCAGCACGACGAGCTGGACCTGGCCCTGTTCGAGGCCATCTCCACGCATCCACAGGCGTTCGCCTGCGTAGCTCGCTGCGCCGAAACAGGTCGGATGTCGCTCGACGCGGCCGCGGGCTTTGCCATCGCGCTCCTGACCCACGGCTGCCTGGACGACTTTCAGCTGCCCCAGGCCGCCCAGTTCCTTCAGGCCCACTTTGAAAATCTGGATGCCGAAACCAAAATGGCAGCCATTACGCTGGCTCTGCAACTGCAGCACCCCGCCTTTTTCGGTCTGGTTCAGCAGGGATTGCACGACCCCGATCCGGCCGTGCGCCACTATGCCGACGATGCGCTCTGCACGGCCCGCCGTAGTTCCACCTACCAGCCCTGACAACCCTGCCCTGCCATGAGTCTGCTGGCACGCTTACCCCTGACCCCGCAACATCAGGGCGTCCTTTCGGACACCGAATTCCAGCAATTACGCCGGTTGATCTACGAAAAAACCGGCATCTACTTTCAGGACAACAAACGCTATCTGCTGGAAAGCCGGGTCGGACGCCGTCTGAGCGAGCTCCGCTTGCCGAACGGCCGGGCCTATCTGCATATGCTTCTAAACGGCCAGGGACGCGAGGAATTCCGCCAACTGGTCAACGCCATCACCATCAACGAAACCTATTTCTTTCGCGCGCCCGGCCATCTGGAAGTGCTCGAGCAATACATCCTGCCCGAGTGGCTGCGTACCAAACAACAGATCCGCATCTGGAGTGCGGGCTGCTCCAGCGGCGAAGAGCCTTATACACTGGCCATTTTTCTGCGCGACCGCATCCAGCCTCGCTATCCCTATGCCCGCTTTGAAATTATCGGTACCGACATCAACACGAACGTGCTCCAGCAAGCCCGGCAGGGAATCTACGGCGACTACGCCGTCCGCAATGTACCCCCCGAATATCTTCAACGCTATTTCGTCCGGCAGGGCGATCGCTACCAGGTCCGCGATGAAATTCGCAAGATGGTGCAATTCCAGGTGTTGAACCTGGCCGATCCGGTCGCCATGAATGCCATGCGCAATTTCGATTTAATCATCTGCGCTAATGTTCTGATCTATTTCGACGATAATATGAAGCGCCGCGTGGTTCAGTCTTTCTATCGGAGTCTGGTACCGGGTGGCTATCTGTTTGTGGGGTTCTCAGAAACCCTTTACGGTATCAGCCAGGCCTTCCAGCCGGTGCGTTTTGGCAAGGCCATTGTTTACCGGAAAGAAGCCGAAGCTTCCGAAAGCAGCACGCATCGCCATGGCTAAGACGGTTCTGGTCGTCGATGACTCCAGCACGGCCCGCAAGTTCGTCACGTTTGCCCTGCGGGCCCGAGGCCTTACGGTACTGACGGCCTGCGACGGCCTAGAGGCGCTGGAAAAAATTGCCCAGACGCCGGTCGATCTGGTCATCACCGATCTGAACATGCCCAAGATGGACGGGATCGGCCTGGTGCAAGCACTGCGCTCCGACCCGGAGTACGCCCACATTCCGATCCTGGTGCTGTCTTCGCTCGAAGATGCCGAGCTGGTCAGCCAGAGCCAGCAACTTGGCGTACAGGCCTACCTGACCAAACCCTTTGACGCACAACGACTGCAGTACGAAGTGTCCAAGTTTATCTCATGAACCGACCAAAAATCAAAAGTCATGAGTGAAGCCATGACGTTCCTCGTAGTCGATGATTCCCCCACAATGCGGCGCATCGTCTGCAACGCGCTGCGCGAGATCGGCTACACCAACGTGGTCGAAGCCAGCGATGGAGCCGACGCGCTGGAAAAACTGGAGCAGGGCTCCATCGACTTTGTCATCACCGACTGGAACATGCCCAACATGAACGGGCTGGAGCTGACCAAGGCCATCCGCAGCCATGCCCGTTTCGGCAACCTGCCCATCTTGATGGTCACCACGCGCGGGATGAAGGAGGACGTGATCGCCGCAATGCAGGCCCGCGTCAACAACTACATCGTCAAGCCTTTTACGCCGGAAGTGCTCCGCGAAAAGATCAACCTGATTTTGAAAACTGCTTGAGGAGGCCAAAATGACGACCAATCACATACAGGAGCTGCTCTCCAAGCTGAACGAGCTGCGAGCCGTCTTTATTCTCGGCCAGCGTGCCATTCCGTTCATTGAGGAGGTGGTCTACTTCCTCCGGGAGATTTCCCCGCTGCTCTCGGAGGTCAACGACTCGCTGGCCGAAAGCACCCGCAAAATGCCACGGGCAAGCTCGCAGCTCAAAAGTGTCACACAGGCCACCGAGATGGCCACCACGGAGATCCTTGATCTGATCGACGTGGTGCTGAATGATCTGGATGCGTTCAAAAAGTCCTGGGCTGCGGCGCCTGAAGCACTCCAGGCCCTTCAGGCGCAGGAGGAGCAGTTGTGGCAGCCGCTTCCGGAGAGCTGGCATGAGCAGCTCCAGTCGCTGCGGGAGGAGCGAAAGCAGCACTATGCCACACTGCAGGCCATACTGGAAAGCCAGCAGCAACTCGTCGAGTCGCTACGCGATCGCATGAACCGCATCATGCTGGCCCTGCAGGTGCAGGACATTACCGCCCAGCAGCTGGCTGCCGTCAACCACCTGATCGAGTCGGTCCGCCGTCGTATGGCCCAACTCATTCGCCGGCTGGGCAGTGAGGTGCTCGACGATCTGGAGCTGTCCCAACAGCTCTTCGCCGAAGGGACATTCGATCCCCACGCTCGTTACGACCGAGACGGTGCACGCCAGAAACAGGTCGACGCGCTGGTCGACGCCCTGCAAAACAATACGCCGCTTCCGGAAGACAGGGGAAGCGCCGAACCGGCCTCGCAAGAGGAAATCGATGCCCTGTTCGACAGCGGCACACCCACTTCCCAGGACGAAATCGATGCCCTGTTCGATGGCGGAAACACCCCCGCCTCCCAGGATGAGATCGATGCGTTGTTCAGTGGCGGTACTCCGGCTTCCCAGGACGAAATCGACGCCCTGTTCAATCCGAAGCAAAACGACTCGGATAGCTGACGTCCCCACCAATAGCAAGGAGCGGTGCCATGAGTGAGCATCCGATTTTTTCGGAGGAGATGCGGGAGATTGTCGAGAGCTTCATCGTCGAGACCCGCGAAATCTTCGAAGACCTGGAGCACGACCTGCTCCAGCTCGAAAAAACCCCCGACGACCGTCAGCTCGTCGACAAAATCTTCCGCGCCGTCCACACCGTCA
>WFPM01000150.1 GCA_015487635.1 Rhodothermus sp.
CGTTTTTCAACGGGTATCGTCCGCAGTTTTACTTTCGGACGACGGACGTGACGGGAGATATTACGTTGCCGGAGGGCGTGGAGATGGTGATGCCAGGGGACAATGCGCGGTTTCGGGTGAAGTTGATTTATCCGGTGGCGATGGAGGAGGGTTTGCGCTTTGCGATTCGTGAGGGTGGACGGACCGTTGGGGCCGGCGTCGTCACCAAAATCCTCGACTGAAATCCGTTGATTTTGAATAAACCATCCGGTGGGGGCACGCGTTAACGTGCCCCCACCCTTTGACTTGCCGAAGCAAGAGAGGCGATGGCCAGCCAGAAGATTCGCATCAAGCTGAAATCCTACGATCACACGCTGATCGACAGGAGTGCGGAGAAGATCATTCGCACCGTGAAGGCGACCGGGGCGGTGGTCAGCGGGCCGATTCCGCTGCCGACCGAACGCACGGTCATCACGGTGCTTCGGAGTCCGCACATTGACAAGGAGAGCCGCGAGCAGTTTGAAATTCGCCGCCACAAGCGGCTCATCGACATCCTGTCGACCAGCAGCAAGACGGTCGACGCCCTGATGAAGCTGGAGTTGCCCAGCGGCGTCGACGTGGAAATCAAGGTGTAAAGGCGGCCGACAGGCGGCCACAAGCTGTGGGCACAGGCACCATGAGTGGAATGCTTGGACGAAAAATCGGAATGACCCAGGTCTTTGACGAGGCCGGGAATTGCATTCCCTGCACCATCATTCAGGCCGAGCCGAATGCGGTGGTGCAGGTGAAGACGGCCGAGGGCAAAGACGGGTACGATGCCGTGCAGCTGGGCTACGGCGAGCGCAAGCCCAAGCGCACCACCAAGGCCATGCGCGGCCACTTCGAGAAGGCCGGCGTGTCGCCGAAGCGGGTGCTCCGCGAATTCAAGAACTTCGTGCTGGACGTCAAGCCCGGCGACGAGGTGCGCGTCGAGCAGCTCTTTGAGGAAGGCGAGCTGATCGACGTAGTGGGCATCTCGAAAGGCCGGGGCTTCCAGGGCGTGGTCAAGCGCCATGGATTCGGTGGCGTCGGTACGCGTACGCACGGCCAGCATAACCGGGAGCGGGCGCCTGGTTCGATCGGCGCTTCGTCGTTCCCGTCGCATGTGTTCAAGGGCATGCGCATGGCCGGGCGTATGGGCAACCAGCGCGTGAAGGTGAAGAATCTTCAGGTGGTGCGCATCTTTCCGGAGCACAACCTGATTCTGGTCAAAGGAGCCGTTCCAGGGCCTCGGAACGGTATCGTTGAGTTGCACAAGAAGGTCCAGTAGCGGACCCGCTGAATCGAGACGAACGTCATGGAACTGCAGGTATATCGGCTGGACGGGAGCGAAAGTGGCCGCACGGTGACGCTCGATCCGACGGTCTTTGAGATCGAGCCCAACGATCACGTGCTCTGGCTCGACGTCAAGCGGATCGAAGCGAACCGGCGGCAGGGTACCCACAAGGTGAAGAACCGGGCGGAAAACGCCCACAGCACCCGCAAGCTGTACCGCCAGAAAGGGACGGGCTATGCCCGAGCCGGCGACGCCAAGTCGCCCATTCGCCGGGGTGGCGGTACGGCCCACGGGCCACAGCCCCGCTCCTACGAGCTGAAGGTCAACCGCAAGACGCAGCGGCTGGCCCGGCGTTCGGCGCTGAGCTACAAGGCGCAGGCCGAGGCCATCCGCGTGGTGGAAGACTTTACGTTCGAGCGGCCCAGCACCCGGCGTCTGCTGGAAGTGCTGGACGCGCAGGGACTGGCCGACCGGAAAGTGCTGCTGCTGACAGGGGAGCATAACCCCACGCTATACCTGTCGAGTCGCAACCTTCCGAAAGTGCGGGTGCTGGAAGCCCGGAATGCTTCGACGCGCGATCTGCTCGACGCGCAGGTCCTGCTGATGCAGGAGAGCGCCGTCGAGGTGCTGAACCGTATGCTGAGCACGGCACCGGTGGCGGCCTGAATCAAACCGGCTGAGACGAGACCATGAGCAAGCATCCGATTCTGATCCGTCCGCTGGTGACGGAAAAGCTCTCGCAGCAGATGGAGGAAGGGCGTTACGCCTTTATCGTGGCGAAAGACGCCAACAAGATCGAAATCCGCAAGGCCGTCGAGGAAATGTATCCGGGCGTCAAGGTCAAAAAGGTGCGCACGATGATTATGCCCGGTAAGCGCCGTCGGCAGTTTACGCGGCGGGGCGTAGCCGAAGGGCGTACCGGATCCTACAAAAAAGCCATCGTGACGCTGACGCCCGACAGTCCTCGGATCGACTTCTTCGAGAACGTGTGAGTGTGAACCCGGCAGGCGCAAAGTCCTTCGGGACAGGTAGGCCTGCCTCAGACCGAGCCGACGATCATGCCGATTCGCAAGCGGAAACCGGTAACACCTGGTCAGCGCCAGTATTCGGTTTCGACGTTTGAGGAAATCACCAAGGATACGCCTGAAAAGAGTCTGCTGGCGCCGCTGAAAAAGCATGCCGGTCGCAACAACCAGGGCCGGATCACCACGCGCCATCAGGGCGGTGGTCACAAGCGTCGCTATCGCATTATCGACTTCAAGCGGGATAAGGACGGCATTCCGGCCCGTGTAGTCAGCATCGAATACGACCCGAACCGTTCGGCGCGTATCGCACTGCTGGCCTACGCCGACGGCGAAAAGCGCTACATCATCGCGCCAAACGAGATCAAGGTCGGCCAGACCGTCATGAACGGGCCGGACGCACCGCCCGAACCGGGCAACTGTCTGCCGCTTGAGAAGATTCCGGTGGGCTCCTACGTGCACTGCATTGAGATGAAGCCCGGCAAGGGCGCGCAGATCGCCCGGGCGGCCGGCACCTATGCCCAGGTGATGGCGCGTGAAGGCAACTATGCCACGTTGCGCCTGCCTTCCGGCGAAATTCGCCTGATCCATGTGAAGTGCCGGGCGACGATCGGTACCACGAGCAACCCGGATCACATGAACATCGACCTCGGGAAGGCGGGGCGCAGCCGCTGGCTGGGCATTCGTCCCAAGGTGCGCGGTGTTGCCATGAACCCCATCGACCACCCGATGGGCGGTGGCGAAGGGCGGCACTCCGGTGGGCATCCGCGCTCGCCGTGGGGCCAGCCGGCCAAGGGCTACAAGACCCGCAAGCGCAACAAACCTTCGGACAAATACATCTTGCGTCGTCGTAACGCGGCCAAGTAACGCACGACGCTGAAGCAAAACGCAGAGAAGCGGCTATGGCGCGTTCGCTGAAAAAAGGACCCTACGTCCACTATAAACTGCTCAAGAAGGTCGAAGAGCTCAATCGGACCGGCCAGAAGAAGGTGATCAAAACCTGGAGCCGGGCTTCGATGATCATTCCCGAGTTCGTCGGGCATACGTTCGCCGTGCACAACGGCCGGCAATTCATCCCGGTCTATGTCACGGAGAACATGGTCGGGCACCGGTTGGGCGAGTTTGCGCCGACGCGGACGTTCCGCGGGCATGCCGGCGAAAAGAAAGACAAGCGTGGCCGTCGATAAGCCTTGAAGAGCAATGGAAGCCAGAGCCATCAACCGATACATTCGGAGTTCGCCGCGCAAGATGCGCGTGGTGGTCAACGCCGTGCGCGGCAAGCGGGTGGCCGAAGCGCTGGCCATTTTGCGGCATCTGCCGCACCGGGCAGCCCGCCCCATTGAGAAGACCATCCGCTCGGCCGTTTACAACCTGATCGAGAAGAATCCGGAGGAGCGGATCGACGAAGCAGCCCTGATCATCCGGGACATCCGGGTGGACGAAGGGCCGCGACTCAAGCGCTGGCGGGCGGCCCCGCGCGGGCGGGCGGTGCCCATCCGGCGGCGCATGAGTCATCTGACGGTCGTGGTGGCCACCACGGAGTCCGAAGCGGAAGCCTGAGCAGCGGCGAGCAAAAAATCAACCCGTAGAAACGAGCGGTTATGGGTCAGAAAACACACCCGATAGGATTTCGACTGGGCGTCATCCGCGGCTGGTTCTCCAGTTGGTATGCAGAAAAGGATCTGCCGGAGAAGCTGATTGAGGACGAGGAGATCCGGCGTTACCTGCATGCGCGGCTCAAGCGGGCCGGCCTGAGCCGGGTGGTGATCGAACGGACGCCGAAGCGCGTGATCCTCACGCTGCACACCAGCCGGCCGGGCGTCGTCATCGGCCGTGGGGGGCAGGAGGTCGAAAAGCTGCGGGAAGAGCTGCAGAAACTCACCGGCAAGGAGATCCAGATCAACATCAGCGAGATCAAGCGGCCGGAGCTGGACGCCAGCCTGGTGGCGCAGAACATCGCGCAGCAGTTGGAGGGCCGCGTCTCCTTCCGCCGGGCCATGAAGCAGGCCATCACGGCCGCCATGCGCATGGGCGCTCAGGGCATTCGTATTAAAGTGTCCGGCCGTCTGGGTGGCGCCGAAATGAGCCGCACCGAGCAGTACCTGGAAGGCCGCGTGCCGCTGCACACGCTTCGGGCCAACATCGACTATGCCCAGGCAACGGCCTACACGATCTACGGCACGATCGGCGTGAAGGTGTGGATCTTCTTGGGCGAGATCATCGGCAAGCCGGATCTGAGTCCGAACGCCCTGATGCAACGGCAGCAGCAGACCTTCGAGCAGCCCGAGCGGCGGCGTCGGCGTCGCGCACGCCGGGCCGGTCGGCGTGCTGCCGAGGAGGAAAGCTAACCCGGAACCGTGCGGGGGGCTGTAGTCCCTCGCCGTAAGCGAAGCGGAGGTACGAGCTATGTTAATGCCCCGACGCACCAAGTACCGCAAGCAGCAGAAAGGCCGCATCAAGGGCCTGGCGTCGCGCGGTACGCAGATCGAGTTTGGTGACTACGGGATCAAGGCGCTGGAGCCGGCACGCATCACGGCCCGGCAGATTGAGGCGGCCCGTGTGGCCATCACCCGTAAGCTGCGGCGTACCGGGAAGGTGTACATTCGCATTTTCCCGGACAAGCCGGTGACCAAAAAGCCGGCCGAGGTCCGTATGGGTAAAGGTAAGGGCTCGGTCGAGTTCTGGGTCGCGATTGTGCAGCCGGGGCGCATCCTCTTCGAGGTGGGCGGCGTGCCGGAAGAGCTGGCCCGCGAGGCGCTTCGGCTGGCATCGCACAAACTGCCCATTAAAACCAAGTTTGTCAAGCGGCCGGAACTGATGGCCGCTTCGCAGGGACGCTAACCCAAACCTGGGACGCGGGCTATGAAGCCGAAAGAAATCCGTGCAATGAGCCTGGAAGAAATTGCCCAGCGTATTCGAGCTGAAGAGCAGGAGCTGCGCCAGCTTCGTTTTCAGCATGCTGTGGCGCAGCTCGAAAATCCCATGCTTCTGCGTAACAAGCGGCGGCTTATTGCACGGCTGAAGACCATCTACAACGAAAAACTGCGGGAAGCCCAGCAGGCTTCCGCCAAGAACTAATAAATCTGGTAGTTGGTGAGGTCGCGGCTCACCAAGCCTCTGAAAGCAACTATGGCCAACGAACAGCAGACGCAGAAACCACAGCGCGGACGCCGGAAAGAGCGGATCGGCGTAGTCGTCAGCAACAAAATGAACAAGACGATCACGGTCGCCGTCGAGCGACTCATCAAGCATCCGCTCTACGGCAAATACATCAAGCGCACCACGAAACTCATGGCCCATGATGAAAACAACGAGGCCAACGAGGGCGACGTCGTCCGCATTATGGAGACGCGCCCGCTTTCGAAGCGCAAGCGCTGGCGCCTCGTTGAAATCATCGAACGGGCCAAGTAAAGCACGGGGACGACCATGATTCAGCAGGAAAGCAGGCTGGTGGTCGCCGACAACAGCGGAGCCAAAGAGTTGCTCTGCATTCGCGTGCTGGGCGGCAGTCACAAGCGCTACGCCCGGGTCGGCGACAAGATCGTTGCTTCGGTCAAATCGGCGATTCCCGGCGGGAGCGTGAAAAAGGGCGACGTGGTCAAAGCCGTCGTCGTCCGTACCCGAAAAGAATACCGCCGGCCAGATGGAACTTACATTCGCTTCGATGACAACGCGGCGGTGTTGATCAACAATCAGGACGAACCGATCGGAACCCGTATTTTCGGGCCGGTGGCGCGTGAACTGCGCGACCGACGGTTCATGCGCATCATCTCGCTGGCCCCCGAAGTGGTCTGAGCCGCCGCGTAAACCCAAGAGTTGCAGAAGGCCATGCCGCGCAAGAAAAATAAACAACCCAAACTGCACGTAAAACGAGGCGATCTGGTGCGCGTGATCGCCGGCAACGATAAAGGCAAAGAAGGACGCATCCTGCGCGTCTTTCCGAAAAAGCAGCGCGTGATCGTGGAAGGCGTGAACCTGCGCATTCGCCACGTGCGGCCCAGCCCAAAGTACCCGCAGGGAGGGCGCATCCAGCAGGAGATGCCCATCCACGTTTCGAACGTGATGCCGCTTGACAGCAACGGGCGGCCCACCCGGGTCGGCCGCAAGTGGGTGGAAGACCCGGCCACCGGACGCGGCCGCTGGGTGCGCTACGCGAAAACGACCGGCGAGGAGCTGGACCACTGAGGCCGGCTGCGCGCACAAAAAGCCCAGAATAGAAGGGAGCCATGACCTACGTTCCTCGACTGAAGAAAAAGTACCGGGAAGAGGTGGTACCCGCCCTGATGAAACAGTTCGGGTACCGCAACGTGATGCAGGTGCCGCGCCTGGTCAAAATCTGCGTCAACAAAGGCGTAGGCGAGGCGGCGCAGAACAAAAAGGTGCTGGACGACGCAATCGAAGAGATCCGGTTGATTACCGGCCAGCACCCGGTCGTGCGCCGCGCCAAGAAAAGCATTTCGAACTTCAAGATCCGCAAGGGCATGCCGGTAGGCGTGTCGGTCACGCTGCGCGGCGACCGGATGTATGAATTCTTCGACCGCCTCGTCACGCTGGCCCTTCCCCGGATGCGCGACTTCCGGGGCGTATCGGACCGTAGCTTCGACGGGCGCGGTAACTACACGCTGGGCATTCCCGAGCAGATTATCTTTCCCGAAATCGACGTTGACAAAGTCGAACGCATCAGCGGCTTTGATATCACGTTTGTAACTACAGCGAAGACGGACGAAGAGGCCTATGCCCTGCTGAAGCTGCTGGGCATGCCGTTCGTCCGCCGCGAAGAACCTCAAGCAAAGGCAGCATAAAGGGGCTATGGCGAAGAAAAGCTGGATGGCACGCGAGAAAAAGCGCCGCGAACTGGTGGCTAAGTATGCGGAGAAGCGGCGGCAGCTCAAGGAGGCAGGCGACTGGATCGGCCTGCAGAAGCTGCCGCGCAACTCCAGCCCGGTCCGGTTGCGGAACCGCTGTCCGCTGACGGGACGGGCGCGGGGCTACCTGCGCAAATTCGGCGTCTCGCGTATCGTCTTCCGTGAAATGGCCCTCGAAGGGAAGATTCCCGGGGTTCGCAAGGCCAGTTGGTAACCCCGAGATTAGTTAATTGCAACGACCATGAGTGGGATTACAGATCCGATTGCCGACTACCTGACTCGTCTGCGCAATGCGCAGATGGCACGGAAGGTATATGTCGACGTTCCCGCTTCTAAGCTGAAGCGGGCCATTACGCAAATTCTGGTAGACAAGGGTTATGTGCAGCGGTACCTGGACATCGACGACGGAAAGCAGGGCCTGCTGCGCATTTACCTGAAATACGACCGGAATGGCAATCCGGCGATCCGGGAGCTGAAGCGCGTCTCCAAGCCGGGCCGCCGCCAATATGTGGGCGCCGACAAATTGCCCCGCGTGCGCAACGGCCTGGGGATCGCCATTATCTCGACCTCCCAGGGCGTGATGACCGACAAGGAGGCGCGCAAGCTCCGTATTGGTGGCGAGGTCCTGGCCTATGTGTTCTGACCTATGGAAGCCACAGATCAGCTTCACAGCTAAAACAGAAAGACCATGTCGCGGATAGGGAGACAGCCGATCCATCTGCCCGACGGCGTGCGCGTCGAGGTGGCCCCGAACAATGTGGTGACCGTCACGGGCCCCAAGGGGACGCTCACGCTGCAGGTGGATCCGGACATTACCGTGGAAGTCGAGGACAAGACGGTGCGGGTGCTCCGGCCCACCGACCAGAAGCGCCACCGGGCACTGCATGGGCTCTATCGGGCCCTGATCCAGAATATGGTGACGGGGGTGACCCAGGGCTACCGCAAGGAACTGGAAATCATCGGCATTGGCTTCCGCGCTTCGATGTCGGGTAACATGCTGGAGCTGGCGCTGGGCTACTCGCACCCGATCTACTTTGTGCCACCGGAGGGCATCAAACTTTCGGTGCGCAGCGAGCGCGGGAGCAACCCGATTGTGATTGTCGAAGGCATCGATAAACAACTGGTCGGGGAAGTGGCGGCCAAAATTCGCGCCCTGCGGCCACCGGAGCCCTACAAGGGCAAGGGGATCCGCTACGTGGGCGAATACGTGCGTCGCAAGGCAGGCAAGACGGCCGGCCGCTAATCCCGTCCGCGGTTGAAATCGGAAAGACCCGGAGGGTCGGCAATCTTCCGGCAAACCTGTTGCGCAGACCATGATCAACGAGCTCAAACGCAAAAAGAAACGGCGGGAGCGCGTCAAGCGCGGCCTGAAAAAGAAAATTCGCGGCACGCCCGAGCGTCCACGCCTATGCGTGTATCGTTCCAACAAGCACATTTACGCGCAGGTGATCGACGACACGCGCGGGCACACGCTGGCCGCCGCCTCGAGTCTGGAGAAGGACATGCCCCAGGGTACCAAGACGGAGATCAGCCGGGAGGTAGGGCGGCGTGTGGCCCAGCGGGCGCTGGCCGCAAATGTTACCAAAGTGGTATTCGATCGAAACGCCTACAAGTATCACGGCCGGGTGAAGGCGCTGGCCGAAGGCGCGCGCGAGGGCGGCCTTCAGTTCTGAGCCTTCCCGGATTCTCAGACAAAGCGTGATAGACAATTATGGCACGGCAGAAAAATCGTAATCGCAATCGTCGCCGACAGCGCCAGCGTGCTGTCGAAGAGCAGCAGTGGATTGAGCGTCTGGTATCGGTCAAGCGCGTGGCCAAGGTCGTACAGGGGGGCCGGCGCTTTTCGTTCAGCGCCGTGGTCGTTGTGGGCGATGGCAACGGGCTGGTCGGATCCGGCGTGGGCAAGGCACGTGAAGTGGCCGATGCCATCGCCAAGGCCACAGAGAACGCCAAGAAAAACCTGATCCGCGTGCCGATTCGGCGCGGGACGATTCCCCATCCGGTGATCGGTCGCCAGGATGCGGCGCGCGTGCTGCTGAAGCCGGCTTCGCCCGGTACCGGCGTCATTGCCGGAAGCGGGGCCCGTGCTGTACTGGAGTGCGCCGGGATCACCGACGTGCTCTGCAAGGCGCTGGGGTCGACGAACCCCTACAACTTGGTGGCGGCAACCATGAATGCCCTCGAGCAGCTGGAAGACCCGCTCGAGGTTGCCCAGCGTCGGGGTGTCCCGCTTCAGAAGGTGTTTGAAGGGTAACAACACGACGGACCACGGAAGGCAACGGACGTATGGCGGCCAAAAAACAGAAGCAGAAAAAGCTGAAAATCACGCAGGTCCGCAGCGTGATCGACTATCCGGAGCGGCAGCGCCGCACGCTGGAAGCGCTGGGCCTGCGACGCATCGGCCGGACGGTGGTCCACAACGACACGCCCCAGATCCGGGGCATGATCAGAAAGGTGGAGCACCTGGTTCGCGTGGAAGAAATCGAAGCATAAGAGCACGTTTTTCGTGCGCAAAACGGTTCGGGCAGCAATGGATCTGAGTCGACTGAAACCGGCAAAAGGAGCGGTCCGCGAGCGCAAGCGTCTGGGACGCGGCGTGGGCTCCGGTTATGGAGGCCACAGTTCGACGCGCGGGACAAAGGGCCAGAAGTCGCGCAGTGGTCAGAAGATTCCGGCCTACTTTGAAGGGGGGCAGATGCCGCTGGTGCGGCGCGTGCCCAAGCGCGGCTTCCGGAATCCGTTCCGTAAGGAGTATCGGGTGATCAACGTGGGCGACCTGGCCCGCTGGATTGAGGCCGGTCGGCTTTCGACCGAGGCGCCGATCACGCCGGAGACCCTGGTGGCCGCCGGACTGGCCCGCAAGCGCGACCGCATCAAGATCCTGGGCGACGGAGAACTGTCGGTGGCGCTGCAGATTTCGGCGCATGCCTTCAGCGCCTCGGCCCGGCAGAAGATCGAAGCGGCCGGTGGAACGGCCACGGTAATCGCCTGATTTGCAAGCGCAGCCGCGTCCTGCAGGACGCCCAGCCCATAAGCAGACCATGGCGGGTTTCACGGAAAGCATTCGCAACATCTGGAAGATCGAAGAGCTTCGGCAGCGCGTGCTCTACACGCTCGGCCTGCTGGTCGTCTACCGGATCGGTACCTACGTGACGCTGCCGGGCGTCGATGCCCATATCCTGGCCGAGGTCAACCGCCAGGCCGGCACCAACAACCTGTTCGGCCTGATTGATCTGTTCGTCGGCGGCGCCTTCTCGCAGGCCGGGATCTTCGCGCTGGGCATCATGCCCTACATCACCGCTTCTATCATCATTCAGCTCATGGGCGCGGTGGTGCCCTACTTCCAGAAGTTGCAGCGTGAAGGGGAGGAAGGTCGCCGCAAGATCACCCAGCTCACGCGCTACCTGACTGTTGGTATCACGGCGCTGCAGGCCGTGGGCTATGCGATCAACCTGCGCTACGGCGCCACCGGACAGGCCATCGTGGTCAGTCCAGCCTTTTTTATGTTGATCGCCGTTATCGTGCTGACGGCCGGTACCGTTTTCGTAATGTGGCTCGGTGAGCGCATCACCGAAAACGGCATCGGCAACGGCATCTCGCTCATCATCATGGTGAGCATCATCGCCTTCCTGCCGCAAGCCGTCTACAACGAATTCACCCTCAAAGACAACCTGTTCATTGTGCTGCTGGAGCTGGCCGTCTTCGTGGTGATCACGGCCGGGGTGGTGCTGGTGACCCAGGGGACTCGCCGCATCCCCGTGCAGTATGCCAAACGGGTGGTCGGGCGTCGCGTCTACGGTGGCGTCACGCAGTACCTGCCGCTGCGCGTCAACGCGGCCGGCGTGATGCCGATTATCTTTGCGCAGTCGATCATGTTCGTGCCGGCCACGATTGCCACGTTCTTCCCCGGCAGTGATTTCATGCAGCAGTTCGGGAGCTTTTTCTCGGACATCTCGGGCTGGGGGTATTCCTTCCTGTTTTTCCTGCTGGTGGTGTTCTTTACTTACTTCTACACGGCCATTGCCGTGAACCCGCGCGAGATGGCCGACACGCTCAAGCGGCAGGGTGGCTTCATCCCCGGGGTGCGGCCGGGCAAACAGACCAGCGATTTCATTGACACGATCCTGACCCGGATCACGCTGCCGGGCGCCATTTTCCTGGGCATCGTGGCGATCATCCCGGCCTTTGCCATGCGGGCAGGGGTGACGGCCGGCTTTGCTCACTTTTTCGGCGGGACCAGCCTGCTCATCATCGTGGGGGTGATGCTCGATACGCTGCAGCAGATCGAAAGTCATCTGCTCATGCGGCACTACGAGGGCTTCATGAAAGGCACCCGCGTGCGGGGACGACGGTTCTAAACGCCCGGTTATGATTCATATCAAAACCGAAAAAGAAATCGACATTTTGCGTCAGTGCGCCGAATTGGTGGGACGCACGCTGGGGGAGATAGCGCGCTACATCCGACCGGGCGTGAGCACGGCCGAACTGGACGCCATCGCCGAGGATTTCATTCGGATGCAGGGAGCCGAACCAGCCTTCAAGGGATACCAGGTAGGGCGGCTGGTCTATCCAGCCACGCTGTGCGTGTCGGTGAACGACCAGGTGGTGCATGGTATCCCGGGCGATTATCGGCTCAAAGAAGGGGATCTGGTGTCGGTGGATTGTGGCGTGCGGTACCGGGGCTTTTATGGCGATAGTGCCTACACCTTCGGCGTGGGCGAACTGGATCCGGAGAATGTCCGTCTCTGCCGGGTTACCTACGAGGCGCTGGAGAAAGGCATTGCGCAGGCGGTGGCCGGCCGGCGGATCGGCGACATCAGCCATGCGATTCAGCGGCATTGCGAGGCGGCGGGCTATGGCGTGGTGCGGGCGCTGGTGGGGCATGGCATCGGCCGTCGCCTGCATGAAGAGCCGCAGGTGCCCAACGTGGGACGGCCGGGCACCGGCCGGCGGCTCCGTGTGGGGATGACGCTCTGCGTGGAACCCATGGTCAATCGCGGAACGTATGAGGTGCGCGTCGGCGAGGACGGATGGACCGTCTACACGGCCGATGGGCTGCCCTCGGCCCACTATGAACACATGGTTGTAGTACGGGCCGGGCGGCCGGAAGTGCTGACGACGTTTGCCTACATCGAAGAGGTAGTCGAAGCACCCTACAAACAGACCATCGCATCCCCACATGGCGAAACAGAAACCCATTACGCAGGACGGTGAAGTGATCGAGGCGCTGCCCAATGCCCAGTTTCGCGTGCGCCTGGACAACGGCCACGAGATCCTGGGCATTCTTTCGGGCAAGATGCGCATGCACTACATCAAGATCCTGCCGGGCGACCGCGTCAAAGTCGAACTGTCGCCCTACGATCTGACCAAAGGACGCATTGTGTATCGTTATAAATAAAGGTTCACGAACCCGTCGTCGGCTGGGGCGTTTACGCACCCTTGCCTGATGAGGCCGGGGTTTCAGCTAAAACGAAGAGCATCATGAAGGTACGTGCCAGTGTCAAGAAGCGGAGCGCCGATGACAAGATTGTCCGGCGCAAGGGACGCATCTACGTGATCAACAAGAAGAACCCCCGCAACAAGCAGCGTCAGGGCTGAGCGGGTTAAACCAGAGAAGCTATGCCACGGATCGCAGGTGTCGACATTCCGCAGCACAAGCGCGGAGAGATTGCGCTGACCGCGATTTATGGAATCGGAAAGTCCCGGGCGAAGGAGATTCTCAACCGCGTCGGAGTAGATCCCAACACCCGCCCGAAGGACTGGACTGAAGAGCAGACGCGCGAGATCCGTCGGATCATTGAACAAGAGTACATCGTGGAAGGGCAGCTCCGGGCCGAGGTCCAGATGAATATCAAGCGGCTGATGGATATCGGCTGCTATCGCGGGATCCGGCATCGGCTGGGGTTGCCCGTGCGGGGTCAGCGCACGCGCACCAACGCCCGTACGCGCAAGGGGCCCCGTAAGACGGTGGCCGGGAAGAAGAAGGCTCCGAAGAAGTAATCCTGCAGCACAGCCATGGCAAAGAGGCAGCGGACGACGCGCAAGAAGAACGTTATCGTCGAGCAGAACGGGCAGGCGCACATTCAGTCCACGTTCAACAATACAATCGTCACGATCACGGACCAGTACGGCAACACGATCGCCTGGTCCAGTGGGGGCAAGGAAGGCTTCAAGGGCAGCCGAAAGGGCACGCCCTATGCGGCGCAGATGGCCGCCACGTCGGCCGCCCGCGAGGCCTACGAACTGGGTTTGCGCCGGGTGGACGTCTTTGTCAAGGGACCCGGATCGGGGCGTGAGTCGGCCATTCGTGCGCTGGCTGCGGCCGGTCTGGAGCTGCTGAGCATTCGGGACGTCACCCCGGTACCGCATAACGGCTGCCGGCCGCCGAAGCGGCGGCGCGTCTAAGCGACCGCGTTTCGGTATAAGCCCGGTCACGGTAGCCGGCAATGAGGCTGCCGTGCGTTTGTCTTTATCAAAATCATCCATCACCGACAAACGAGACCTGAACGACTATGGCCCGATATCGAGGCCCCAAGCAAAAGATCGCCCGGCGTTTTGGCGAGCCGATTTTCGGTCCGAGCAAGGCGCTGGAGCGCAAGCCGTATCCGCCCGGCCAGCATGGACGTACCCGCCGGGCCAAAGAGAGCGAATATGCCATTCAGCTCAAGGAAAAGCAGAAAGTCAAGCACATTTACGGCCTGCTGGAGCGGCAATTCCGTAATCTGTTTGAGAAAGCCTCGCGCAAGAAGGGCATCACGGGCGAAAACCTGCTTAAGATGCTCGAAGCGCGGCTGGACAACACGGTCTATCGCATGGGCTTTGCCCGCACGCGTCGGCAGGCGCGGCAGCTGGTCGTTCATCGCCACATCATGGTGAACGGCCAGATCGTCAACATTCCGTCCTACCAACTGCGGCCTGGCGACGTGGTGGCCGTGCGTCCCAAGAGCCGTCAGCTGGTCGTCATCCAGGAGAATATCAAGCGTTTGCGCCGGAACTTTCCCTGGCTGGAGGTCGATCGTAAGGAAATGCAGGGCAAGTTCCTGGACTACCCCAATCGGGAAGACATCCCCGAGAACATCCGCGAGCACCTGATCGTCGAGCTCTACTCCAAGTAGTCCGGCGACGGGTGGCGTGGATGGCCATGCCGGAAACGGGATTTCCGGGTTTTGCGATCGATAAAACCCCAGACCGACCATGAGCAACTACATGGTGCAATTGCCCGAAGGTGTTCGAGTGGAAGAGGCGACGGAAACGTTCGGGCGTTTTGTGGTGCAGCCGCTTGAGCGCGGCTACGGCGTGACGATCGGCAACGCGCTTCGGCGCGTGCTGCTTTCTTCGCTGCCGGGCGTTGCCATCACGGCCGTCCGAATCGACGGCGTGCAACACGAATTCTCGACGATTCCGGGCGTCACCGAGGACGTCGCGGAAATTATCCTGAACCTGAAAGGCGTTCGCTTCAAAGCGAAGGACACCACCGACGCGAACATCCGGCTTTCGCTCAAAGGGCCGCACGTGTGGACGGCCCGCGACATCGGCGAGGCCACGAGCCACTACGAGGTGCTGAACCCGGACCACTACATCGCCACGTTGGCCGAAGGCGCCGAGGTGAACCTCGAGCTGCGCATGGGCCGCGGGCGTGGCTATGTGCCGGCCGAGGAAAACAAACTGCCGGATGATCCGATCGGGGTGATCGCCATCGACGCGATCTTCACGCCCATCAAGAACGTGCGCTACACGATCAAGCCCACGCGCGTGGGCCAGAAGATCGAGTACGAACGCCTGGAGCTGGAGATCACCACGGACGGCTCGATCTCTCCGGAGGAGGCGCTCGTGCAGGCGGCCACGATCCTGCGCGACCACATCAACCTCTTCATCACCATGGAGAGCGAGCCGCAGCCCGAGGTCAAGAAGAAGGAGGTCGACGCCGAGGTGCAGCGCATCCGCGAACTGCTCTCGCAGCCGGTCGACGAGCTCGATCTGTCGGTGCGGGCGCAGAACTGCCTCAAGGCGGCCAACATCCGCACGATCGGCGATCTGGTGCGGCGGCAGGAGTCGGAAATGCTCAAGTTCCGCAACTTCGGCCGCAAGTCGCTCCAGGAACTGATCGCCGTCTTGGAAGAGCGTGGACTGCACTTTGGCATGGACGTCGACAAGTACCTTGAGGGAGCCGAGAGCTGAGCCGGCGCTGCCGGAGTAAGCCGAAACGAGCCATGAGACATCGAAAAAAAGGATTCAAATTAGGCCGCACTTACGGACATCGCCGGGCCACGCTGGCGGCGCTTTCGTGCGCGTTGATCCGCCACAAACGGATCCGCACGACGCTGGCCAAAGCCAAGGCGCTTCGCATGTTCATCGAGCCGCTGATCACGCGGGCCAAGGAAGACACTACCCACAACCGCCGGCAGGTCTTCCGCTACCTGCAGGACAAGGAGGCCGTTAAAGAACTCTTTGGCGAGATCGCCGAGAAGGTCAACGGCCGTCCGGGCGGCTACACCCGCGTGGTGCGTATCGGTCGTCGGCCCGGCGACGGCGCCGAGATGGCCGTGATCGAACTGGTCGATTACAACGACATCAAGCCGGCCGACAGCCGGAAGACGCGGCGTCGGACGCGCCGCGGTCGCGGGCGGGGGCGTCGGAAGGAGACGGCAGAGGCTGCCGCCACCACGGCCCAGGCGGCCGAAGCGGAAGCTGCGGCCCCGGAGACCCCTGAGACGGCCGAACCGGAGGCTCAGATCGAGCAGGCGACCGCTGAAGTGGAAGCAGCAGCCGAGGCGACCACGCCTGCCGAGGCGGAGGCCGAAGCCCAGGCCGAACCCGCTCCCGAAGCCTCTGCAGAGGAGGCGACCGAGAAGCAGGAAAAAGAGGATCAGGAGAAAAAGAACGAAGGCTGATCCGGCCTACGTACAAACCCTGAAAAGAGACTCCCAGCGCGCCATCCCGATCGGGATGGCGCTTTTTTTGTTGGCGGAACAGGGGAAAGCCCCGATACTTTAACTTTAGGAAAACTTTGAACAGGGCAAGCACAGGCCCGGAGGCCCATGGTCCAGGTATCCACGCTCCTGAAGGAAGGAGATCTGAACATCCCGGGAGAATACCAGCAGCGACTGGAGGAACTGATTCAGGTCTGCCACGAGCATCTGCCACGCGTCGACGAAGATCTGATTCGCCGGGCGTTTCGGGTGAGCTACTGGGCCCATCGAGACCACCGGCGCGTGACCGGTGAGCCCTACATCCTGCATCCGCTGGAGGTGGCCTTCATTGTGGCTGAGGATATCAGCTTCGATGACATGAGCGTGGCGGCTGCGCTGCTGCACGACGTGGTCGAGGACTCCGACATCTCGCTGGACTTCATCCGGGAGGAGTTCGGCGAGACCATGGGCATCATTATCGACGGGCTGACCAAGATTCAGGGCGTCTTCACCTCGCGCGAGCTGGGGCAGGCCGAGAACGTGCGTAAGCTGATGCTTTCGATGGCCGAGGATATCCGGGTCATCCTGGTCAAATTCGCCGATCGGCTACATAACATGCGGACGATCGAAGCGCTGCCCCCGCAGAAACGCCTGAAGATCGCCACCGAAACGCTGGAGCTATTTGCTCCGCTGGCCCATCGTTTCGGTCTGTTTAAGATCAAAAGTGAGCTGGAGGACCTTTCGCTCAAGGTATTGCAGCCCGACGAGTACTACGCCATCGTGCGCGGACTCAACGAATCCAAAAAGGAACGAGAGGCCTACATTCAGCGCTTCATCGAACCGCTGAAGCAGCGACTGGAGGAGGCCGGGCTGGAGTTCGACATCTACGGCCGCCCCAAAAATATCTACTCGATCTATCGCAAGATGAAGCGGCAGAACAAGCCGCTGGAGGAAATCTACGACCTGTTTGCCATTCGGATCGTGCTCAAAAGCTCGGGCCGCAAGGGCAAAGAGGACTGCTGGCGGGCCTATTCCATCGTGACGGACCTGTACCGACCGCTGCCGGAGCGCTTTCGGGATTTCATCTCGGTGCCCAAGTCCAATGGCTACCAGAGCCTGCATACGACGGTACTGGGACCCGACGGCCGCAAGGTAGAGGTGCAGATCCGCACGCAGGAGATGCACGAAGTGGCCGAGCGCGGTGTGGCCGCCCACTGGCGCTACAAAGAAGGCATCGAAGAGCCGGATCCCAAGATGGACCAGTGGCTCCGGTGGGTCCGCGAGATCCTGGAGAATCCCAAACCGGATCAGGCCACCGAGTTCGTCAAGGAGTTTCGGCTGAATCTCTATGACGATGAAATCTACGTCTTTACGCCCAAGGGCGACGTGATCAGCCTGCCGCAGGGTGCTACGCCGGTGGACTTCGCCTTCCGGGTGCATACGGAAGTGGGGTTGCACTGCATCGGCGCCAAAGTCAACGGCAAGCTGGTGCCGCTTTCCTACAAGCTCAAGAGCGGCGACCAGGTGGAAATCATCACCTCCAAGAAGCAGACGCCTAACCCCGACTGGATGAAGTTTGTCGTTACCCAGAAGGCGCGGAGCCACATCCGGCACTGGATCAATGAGCAGCGACGGAAAACGATCGAGCTGGGGAAGGAGCTCTGGGAAAAGCGCGCGCAGCGGCTGGGCCTTGAGGTGGACGAACGCCAGCTGCAGCGGGTGGCGCACCGGCTGAAGTTCCCCAACCTGCAGCAGATGTTCTATGAGATCGGCAGCGGCCTGTTCGAGGTGGACGAACTGGTCAGGGCACTGCGTTCAGGCGACGGGCAGCAGCAGGAATCGCAGTCCCAGGCGCTGCGGCTGAAGTACGAAAGCTTCCTGGATACGGCCAAAGAAACGGGCCAGCCGGCGCTGAAGATCGACGGCGAGCTGCACACGGACATCGTCACCACCTATGCGTCCTGCTGCAATCCCATCCCCGGCGACGAAGTCTTCGGATACGTGAGCCGGAGCGGCGCCATCAAGATCCACCGCGTCAATTGCAAGAACGCGCCCTATCTGCTGATCAATCATCCAGATCGGATCGTGCCGGTCGAGTGGAGCCGGCAAAAGGACGTGCAGTTTCTGGCCGCGCTGCGGGTGATCGGCGAGGATCGGGTGGGCATCGTCAGCGACATTACCACAGTCATCTCCAAAAGCCTCAAAACGAACATTCGCTCCATCACGGTCGATTCGGAAGACGGCGTGTTCGAGGGCACCATCGTGCTTTACGTGAGCGATCTGGAGCATCTGCGACGGGTCATCGAGCGCATCAAGCGGATCGACGGGATTTACGGCGTCTATCGCTTCGAAGAGTAGCGGCAAGTCCTTAAAAATTCAATGATGCGTTGCGCTTTTATTTTGCAAAAGCCCACGTAATTTAATAAAATGGTGCGTCCTGCCGCACGGGTACCTGTGCACGTATGTACTTCATGCGGGCAGGATAGGTGTTGGTTGCATGTGCAATATTAAACAGAGTGGTTGATCATGGCGCAACGCATACCTACGTTGACGAAGAAAGATGTGGCGCGGCGGGTTGCCCAGCTCATGGGGGAGCCCATTTATAAAAGTGAGCCCTGGGTGACCGCCGTTATTGAAGCGCTGGCGCAACTGCTGGAAGAAGCAGATCCTGAGGTGCGCATTGAACTGCGCGATTTTGGTGTGTTTGAGGTGAAGCGGACGCGGGCCAAGCCAAAGGCACGCAATCCCAGAACCAACGAGACGGTCTTTATCCCCAGCCGTCGCAAGACGCACTTCAAGCCCAGCAAGCGGCTGAAGCAGGTACTGCAGCGTCCGCTGATCGAGTTGAACTACGAGATCCCGGAAGGTAGCGCCGACAAGTACCTGGAGACGCAGGCTGCTGGAAAGAACGGCGCCAACTGAAACCCGCGCTTTTGCGAACCGACAGGAAGCGGACGGGTTAACTATCGTCCCGTCCGCTTTTTTGTTCGGTGCAGGGCATGCTGTTGGGCTCAGGGACCCGATCCCGGGTAGTTGCCGTGGATTATGGCACGCGGCGCGTCGGACTGGCGCTGGCCGATCCGCTGCGCGTCATCGCGCAACCTTACGGCACGTATGCGCCGGACGAGGCGCTCCAGGTGCTGCAACGTCTGCATACCGGGGAAGGCATCGAGACGCTGGTAATCGGGTGGCCGCTGACCGAGGCAGGGACGGAAGGAGAAGCCACGCGCCGGGTGGAGCGCTTCATCCGTCGACTGCGACGGCTGTTGCCCGGTGTGCAGATCGTGCGCTGGGACGAACGCTACACGTCGGAGCTGGCCAGAGAGCGGCTGCGGGAAGTAGGCGGGCCGCGCAAAAAGCGGCGCGATAAGGGCCGCATCGATCAGATGGCGGCCGTCATTATCCTGCAGGAGTATCTGGAACAGCAGGAACTGAAGGGCGGCTTGCCCGAATAAACACAGGCACGAAATTGCGACAGGGCTCACATGGTACTGCCGATTCACGTATACGGAGATCCGATTCTGCGCGAGCGGGCGCAGCCGGTGGAAGCCGATTCGCCCGAGCTGCAGCAGCTGCTCGACGACATGGTCGAGACCATGCACGCGGCGTCGGGCATTGGCCTGGCAGCGCCACAGGTAGGGCGTCGGGAGCGCGTTTTTGTGGTAGACCTGACCCCGATGAAGGAGGAGCTGGAAGCCGAAGGGGAGATGCTGCCGCCCATGCCCATGTTTTTCATCAACCCGGAGATCGTCTGGACAAGTGAGGAGCAGTGCAGCTTTGAGGAGGGATGTCTGTCCATTCCGGACGTCCGAGAAGTGGTCGAGCGACCCGTGGCCGTTCGCATTCGCTACCTGGATCGGCAGTTCCGGCCACAGGAGTTGGAGGCTCGGGGCATGTTGGCCCGGGTGATCCAGCACGAGTACGATCATCTGGAAGGCATTCTTTTTATCGACCGCATCAGCGCGTTTCGACGGCAGCTACTCCGGCGTCGCCTGCGTGAGATTGCGCGGGGCCAGGTTTCGGCCGAATACCCGCTGGCACTCAGTCGCGTGTAGCGATTGTTTAATGCCGTCGCCTTGCGCTTATGAGCTGAGGACCGATATTTTGCCAAGCGGGCTCAGCGCACCGGGGCATGCTGGCCATTTTGCGTAAACGAGCGGCGGGGTTATCCCTGCTCTTTCTGGTTGGCGCTTTCGGGTTTCCGGCAGCGCATCTGGTGCGCCATCTCCTGCAACCCAACTCACCTATCTGTACGGCCGGTGAGGGACTCTACCGGAGTCCGGACTGTCAACACCTGCCCGATCCCTGCCATCTGTATGCCAGTCTGCGCTCGCTGCCCGCGATTACCCCGGCTTTCCTGGAGCTGTGGACGCAATGGGAGGAGCTTCCTGTTGCGAAGGCCGGGGCCGTTCTTTCCATCCCGTCGTTTGCCCATGCCAGCCGGGCGCCTCCGGTTCTGTGCTGAAGCCAGCCGCATCGATCGGCCTGGCTATCCCTTCTGATCGTCCAGCGTTACCTACTTCTCAGCTCAGAGTCGGAGTGTCATCCATGAAGCAGTCTGTACGGACAGGACTACTTGTGCTTATTCTGTTCATTTCTGGAATTTCATCGGGACTTGCGCAGGTGTTGGAAGGGCGGGTTACCGACGCAACGACCGGGGAGCCGCTGATCGGCGCCAATGTGCTCGTGCTTTCGGTACAGACGGGAACCACGACCGATGCCGAAGGACGTTACCGGATCTCGCTTCCCCGACCCGGTCGCTATCGCGTACTGTTCAGCTTTGTGGGCTATCAACCGGAAACGCGCGAGGCCGTGCTCTCTGGAGCGGGGCCGGTTCGTCTGGATGTGGCGCTGACGCCCACGTCCATTGAGGCGCCCGCCGTCACGATTACGGCCAAGGCGCAGGCTACCGATGTGCTTTCGACGCCGCAGGCGGTGGCCGTGCTCGAAGGCGATGCGCTGCGGCTGGCCCGCGGCATGACGGCCGTCGATGCGCTGGCGCAGACGCCGGGGGTGCATCTGGTGCAGGATGGCGTCCGACAGGAAGATCAACAGTGGGGCGATGAGCACGGTGTGGAAACCGACGCCCACGCGGCCGAGCGCCTCGAAGTGGTCAAGGGACCGGCCAGCCTGCTCTACGGCTCTGATGCACTGGGTGGGGTTGTGCAACTGGCCACCGAAGGACCGTTCGGCTACGGGCGGCCGATCACCGGCGCGATCACGCTCGAGGGCGCCAGCAACACGCGCATGGGAAGGATACATGTGGAAACGGGCGGCCGCCAGGGCAACTGGGCCTATGCGGGCAATCTGACGCTCCGCCAGGCCGGTGCTACGACACGCCCGGAGGGTAGTCCCCAACACCGGGCTGGAGGAACGCAACGGAATGCTTCAGCTCGGCTACGAAAACCACGCCGCGCGCTGGCAGGTGCGCCCGGATCTGTCGCTGGCGTTCAACA
>WFPM01000151.1 GCA_015487635.1 Rhodothermus sp.
CGAAAGCGCGCCTGTCCTTCCAGCGTGTCGGCCACGGTGCCCTGCAGCACGACGAGAAAGCTTCCGGGCCGGAGGGTGCGGGCATCGCACGGCGAGGGTTCCGGCGCCCCGATCCGGCACCCGGTCAGCCAGAGCAAAAGCAGGCCCCATTTGAACAGACGGCCAATCCGGATGTAACTTGTGTAAGCAGAGCGCAGCATATTTTCACAGAAGTAACCGTTCATGGACGCGGTTGTAGCGCTGGAATCGACGGTCATTGCGCACGGGCTGCCGGCCCCACACAACCTGGACGCCGCCCGGCGGTGTGAGGCGGCCGTTCGTGCCGAAGGCGCACGTCCCTGCACGATCGCCATTCTGAAAGGTCAGGTGCGGGTGGGGCTTCGTCCCGACGAACTGCGCCATCTGGCCACGGCGCCGGACGTTCGGAAGGTCAGCCTGCGTGACCTGCCCGTCGTCGTGGCCCGCGGACTGGACGGCGCCACGACCGTGGCCGCCACGCTGCACCTGGCCTGGCGCGCCGGCATCCCGGTGATGGCCACCGGCGGCATCGGCGGCGTCCATCGCCGGACGGACGGCCAACCCGCCACCGACATCAGCGCCGATCTGGAGGCGCTGGCCCGCATCCCGGCCATCGTCGTCTGCTCGGGCCCAAAAATCATCCTGCATCTGGAAGCCACGCGCGAGCAGCTCGAAACACGCGGCGTCACGGTGGTGGGCTACCACACCGACACGATGCCCGCCTTCTACTGCGCCACGAGCGGCCTGTCCGTCGACGTTCGTTGCGACACCCCGGAAGACGTTGTGGCACTTTATCGGGCCCGATTGCGGCTGGGCCTGCCCGGTGCCGTCCTCGTGACCGTCCCGCCGCCCGACCGGGTGGCGCTGCCCCCGGAGTCGGTGCTGCCCGCGCTGGAACAGGCGCTCCGGGACGCCGAAGCCGAACAACTGCGGGCCGAAGCGCTCACGCCGTTCCTGCTGGCCCGCCTGCGCGACCGACTGGGCTCGCGCGTGCTACAGGCCAACATCGCCCTGCTGGAGCAAAACGCCATCGTGGCCGCCCGGCTCGCCCGTGTCCTGGCTACGAGCGCTGTTTCGCCCCCTTGAGACCCTGCAGGCTGCGCACCGAAAGCAGGTTCACCTCGTAGGAACGCACGCGCCCGTTCTTCTCGCGGTGGCGCTTCTGCGCCAACCGGATCAGCTCGTCCATCAACGCATCGAACGACACGCCTACCGGCTCCCACAGGTAGAAGGAAAACGATCCGGGGATCGTGTTGATTTCGTTGAAATAGACCTGACCCGTGTCGTCGTCGAGCAGGAAGTCGATGCGGGCCACGCCGGCGCACTCGAAGAGCTGGAAGACGCGCACGGCCATCTCCTGAATGGCGCGGGTCTGCGCTTCGTCGAGTGGTGCCGGGATGATCCGATCCAGCGAGGCCATGCCCTGCGGCGCCTGCTGCTTACCGGCACGGCGGCCGGTCTTGCCGCTGCCCCGCATGTACTTATCCTGAAAGGTCAGCAGCTTCGACGGATCGCTGCGTACGGGCTCTTCGAGCACGCTGGGACGGGCTTCCGACGGGTCGCCCAACACGGCGCAGTTGATCTCGCGTAGGTTGCGGACGGCGCGCTCGACCACCACTTTTTCGTCGTAGCGGAAGGCCTCCTCAATGGCCGCGTCGAGCGCCTGTCGGTCCTCGACGCGCTGAATGCCAATCGACGAACCCAGACGGGCCGGCTTGACCACCATCGGATAGCCCAGTTCGGCCTCCAGGCGGTCGAGCCACTTTTCTTCGCGCCCGGCCCAGTCGGCCTCCCGGAACCATCGGAAGTCCACCACCGGGATGCCCTGCTCCCGGCACAACAGCTTCGAGAGCACCTTGTCCATCCCCAGCGCCGAACCAAGCACACCACTGCCCGTGTAGGGCACGTTGAGCGTCTCGCACAGGCCCTGCACCCCGCCGTTTTCGCCCTCGCCCCCGTGCAATGCCAGCAGTACCACATCCACCAGATACCGCCGGGGACGCCGCCAGAGCCGAGGCCGGGGCGTCGCCTCAACGAGCAGCAGCCGACCATGCACGGCCGGATCGAACCGCACCGGGATAGCCGTCCGACGGAGCGCGTCCAGGTCCTGATAGGCCTCCAGCTCCAGCAGCACCGGCCCCGTGTACCAGCTTCCGTCCTTGGCGATGTAGAGCGGGACGATTTCATAGCGGGTGCGATCAAGCGCGGCGGCCGCCTGCAATCCGGTGATGACCGACACCTCATGCTCTGGCGACACGCCGCCGAAGACCACGCCGACGCGCAAACGGCGCTGTGCAGCAGGGTCGCTCATTTCTTTTCTACGGTAACCTTTCGGTAGGGCAGCACTTCGCTGTCGCTCTATAACTTATGAATTCATGCATGCATGCTTGTAGTAAGGCACGAAGCTTAACGAAGTGCCGCTTTCAAAATAGCCCCACTCCGGCTGGCGCCTTCGTGGCGTACTACAAACAGGCGCTCGTACTTCAGGCCCGAAGCGCTTGCGAAGGGTGCCACCGCCATTGCCAGCGTGCTCATGCGGCAGCCCCAGCAACAACCAGGGGTACCCTCTCCTTCTCCCTCCTTGCCAGGGAGGGGAAAGAACAAGCGGCAAGCATCGGCGCTGAACTACACGCAGGCACCTTCATTCATCGCCGGTCGTTTTCCTTCGGCCCTGCTCTCCCTTCCAGGGAGAGCTGTCGCAAAGCGACTGAGGGGTGCAGGATGCTACCAATGCCTATCAAGATACAAGTGCCGGCTCGGGTAACGCCTCTTCGCTTGCGCTCCGTGGCTTACTCCAACCAGGCTCAGGGTTCCTGGGGCACGAACCAGCCCCAGTTGTAGATGGCCCAGGCGCGTCCGATCAGTTCCTCGCCGAGGAACGGCGTGTTCCGGCTCTTCGAGCGGATGTGCCGCTCCTCGAAGACCCAGCGGGTAGTCGTGTCGAAGATGGTCAGGTTGGCCGGTTCGCCTTCGGCAAGGCGCGGCACGGGCAGCCGCAGAATGCGGCGCGGCGCCACCGTCAGCTTATAGACCGCCTCGGCCACGGTCAGCACGCCCGGCGCGATCAGCTCGCGGCCGATCAACCCCCAGGCCGTCTCCAACCCGATGATGCCAAAAGGCGCTTCGATGAACTCGACCTCCTTTTCAAAACTGGCGTGGGGCGCATGGTCCGTGCAGATGGCGTCGATCGTGCCGTCGCGTAATCCTTCCTTGATGGCGGCAATATCGGCGGCCGTGCGCAGTGGCGGATGCATTTTCGTGTTCGTCGAAAAACCGGTGCGCTCGACCGCCTCGTCGGTCAGCGTGAAATGGTGCGGGCAGACCTCAGCCGTTACGCGCACACCTCGGGCCTTGGCCTGGCGCACCAGCTCGACCGAGCGGGCCGTCGAAATGTGCGCCACATGCACGTGCCCTCCCGTGTATTCGGCCAGCAGCAGGTCCCGCGCCACCATGACCTCTTCGGCCACCGGCGGAATGCCCGGCACGCCCAGCCGCGTTGACACCACGCCTTCGTGCATGTGACCGTGCGGGTTGAGCGTAAGATCTTCCATATGGTTGATGATGGCCCGGTCGAGCATCGAAGCGTATTCAAGGGCCCGCCGCATCAGCCCGCCATGCTGCACCGGCGCGCCGTCGTCGCTGAAGGCCACGGCCCCGCCCTCGACCAGATCGGCCA
The DNA here is from genome assembly GCA_015487635.1 of Rhodothermus sp. Lineage (GTDB taxonomy): Bacteria > Bacteroidota > Rhodothermia > Rhodothermales > Rhodothermaceae > Rhodothermus. The sequence continues at coordinate 3,695 of WFPM01000151.1, forward strand.
TCTCGGTCAGCTCTTTCCCCTCCCGGTTTTTCGACACGCAGGCGATCGGATGGACATCGACCGGCGTGCGCCGACCGCGCTCGATCACGAATTCCACCACATCGCGCGTGTGAATGGGCGGATCGGTATTGGGCATGCAGGCCACGGCCGTGAAGCCCCCGAAGGCGGCCGCCCAACAGCCGGTCTCGATCGTCTCCTTGTGCTCCTGGCCCGGCTCGCGCAGGTGCACGTGCATGTCCATCCAGCCGGGCGAGATGAACTTTCCCGTGGCGTCGTAGACCGGCACGTTGTCGGCTTCGATCGACTCGGCTATACCGGCAATCCGGCCGCCACGGATCAGCAGATCGGCCCGGCGCTGCCGTCCGGTTTCCGGATCGATCAGGATCCCCTCCCGAATGAGCAGATCAGGCGTCTTACGCGCACCCGATTCCATCTTGCCTGCTTTTCTGGTTTCAACAAAAGCCCGTGCCAAAGATAGCACGGGCCCGACTGCTCAGTGCGCCGCGACCAGGTTTTCCTTCAGAAAATTCGTAATCAACGTAAACAGGTGCAGGCGGGTGTTTCCGCCGTAGATGCCGTGGTTGCGGCCCGGATACATCATGAAGGCGAACTGCTTACCCGCCCGCTGGAGCGCGTCGATCATCTGCGCGGCGTTCTGGAAGTGGACATTGTCGTCCAGGTCGCCGTGAATAATCAACAGCCGCTGCCGATCCGAAAGCCGATCGGCGTACGTGATGGGCGAGCCGCGCCGGTAGCCGTCCGGGTTTTTCTGAGGCGTAGACATGTAGCGCTCGGTGTAGATCGTGTCGTAGAGCCGCCAGTCGGTAACCGGCGCCACCGAGACGC
>WFPM01000152.1 GCA_015487635.1 Rhodothermus sp.
CAGGGGGCCAAGCCGGGCGAGGGCGGGCAGCTCCCGGGCGAAAAGGTCTATCCCTGGATCGCCCGCGTGCGGCATTCGACGCCCTGGGTGGGCCTGATCTCGCCACCACCGCATCACGACATTTATTCGATCGAAGACCTGGCCCAGCTCATCTACGATCTCAAGCAGGCCAATCCCACGGCCCGTATCAACGTGAAGCTAGTGGCCGAGGCGGGCGTCGGGACGATCGCGGCCGGTGTGGCAAAGGGCGGGGCCGACGTCATCCTGATCAGCGGACACGACGGCGGCACCGGCGCCTCGCCGATCACCTCGATCTTGCATGCCGGGCTGCCCTGGGAGCTGGGGCTGAGCGAAACGCACCAGGCGCTGGTAGCCAACGGTCTGCGTGAGCGGGTCATCGTGGAGGTGGATGGCCAGCTCCAGACGGGGCGCGACGTGGCCATCGCGGCGCTGCTGGGCGCGCAGGAGTTTGGCTTCGCCACGGCACCGCTGGTGGCGATGGGCTGCATCCGCATGCGCAAGTGCCACCTGAACACGTGCCCGGTGGGTATCGCCACGCAGGACCCGGAACTGCGCAAGAAGTTCACCGGCCAGCCGGAGCACGTGATCAACTACTTCTACTTTGTGGCCGAGGAGTTGCGTCAGATCATGGCCCGGCTGGGCTTCCGCACGGTCGAGGAAATGGTCGGGCGAGTCGATCGGCTGCGCATCCGGCCGACCGACCACTGGAAGGCGCGCTATCTGGACCTGCGGCCGCTCATCAAAAAAGTCGAAACACCGGAGATCCTGCGGCCCTTCAGCCAGAAGCCGCCTGCGCGTCGCGACGTGCCCACGCTCGACGAGCGCGTCCTGCCCCGGCTGAAGCCTGCCCTGGAGCGCCGCGAGCCGGTGCGGTTGCATGTGGCCATCCGCAATACGGACCGCACCGTCGGCGCCCGCATCAGCTACGAAATCGCCACACGCTACGGGGAAGACGGCCTGCCCGAAGACACAATCTGGCTCGACTGTGAAGGATCGGCCGGACAGAGCTTCGGGGCGTTCCTGGCGCCGGGCGTGACGTTGCGCGTCATCGGCGAGGCCAACGACTACTTCGGCAAAGGCCTCTCCGGCGGCAAACTCATCATCCATCCGCCGGAAAACGCTGTCTACCCGGCCGAATCGAACATCATCATCGGCAACGTGGCGCTCTACGGGGCCACTTCCGGCGAAGCCTACATCCGCGGCCGGGCCGGCGAACGCTTCGCCGTGCGCAATAGCGGGGCCCGCGCCGTGGTTGAGGGTGTGGGCGACCACGGCTGCGAGTACATGACCGGCGGGCGCGTGGTGGTGCTGGGCCCCACGGGCCGCAACTTTGCGGCCGGCATGAGCGGCGGCATCGCCTACGTGCTGGACGTGGACGGGCTGTTTGCCGAGCGCCACTGCAACCTGGACATGGTCGAGCTGATGCCGGTGGTCGAGGAAGCGGACATCACCGAGCTGCGCGAGCTGATCGAACACCATTACACCTACACGGACAGTCCGGTGGCCCGCTGGGTCCTGGAAGACTGGCCAAACATCCTGGCCCGCTTCGTCAAGGTCTTCCCGATCGACTACCGGAAGGCGCTCGAGCGGCTGGCACGGGAGCAGGAAGAAGCGAACCTGCGGCAGCATCGGGCCGCCTGAAAAACCTCAAGTTGTACGCAAGCGTATGGGTTCCCTGCGAGGTTTTATTGAGATCCCCCGCGAGAATCCCGAGAAGCGACCGGTCGAGGAGCGCGTTCGGGATTTCCGAGAGGTGTATCGGCTGCTGCCGGACGAGCGCATCCAGCGGCAGGCCGCCCGCTGCATGGACTGCGGTATTCCGTTCTGCCATGCGGGCTGTCCGCTGGGCAACGTGATCCCGGAGTTCAACGATCTGGTGTACCGCAACCGCTGGCAGGAGGCCTACGAGCGTCTGCGCGCTACGAACAACTTCCCGGAGTTTACCGGGCGCGTCTGTCCGGCCCCCTGCGAGTCGGCCTGCGTGCTGGGGCTGATCGAACCGCCGGTGACGATCGAACAGATCGAGTGGGCCATCATCGAACGGGCCTTCCGTGAAGGATGGGTCAAACCCGAGCCACCGGCACGTCGGACCGGCAAACGAGTGGCCGTTATCGGATCGGGTCCGGCCGGACTGGCCTGTGCCGACCAACTCAACCGTGCCGGCCACTGGGTGACGGTCTTCGAGCGGGACGACCGCATCGGGGGGCTGCTGCGTTACGGCGTGCCTGACTTCAAGATGGAAAAGTGGGTGATCGACCGGCGCGTGGCCCTTCTGGAGGCCGAGGGCATTACGTTCCACACCGGGGTACACGTGGGCCGTGATTATCCCGTCGATCAACTCCGGCGCGACTTCGACGCCATCGTCCTCTGCACGGGCGCCACGCAACCGCGCGACGTAAAGGTGCCCGGACGCGAACTGGCCGGCATTCACTTCGCCTGGGAATACCTCTGGCAGGCCACCAGGCGCGTGGCCCGCGACGACCTGGAAGCGTCCGGCATCCCGATCATCGACGCCGCCGGCAAGGACGTGATCGTCATCGGTGGAGGCGATACGGCCAGCGACTGTATTGGCGTGGCCAATCGGCAGGGCGCTCGTTCCATCACGAACTTCCACATCTGGCCGGCGCCGCCGAAAGAACGAACGCCCGAAATGCCCTGGCCTTTCCATCCGCACCTGCTCCAGGTGACCACCTCGCACGAGGAAGGGTGTGAGCGCGTCTGGAGCGTGCAGACGATCGCCTTTAAGGGACGCAACGGACACGTCGAGCGGGTGATTACGGTGGACGTCGAGCCCGGTCCGCCGGGACCGGACGGCCGCCGCACGCGCCGTGAAGTGCCCGGCACCCGCCGCGAATGGCCGGCCGACCTGGTGCTGATCGCCATCGGCTACGAGGGACCGGAGCGGAGCCCGCTGCTGGAGGCGCTGGGGGTCGAGCTGGACGAACGCGGACGCGTGAAAGCGGACGAAAACTTCCAGACAAACGTCCCCGGCGTGTTCGTGGCAGGCGACGCGCATCGGGGGGCTTCGCTGGTGGTCTGGGCCATTTCGGAGGGGCGCGAGGCGGCCCGCGGTGTCGATCGGTTTCTGATGGGCTACACGACGCTGCCCACGAAGGGCGAAGGCGACCTGCCCTTGCTCCGATAAGTCGGCCAACCGTATCTTGCACGTCGTTATGGAAGTCGTACCGTCTTCAGTTTCTGTGGTATCCGACCGACCGGGCGAGCGCGTGGTGGTATGGGGCCCCGGCTCGCTGTCGAACCTCGGGCCCGGCTTCGATACGCTGGGCCTGTGCATCCAGGGGCTGGGCGATCGCGTCGAAGCCTGGCGTACGGAAACGCCCGGCGTGACGCTGGTGGAAGCAAACGGGCTGTCCGGCTCCAGCATTCCCGCCGATCCTGCCACGAACACGGCCGCCGTGGCGGCCGCTGCCGTGCTACGCCAGGCAGGCGCCCGCCACGGGGTGGCGCTACGCCTGCACAAAGGGCTGCCGTCCGGCTCGGGACTGGGGGGCTCGGCCGCCAGTGCCGTGGCCGGCGCCTGGGCGGCCAATCTGCTGCTGGATGAACCCCTGCCGCGCGAGGCGCTCGTGGAAGCCGTGCTCGAAGGGGAAGCCGTCGCTTCGGGCAGCCGACACGGCGACAATGTACTGCCGGCGCTTTTCGGCGGACTCGTGCTTGTGTCGGCCAGTGATCCGACCTGTTATCGCCGCATTCCGCTGCCCGGGCCCCTTTCGATCGCGTTGATTCTGCCCCGGGTCGAAATCCTGACGCGTACGGCCCGGGAGATTCTGCCCCGGCAGGTGACGCTTCAGGACGCCGTGCACAATGCCTCGGCGCTGGCCTTCCTGATCGACGCGTTCCGGGCCGGCGACTGGGAAGCGGTCGGGCGCTGGATGATGGCCGATCGGATCGTGGAGCCCGTGCGGGCCCGGCTGGTGCCTTGCTACGAGCCGGTGCGCCAGGCCGCGCTTTCCGCCGGAGCCTTCGGCTGTGCGCTGACCGGCTCGGGTCCGGCCATGTTCGCGCTGGCCCGCGACGCGCTGCACGCCCGCCAGGTGCTCTCGGCCATGCGGGAAGCCTGCCTGGAAAGCGGCGTGGAACTGGAGGGACACGTTACGGCGGTAGACTTCGAAGGCGTACGTCAGCTCTGAGATTATGGCTGCTCCGGAACCCATCCGTTTTGTCAGCACGCGCGGAAAGGCATCCGCCCTGACGTTTGACGAAGCCCTGCTGCAGGGGCTGGCGCCCGACGGGGGGCTCTACATTCCAGAGCGTATTCCGCAACTGCCACCCACCGTCTGGCGCGCGGCACGCTCGTTCCCCGAGATGGCCGCCGACGTGCTGACGCGCTGGCTGCAGGGCGTCTTCTCGGAAGACACGATCGCCCGCGTGACGGCCGAAGCGCTGTCGTTTCCGGTGCCGCTCGTGCCGCTGGGCGAAGACCTGTACGTGCTGGAGCTTTTCCACGGGCCGACGCTTTCGTTCAAAGACTTCGGCGCCCGTATCATGGCCCGCTTCGCCCGCGAAGTGCTGCGCCGACTGGATGAGCGCCTGCTGGTGCTGGTGGCCACGTCGGGCGATACGGGCAGCGCCGTGGCCGATGGCTTTGCCGGCCTGGAACGCGTGCAGGTGGGCCTGCTCTATCCCTGCGGCCAGGTCAGCCCCGTGCAGGAACGACAGCTCATCGTGCAGCGACCGGGCGTGCAGGCCTTCGCCGTGCACGGCACGTTCGACGACTGCCAGCGGCTGGTCAAAACGGCCTTTGCCGATCCGGACTTTTCCCGCGTGCGCCTTTCCTCGGCCAACTCGATCAATGTGGGACGCTTGCTGCCGCAGATGCTCTACTACATCTGGGCTGTGGCCAAGGGGGGATTCGACGAAGTGGTTTTCTGCGTGCCCAGCGGTAATCTGGGAAACCTGACCGGCGGGGTGCTGGCCGCGCTGAGCGGGCTGCCCGTCCGACGCTTTATCGCCGCGCACAACGCGAACGACTTCTTCCCGCGCTTTCTGACAGGGGAGGGACCGGCCTTCGGGCCGTCGCGGCGCACGCTGTCGAACGCCATGGACGTCGGCGCACCGAGCAACTTCGAGCGGTTGCAGGCGCTGCTGGGCGCGTCCATGCCGGAGCGCATCTGGGGCACCAGCGTCTCGGACGAAACCACGCTGGCCACCATCCGAAACGTACACGAAACGACCGGCTACCTGGCCGATCCGCATACGGCCGTGGGCCTGGAGGCGGCCCGCCGCTACCGGGAGGCTACAGGCGACCGGACGCCGCTTGTGGTGCTGGCGACGGCCCATCCGGCCAAGTTTCCCGAGGTGATCCGTCAGGCGCTGGCGTTCGAGCCAGAAGCACCCGAGGCGCTGGCCCGGCTCTGGAGGCAGGAAGTTTCCGTGGTACACGTTGAAGCCGATCTGGAGGCGTTGAAAACGCACCTGTTGCCTTATGTGGCCGCCGGGACGTGATCCGGCCGAGGTGGCACCGGAGGAGCTGATCGTGCTTGTGCCGCCGGCGTTTACGTTCGAGGGCTTTGCGCCCGAAGCGTTCGAGGCGCTGGCCCGCCTGAAGGCCCATCCGCATATCGAACAGTACCGGCAGGAGAAGTCTGCGTTACGGCGGTACGTGCAGGAGCCTTTTCGGAGGCTGCGGGACGATCTGGTGGTGAACTGGGTGCTTCCCAGTGCGCTGGCGCTGGAGACGGAGCGGAACGTGTTCAGTCGGTTTTTGAAAAACGACTTCGGGGCCGGAGGGTGTTATGCGCACTACTGGATGGCGTTTTACCGGCAGGGGCGGCGGCGTCTGGCCGATGTGCAGCTCATCGTGAGCCTGCATGCCGACGGTTTGCGGGTGGGCGTCTATGCCGGGGAGCCGGCGCGGGCGGTCTGGCATGCGGTGCGGACGCATCTGCCGGAGGCCGGGATGGGGGTGCTCGGCCCACTTATTCCGTTATTGCACATCAAAATCTATCCGAGAAAGGGGGCAACCCGACTGGTACGCACGGCCGATGAACTGCACCGACTTCCGGAGTTGCTGCGTGGCGCAGAGGGCATCTGGGCAGGACGGACGTTGTCCCGCGAAGCCGTGCTGGCGCGGGGCGCGGGAATAGTGCCCTGGATCTGGGAGACCTGGCAGCTGGTCTGGCCGCTGTATCGTTTCTGCTGTGCGGTCAGCTGAGCGCGAAGTTCCACGCAACTGTTCCCTGCCGGCTGCCCCACACCCGCAGGCGCGCCGTCCATGTCCGGGAAACACGTCGGGCTGCTCCTTTCGCGACGCACGGGCCGACAACTACCGCCCCTCTTGACTACATCCAGTTCTCCCTGGAGCCTTCAGTCTCAGCAACCTGCATCGGGTGCGCCATAGTGCTCATATGTCCGGAAAATTTGCGCCATAGTTCCCCGAAGCCCCTCTTGACAAACTGTGTGTGTGTTAATTAGGGGCACGCGGTCGGTCGTCCGGCCCGCACCCCCGACGGCCGGCCGGGGCCTATCGGGTGCGAATTGCCAATCTCAAAGGAGGTGGGTCATGAGACGGTTGCTGCTTCTGCTCGTGCTGACCTTATCTTTCTCCGGTGCAGGCCATGTTTACGAGACAAAAGCAAACGCCTCAGAGCCCTCCATTTCATGCGCCTGGGAGACGGAGGAATGTGCAAGCGTTGTGTTTCAATGGGCAGACCGGTGGAAATTGGTGGTTCGTTGCGGCGACCAGAAGTACAGTTGGGAAGGATCGGGCATATGGCCAGGCTTCTGTCCAGAGTAAAGTCAGCCGCGTGGCTCCTGGCATGGGTCCTCCGGCTGCTGCTGGCTGTTGAGCTCAGGGGACAGGAGCACCTTTCCCTGTCCCCTGAGCTGGTCCTTTCCGGCGAGCAGTTCGGCAAAGTTGCAGCGCTTGCCGTCGATCGGTATGGACGCCTCCTCGTGGCTGATGCCCGCGCCTACCAGATTGTGCTGTTCGACACCGCCGGACAGGTACTCAACGTGCTGGGACGGCGCGGCGAAGGTCCCGGCGAATTCCAGTTCTGGCCCCACCGACTGGCCTACCTTCCTGAAGGCGACGTGCTCTACGCTCTGGAGCTGTTCAGCAGTCGTCTGCATGCCTGGCGCCTGTGGCCTCGTGTTGAACTGCTCGGGACGCGTAGTCCGATAGCTTCGCTGGCCGATGCGCCACAGATTGAGGACATATGGGCCTGGGGTCCCGATTCGCTCATTCTTCGCCTCGAAGAGCATCACCGGAAGGGTGAGGGCTCCGACTTTGAGGCGCTGTACCTGTACCACTGGGCTGCGCGGCGTCAGCAGCAACTCTTGGTACTTCACCCTTCCGAAGCGATTCGGACAGCGGTGAGCTATACGGTATTGCCGTTTCTGGCCCGTACGCTGGTGGCCGTGCGTCCCGGACGAGAAATTGCCGTGCTCTGGACCGACAGCCTGACGGTAAAGTTCTACGACATTCGGGGCCATGCCCGTAAGCATCTGACGTTTACGCCCCTTCGACGCCTGCCTTTCACCGAAGCGCAATGGCGTCAGCAGCTCAGGCAGCTCCGACAACTGGCTCCGCCTCAGTACAAGTCACTGCATTATTCCCGGCCGCAACGAGACCACTGGCCTTACACGGAAGCACTCCTGCTGGATGATCAGGGGCAGGCATGGCTCCGGGTGCAACAGGGGCCAGAGCCAATAGACCGAACAGAGTATCTGGTAGTCTCTGAAAAAGGCCAACAACTCGTTTTGCTGGAAGGGAATGTGCGGCTGGAAGTGGTTCAGCAGGGCCATGCCTGGGGTATCCACCGGGCATCCGAAGGCTTGCAAGAGGTGGTGCGTTATCGATTGCCCCCGGCACTCCGTCGGCTTCAGCCCCCGAACCGTCGATAGCCTGGCCCTTCTGAGCTCATTCATCTTCTATCCGCAGGCACTGAAGAAAACTGCTGAATAACGTAACCCGACATGATCGTGAAGCCGATCAACGTAACAGACTTATACGGCCAGGTTAACCGAGAGACCCAGCACGACCAGGAGGGATTCATCCGATATATGCATCCAAACACATTGTTGAAGCACGCAAGCTTCACCCTTCTGTTTCTTATTGCTTTACTGCCCCATTGCCTGGCCCAGACCTGGATTGCCTCCTTTTCCACAGAATGGACTATAGGTACAGAAGAAACAGAGCCGCACTTCTTTCGCTTACCAGACCTACTGGTCACGGATCAAAATGGTTATGTGTATATCTGTGATTATGGAGACACACGTATTCGTGTTTTTGATGCAAACGGACGCTTCATAAAATATATCGGCCGCAAAGGAAAAGGACCGGGTGAGTTTGAGACAATCAGTTGGCTTCTGATAGATGCCGAAAACAGGCTGTATGTCGGCGATCCTGTTAATGGGCGTATTACCGTCTACGAAGATGCGGACAGAGAAACATTCCAGAGCTACGGCTACCCTCGGCTGATGATTCGTCAGGTGGTTCCTGTTCCGTCCGATTCGCTACTCATTGTTGGCAGATCCCGAACAAGCGAAAATGACTGTATCATTCTTCTTACGGATTTGGCGTTTCACGTGACCCGCTCTTCCTGCATTGCCCGTGCCGTTCTTTTCTGGTCGCCGGAAGATCCACTCTATGCCATGCAGGCGTTTCGCACGTCTGTTCGTGTGGCTTATCGGCGGGGTGTGCTCATGGTGGCGCCCTGGCTGTATCAGGGCCGAATCTTCCGCCTGGAGCACCACCATAACCGCTGGCAGGCTACCCCGCTTTCAGGCCGCCCCATCAAATACCCGGCTTACACTAAACTACCCGACGGCACGGCCCCCTGGGATCTGGCACCCTCTGAGAAAAACAATGTGTCGTTTTTCAGCGGTCCATATGGGCGCATTGCCCTGCGCATTCATCGGCGCAGCCTGGGCATCTTTACTCTGTCGAAGGGCCGGTGGGGCCACTTCAGCGTGGAGCAACAGCAGGACCCACCGCTTGGCTTTCTGGAACTCTGGGATGAACGGGGTCAGTATCTCGGCCATGCTGAAATTCCTTCGCCGCCTTACGAGATTCTCTGGAAGGACTCCGGCCGTGACACTTTCTACCTGTTGCGGTGGCAAGAGGAGCTTCCGGTCATTGAGAAGGCGCAGCTGCAGCTTCGTCGTGCCCACTAAGTTGGCAGCCTCATCCCGTGTCTATAGGCACTCCCTAACACGGGTGGCGACAGCACTGCTGTGCCTCTTTGTCGCTGCTTTCCTTTTACCTTCTGATCGCACCTACCGCTCCGTGCAATGGGAGTTGCTGTGGCAGGTGGGCGAACCCGAACTGCTCCATCCGACCCAGGTGGCAGTCGGGCCGGACGGACGCGTGTACGTGATGGACTACGGCGACATGCGGCTCCGGGTGTTCACCCCGGACGGGCAGCTTCAACGCATCGTGGGCCGGGGTGAGGGACAGGGCCCGGGTGAATTCAGCCATCCGATTGACTTCGCGGTCGATGCGCAGGGCCGCATCTGGGTGCTGGACGCCACCACGGCCCGGGTGACCGTCTTCGCGGCAGATGGGGCCCTCGATACGCTCTGGACGGTGCCTTTTCCTGCCAGTCGGCTGGCCCTGTCGCCCGACGGTCGGCACTACGCGCTCTTTCCGATCTCGCCCCGTCGCGAAGGCGCCTTCGCTCTGTTTCGCGACGGCCATCTGCTCGGCTTTTTCGGACAACTGGCGGCCGATCAGCTCCCCCGCTGGATTGCCTTCGACGGCAAATTGATGGGCGATCGGGAAGGCTTCTACTATACGGCCGTTCGGGCCGGATGGATCGCTTCGTTCGACTGGAAGGGCCGCATGCGCTTTTCGCGGACCAGTATCGATCCTGTCCCCTTCCCCCAACCCGAACGCACCCCCGAGGGGGGATTGCGCCTGACCGCACGTCATCGCTTCGTGTCGAACGGTATCGCTCCGGGACCCCACCCGGAGACGTTCGCCGTGCTGGGGCTGATACCGGCCGACGGGCGCTACCGCGCCGTTCTCGACCTCTATCACCGGCAGGACGGTCGCTACTGCTACAGCCTGCAACTCCCTCGCGGAGGCTCTGCGTTCACCTTCGACCGGGACCGACTCTACCTGGTCAACAAAGTCGCTCTGCAGGCATACCGGCTAAAAGGAACGCCGGCCTGTCCTCCGGCGGGACAATGAGAAGCGTCCGGATAATCTTCGACCGGCCGTAGCAACAGGCCGCGCCGATGGGCTGGCAGGGATTCCGATAGAAACGGTGCGCGCACGCCGGACCGCCTGATCAGGGAGCCAGGTCCACCAGGACAAGCATTGCGGAGGCCTACAGGGGGCGTTTCTACCGCATCAACGGCAGCCTCTGCAACGTTTTACCTCCGGGAGGGTGACCCTTCGTATCCTTCCCGATTGCAGGCACACACAGAGACGCGCCCTTATAAGGGATCGCTGAGTTACCGGGGCATGAGGATGCAACGCCCCGGGGCCGGACCTACCCCGGCTGATGCGACCGGGCGGATCCGGCAGTCCACCCCTGCGGGGTGGGAAACGCGCCGTCTGGCCGGGCGGAGCGCACCCCGATTGCGCCTGTGCTTTCCGCCCGGAAAATGAGCGGCGCCAACCGTCCCCGCCAGCTTTCCGCACGTCGGCGCGGAAAGCACCGGATTGGACCCTCCCCCTGACCCCCTCCCTGGCAGGGAGGGGGCAGTACATAAG
>WFPM01000153.1 GCA_015487635.1 Rhodothermus sp.
ACCCACACCCGGTACTCCTGCAACCGCGTCAATGCATTTTGCTGACGCAGGGCATGAAAGCGTCCCTGCGAAATCGGCACGAGCAGCCCGTAAGCTTCGACGTACTCTCCGCGATCAGCCCGTTGCAAGAACTCCTGCTGGAGCTGCAGCGGAAGCACTTCGTAGCCATCAAACAGCGCATCGAACTGATCCTCCAGGTTCGGATCCGATTCAAAAGCCACCATATGTGCCAGCCCGGCTACCGCCTCGTAGGAAGAACGGCCTCGCGCCACCTCCCGTTGAAGCGACGGCACTTCGGGCTCGTACACCGTATCCAGCCACGCACCGATCATCGCCTCATCGATCATTTGCCCCTCAAACCGTGTGAGGTGCTCCACCGTGCGGCGCATCAGCGCTTCCTGACGATACGGCCAGGTCCAGTCCATGGCTTCTGTCATCACAAAAACGGGACGCTCTTTGAAATGCCGCCGGCGGTTTACCCGCCCGAAACGCTGCACCAGCGCTTCCAGAGGGGCCGGATCGGTGTAGATCGTATCGAAATCGACATCCAGGCTCACCTCCACGACCTGTGTGGCCACCACCACGAAGCCTCCCTGACGTGGCTGTCGATCGACCCGCGCCTGTAAGACGACTTCTCGCTGTAGCCGATCTTCGGCCGTAAATCGGCTGTGCACCAGCAGTACCGGATCGTGCACGGGATCGCAACGTCGCGGCCACGGGCTGTTCAACCGTACAGCCAGCGCTTCGGCGAGCTCCTGTGCAGCAACTACCAGGTTGGTTACGACCAGTACGGCCTCTCCCTGGTGAACACGCTGAACGATCTCATCCAGAACGCGCTCATTCTCCAGCTTTCCTTCTTTCAGAAAAAGGCGATGGCGACAGAACTGCCTGTACAACTGGCTGTCGGCCGACTGCCAGACAACCTCCAGTTCCCGCTCCAGCAAGTTGCGCAGCCAGGAAGGCATGGTAGCCGTCATCACGGCCAGACGCACGTCAAAATGCTGCTGCAGCATGGAAAACAATCCCAGTAGCAGCCCGAGTCGGAAGGGTTCGTAGCCGTGAATTTCATCGACGATCAGATGGGCTCCCTGGAGCATGGCCCACTGCCCTTCGTAGCCCGGCAATCGGAAAGCCGCCCGCAGCAGCTGATAAGGTGTAGCCAGCAAGACGGGTTGCTGATGCAAGCGCCCCAGCGCCTTGAATCGCTGCGCCTGCTGATAGGCCACTGCGTGTTCGGTCACCTCGCCACGAACCAGTTCCCGGTAAACTGCCTGGACAGCTCGGCTATGCAGCAGCGCCACATCATCCCTGTTCAGGCCGTATTTATCGACGAAACGCCGATACATTGCATTCAGGCTGGCCTGGTATGGAAGCAGATAGCATACAGCGCCCCGACGGCCTTCCTGAAGCTGGCGTCGTGCCCAGAGCAAAGCGGCTTCCGTTTTTCCACTGCCGGTAGGCGCGGCCAACAGCAGCGAGCCCACATGATCGGCGGCCGTTTGTTGATGAGGGTACCAACCGGAGCGGCTGGACGGCAACGCCTTCGCAACGCCGTCCAGATCAGGCGCCTTCAACGGGGGTGCCTGAGCACTGGCGAGGCGATCGGCCTGCAGCATGAGGCCGCGTACAAACAGCGCCTGCCGCCGACGCTGCCATGCGCACCGGGGCTCCCTGCGTGCAGGCCGACGCTGGCTCCGAAAGTACCGGCGATAACAGACGAGCGCCTTCCGAATACGATCTGGTCCATCGCTCAGCAACACCGGCACATCGTGGAGCAGCACGTGGAGCGGCGGCGCCTGCACGTTCAGACGCTCTGCCGAGACTATCCCGGGCCATTCCTCTGCGGTCCAATGGGCCAGTGCCTCCAACCTTTTTTGATCCATTTCTCGCCAGCGCTCGTCAATGCCGCTGTCGGCCGGATCTTCCACCTCGATGTACTGGCGGGCCAGTGCAGGGTAATCCCGATGGTGGGCGGCCACGGCGGCCATCGCCAGCGGATAGCGCGGATCGTCTGTCGGCAACAGCCAGTCCAGAAACGCCAGCGAGAGCACTTCGTGGCGGTAGTTCCATTTTTCTCCGCTCCGGAGCATTTCCTGAAATCCCCGAGCGGCCTTGCCGAAATCGTGCACCCAGGCGGCGATAAACAGCGCATCCCAGAGGCCGGGCAGTTCCA
>WFPM01000154.1 GCA_015487635.1 Rhodothermus sp.
CGTTTTTCAACGGGTATCGTCCGCAGTTTTACTTTCGGACGACGGACGTGACGGGAGATATTACGTTGCCGGAGGGCGTGGAGATGGTGATGCCAGGGGACAATGCGCGGTTTCGGGTGAAGTTGATTTATCCGGTGGCGATGGAGGAGGGGTTGCGTTTTGCGATTCGTGAGGGTGGACGGACGGTTGGTGCCGGCGTCGTCACCAAAATCCTCGACTGAAGTCAACCTTTTGAGCAATAACCTCCGGGATCCTGTCGCCCATCGGGCGTACAATGGATCCGGAGGACACACGGGCGTAGCTCAACTGGCAGAGCAGCGGTCTCCAAAACCGCAGGTTGCAGGTTCGAGTCCTGCCGCCCGTGCCAGCATGTAAGGGAAGGGCGAACGCCGGTTCGCCCTTCCTGTTTGTCCGGAGCGATACCGTCCATCATCTGCATCGGCCATGTTTGCAAAAGTCCGGGATTATTTGCAGGAAGTCTACCGTGAAATGCAGAAGGTGAGCTGGCCCTCGCGTCAGGAATTGATCAACAACACCATTCTGACGCTGGTGGCCTCGACCGTGCTGGCGCTGTTCATCTTCCTGGCCGATCGGGTAATTGCCACGGTACTGGAATTCATCTACTCCCTGTAAAGCGGAGCCGGGGTCATGACCGAAGAAAAAAAACAGGAGGGGGTGCGTAAATGGTACGTATTGCGCACCTTTTCCGGGCACGAAAAGAAGGTCAAACAGTACCTGGAACGCGAAATTGAGCGGCTGGGCCTGCAGGACCGGATCGGACAGATCCTGATCCCGACGGAGACCGTCTTCGAACTGCGCGGCGGCAAAAAACGAACCCGTGAGCGCACCTTCTTCCCGGGCTATATTCTGATCGAGGCGGTAATCGATCGCGAGTTGCAGCATTTGATTTCCAACATGCCGTCGGTGGTGGGTTTTCTGGGAAGTGGTGATCAGCCCACGCCGCTGCGCCCGGAGGAAGTCCGCCGCATCCTCGGGAAGGTCGATGAAGCCCGGGAAATGGGTGAGCAGCCCGAAATTCCCTTCAAGCCCGGCGACGTGGTGCGTATCATCGAGGGGCCGTTCAACAACTTCACCGGTGTGGTCGAGGAAGTCTATCCCGACAAGCTCAAGCTCAAAGTGATGGTCTCCATCTTCGGGCGTAAGACGCCCCTGGAAGTCGATTACCTGCAGGTGGAGCGAGAGTCGTAGCTTTCTGTGAAAAACGAGGCGGCTGATTCGGGCCGGAAACCTTCGGAAAACAGAAGCATTCGAGAGGCGCTTTGCAAAACGCGGGAGCCTGCCGCTGCTGACAGGCGATCGGACCGCAAACAGGAGGAGCCATGGCAAAGAAGGTCGAAAAGGTTATCAAACTCCAGATCAAGGGCGGCCAGGCGACGCCTGCCCCGCCGATCGGCCCGGCACTCGGTCAGGCCGGGGTCAACATCATGGAGTTCTGCAAGCAGTTCAATGCGGCCACGCAGGATCGCATGGGTGTGGTCCTGCCGGTCGTGATTACGGTTTACTCGGACAAATCCTTCACCTTTGTTGTCAAGAGTCCCCCGGCGGCCGAGTTGCTCAAAAAGGCGGCCGGGATCGAGAAGGGGGCCAGTGACCCGCTGCGCCAGAAGGTGGGGAAGGTTACCTGGGAGGACTGCCTGGAAATCGCCAAGCAGAAGATGGCCGACCTGAACGCCTACGATCTGGAGAAGGCCGCTTCGATGATTGCCGGGACGGCGCGTTCGATGGGGATTGTGGTGGAAGGCAAGCCCGAACATCTCTGAGCGACATCCCGCGGGAGTCTGCGCTGCGCAGGCGATTGAACCGCTTAACCGAAACGAGCCATGCCCAAGAAACGAGGAAAACGCTATCGTCAGGCGCTTGAGATCATTCAGCAGGCCGGTAGCGGTCCCTTCACGCTGGAGGAGGCGGCCGAGCTGGTCAAAAAGACGGCGCTGGCCAAGTTTGACGAATCGGTCGATATCGACGTGCGGCTGGGCGTTGATCCACGGCATGCCGACCAGATGGTGCGCGGCACCGTCGCCCTGCCGCATGGTACCGGTAAAAAGGTACGGGTGCTGGTGCTGGCCGACGAGGGCCGGTGGAAGGAAGCCCTGGAGGCGGGCGCCGATTACGCCGGTCTGGACGAGTATATCGAAAAGATCCAGAACGGCTGGCTGGAGTTCGATGTGGTCATTGCCACGCCCCAGGTGATGAGCAAGGTCGGGCGGCTGGGCCGCATTCTCGGTCCGCGTGGCCTTATGCCCAACCCTAAAAGCGGAACGGTGACCCAGAATGTGGCCGAGGCCGTGCGCGAGGTCAAGGCCGGCCGTATCGACTTCCGCGTGGATAAGGCGGGCAACCTGCACACTTCGATCGGCAAGGCCTCCTTTACCAGCCAGCAGATTCGCGAGAACGCCGAGGCTTTCCTGCGCGAGGTGCTGCGGCTGCGCCCGCCTGCTGTGAAAGGCGCTTATGTGCGCTCCATTACGCTTTCGACGACCATGGGGCCGCCGGTGCCGGTGAGCCTGAGCGTGCTCAACACGCTCCGATGAAACCGTACCCTGTTGCCAAGAGGAGGAAATAAGCCATGCCGTTGACCAGAGCCCAGAAAGCGGCCATCCTGGAAGAGCTCAGCGCCAAGCTGGAGTCGGCGCCGGTCGTCTACGTAACAGACTACATGGGGCTGAACGTGGCCCAGATCACCGACCTGCGGCGTCGATTCCGTGAGGCTGGCGTTGAATTCAAAGTCGTCAAGAACACGCTGCTCCGGATTGCCATGGAGCAGCGGGGCGGCTACGATGAGCTGCTGCCGGTGCTGAACGGCCCCACGGCGATTGCCATCAGCGACGAGCCGGCGGCACCGGCCCGCGTGATCAAGAAGTTCATCGAGGAGCAGGGGGTTGAGTTGCCCCGGCTGAAAGCCGCCTATATCGACGGCGCCATCTACGGGGCCGATGCGCTCGACACGCTGGCCGCGCTGAAGTCGAAGGACGAACTGATCGCCGACATCGTCGGCCTGCTGCTGGCACCCGCCCAGAACGTAGTGGGCGCGCTGCAGGGACCGGGCCAGACGCTGGCCGCCTGCCTGCAGGCCATCGCCGAGCAAGAGACTGCGTAAACCACAACCCGAAGCTAACCGACATCATTCCTTAATGTGCAGCGTAGCCCTTCGGGGCTGAGACCGCTGCAGGAAAACCAAGGAGGAGGAACCATGGCAGACCTGAAAGCACTCGCCGAACAGCTGGTTAACCTGACGATCAAGGAGGCGAACGAGCTCGCCAAGATCCTGGAGGAAGAGTACGGCATCAAGCCGGCAGCTGCCGCCGTGGCCGTTGCGGCCGGTCCGGCCGGTGGTGACGGGGCCGCCGCAGCCGAGGAGAAGACCGAGTTCGACGTGATCCTCAAGGCGGTCGGCGGCAACAAAATTGCCGTCATCAAGGAGGTACGTGCCATCACGGGGCTCGGTCTCAAAGAGGCCAAGGAACTGGTCGACAGCGCCCCCAAGCCGATCAAGGAGGGCGTCAGCAAGGAGGAGGCCGAGCAGATCAAGGCCAAGCTGGAAGAGGCCGGTGCCGAGGTGGAAATCAAGTAATTGATCGGGAACTTACGGCTTCAGCCAGCATTTTTGCTTTGAATCCATATATCTTTCAGGTAAGCCGACCCCTCTGCCGAGGGTGTCGGCTTTCCCTGCTTGTAGCCTGCACGCCGAAAATGATTTTTCCATGGGCTCGCTATTCCATGGAGAAACAAGCTCCATGCCATCGCGTTATTGCAGCGCTACCCACTTCTATCCAACTTGCAGGCGCAAGCTGTTCGTCTGGTAGGTTGACAGCAACGCGTCACTCAACCATCGAAGTCGCACCCGCTTATGTCTGAGTTCAACGGCCAGCCGGGCACGAACGAACGGATTTCGTTTGCCCGCACCAAGACGGTCCTGGACTATCCCGACCTCCTGGAGATCCAGCTGAAGTCCTTCAAGGAATTCGTGCAGGACGACGTGCCGCCTGAGGAGCGCGAGGACAAGGGACTCCAGGCGGTCTTCAAAGAGCACTTTCCGATTACCGACAGCCGGGAGCGCTACATCCTGGAATTCCTCTACTACACGCTGGACACCCCCAAGCACACGATCGAGGAGTGTCTGGCGCAGGGACTGACCTATTCGGTCCCGCTCAAGGCCAAGCTTCGGCTGTCGATCCTGGAAGACGAGGACGAAGAGGAGGCCGGGGAGGCGATCGAGCAGGAAGTTTACCTGGGCAACCTGCCCTACATGACCAAGCGCGGCACCTTCATCATCAACGGGGCCGAGCGCGTGATCGTCTCCCAGCTCCATCGGAGTCCAGGCGTCTTCTTCAGCCAGAGCGTCCACCCCAACGGCACGGAGCTCTACTCGGCGCGCGTCATTCCGCTACGAGGTTCGTGGCTGGAGTTCTCCACAGACGTGGCCGGCATCCTGTGGGCCTATATCGACCGGCGCAAGAAAATTCCGGTCACGACGCTGCTGCGCGCGCTGGGCTTTTCCTCGGACGAGGAAATTATCCAGCTCTTCGAGCTGGCCGAGGAGGCCGATATTTCCACCAAAAAGAAATTCAAAAAACATCTGGGCCGTAAGCTGGCCTCGTCGATCACGCTGGAGCGCATTATCGAAATCGTCGACGAGGACACCGGCGAGGTCCTGGAGGAAAAGCGTGAGCGCGAGGTGCTCCTGCCGGCCGAGCATGAGCTGCAGGAAGAGGACTACGACCGGCTCAAGGAGGCCGGCATCACGAAGCTCTATCTCCTGAAAGAGGAGCAAGAAGACGAAGAAGAGGCGCTCGACAAGAGCCTGCTGCTGAACACGCTTCGTAAAGATCCCACGCATTCGGAAGCCGAGGCGCTGGAGTACATCTACTTCCAGCTGCGCGGTACGGAGGCGCCCGATCTGGAGACAGCGCGCGCGCTGCTGGACCGGCTGTTCTTCAACGAGAAGCGCTACGATCTGGGGGCCGTCGGGCGCTACCGCATTAACAAGCGGCTGCGCCTGGACACCCCGATGGATGTGCTCACGCTCACGAAGGAGGATATCGTCGCCATCGTGCGCGAGCTGGTGCTGCTGCAGAACGGTCGCAGCACGGTGGACGACATCGACCACCTGGGCAATCGCCGCGTGCGCACGGTGGCCGAGCAACTGGCGGCGCAGTTCTCGGTGGGGCTGGCCCGCATGGCCCGTACCATCAAAGAGCGCATGAACCTGCGTGACGCCGAGAGCTTCACGCCGCAGGACCTGGTCAACGCCCGGACGATCGCCAGCGTCATCAACACCTTCTTCGGCACGAACCAGCTCAGCCAGTTCATGGACCAGACGAACCCGCTGGCCGAGCTGACGCACAAGCGGCGCGTGTCGGCGCTGGGTCCGGGTGGCCTGACGCGCGAGCGGGCCGGCTTCGAAGTGCGCGACGTGCACTACACGCACTACGGCCGTCTCTGCCCCATCGAGACGCCGGAAGGTCCCAATATCGGACTGATCTGCTCGCTGACGGTGCACGCCCGGGTCAACGAGTTTGGCTTCATCGAGACGCCCTACCGGGTGGTGCGCAACGGCAAGGTGACGAACGAGATCGTCTACCTGACGGCCGAAGAAGAGGACAACGCGGTCATCGCGCAGGCGAACGCGCCCATCGATGAGGAAGGAAACTTCCTCAACGAATTCGTCAAGTGCCGCTATCGCGGTGACTTCCCGCTGATGCGGCCCGAGCAGATTCAGTACATGGACGTGGCGCCCAACCAGATCGTCTCGCCTTCGGCCAGCCTGATTCCGTTCCTGGAGCACGACGACGCCAACCGTGCGCTCATGGGCTCAAACATGCAGCGTCAGGCCGTGCCGCTGCTGCGGCCTGAGGCGCCCATCGTGGGCACGGGCATGGAAGCCCGCATCGCCCGCGACTCGCGCGCGTTGCTGGTGGCCGAAGGCCCGGGCGTCGTCGAGTACGTCGATGCCGAGCGCATCGTCATCCGTTACGACCAGGACCCCGAGGACGCCGAGGTCAGCTTCGAGGAACCCGTCAAGGAGTACCGGCTGATCAAATTCCGCCGCACAAACCAGGACACGTGCATCAACATGCGGCCGATCGTCAAAGTCGGCCAGCGCGTCGAGAAGGGGACGGTGCTCTGCGACGGGTTCGCCACCGAAAAGGGTGAGCTGGCGCTCGGCAAGAACGTCCTGGTCGCCTTCATGCCCTGGCGCGGCTACAACTTCGAGGACGCCATTGTGATCTCGGAGCGCCTGGTGGCCGAGGACGTCTACACTTCGGTGCATATCGAAGAGTTCGAGTGCCAGGTGCGCGACACCAAGCGCGGCCAGGAAGAGCTCACGCGGGAAATCCCGAATGTCTCCGAAGAGGCCACGAAGGATCTCGACGAGCGGGGCATCATCCGCGTGGGCGCCGAGGTGAAGGCCGGCGACATCCTCGTGGGGAAGGTCACGCCCAAGGGCGAGACGGAGCCCACACCCGAAGAGAAGCTGCTCCGGGCCATCTTCGGCGACAAGGCCGGTGATGTGAAGGACGCCTCGCTGAAGGCACCGCCAGGCATGCGGGGCGTCGTGATCGACACGAAGCTCTTCAGCCGCCGCAAGCTCGATCCGGCCTCGAAGAAGCGAGAGCAGCAGCGGCTGGCCGAGATCGACGAGCAGCTGCAGCGGGACCTGGCCGAGCTCGACCGTCGCTTCTGGGAGAAGTTTTTCAAGCTGGTCGAAGGGCAGCTCTCGGCCGGTGTCGAGACGCGCGAGGGCGACATCGTGCTGCCCGAAGGCATGCCCTTCACGCGGGAAGCCTTCGAGAAGATCTCGCCGCTGCGGCTGAACCCGATGTTGCCCTTCACGCAGGACGAGACCGTCAACCGCAAGGTGCAGAAGCTGCTCCGCAATTACGAGCAGATGCACCGGCGGATTACGGGCGAGGCCAAGCGTCTCAAGCACCAGATCCAGATGGGAGACGAGCTGCCGCCCGGAATCGTGCAGCTGGCCAAAGTCTATGTGGCTCGCAAGCGTAAAATTCAGGTGGGCGACAAGATGGCCGGCCGGCACGGTAACAAGGGCGTGGTGGCCAAGATCGTTCCGGTTGAGGACATGCCCTTCTTGGAGGACGGAACGCCCGTGGACATCGTGCTCAACCCGCTGGGCGTACCTTCCCGTATGAACCTGGGGCAGATTTACGAGACGCTCCTCGGCTGGGCCGGCAAGGTGCTGGGCCGGAAGTTCGCCTCGCCGGTCTTCGACGGCGCTGCGCTTGACGACATCAAGGCGCTGCTGCGCGAGGCGGGGCTGCCCGAGGACGGCCGCGTCCAGCTCTACGACGGCCGCACGGGCGAGCCGCTCGACGAGAAGACCACGGTGGGCTACATCTACATGATGAAGCTCAACCACCTGGTCGAGGACAAGATTCACGCCCGGTCGATCGGACCCTACAGCCTCATCACGCAGCAGCCGCTGGGTGGTAAGGCCCAGTTCGGTGGGCAGCGTCTGGGTGAGATGGAAGTGTGGGCGCTCTACGCTTACGGCGCCGCGCACACGCTCCAGGAAATGCTCACCTACAAGTCGGACGACGTGCAGGGTCGCTCGAAGGCCTACGAAGCCATCGTCAAGGGCGAGAACCTGCCCGAGCCCGGCGTTCCCGAAAGCTTCAACGTGCTGGTGCGTGAGCTGCAGGGCCTCGGCCTGGAAGTGCGGCTCGACTGAACGAAGGCTCCCCCTGATTCGACACCAACCCGCCGATATACGCTATGCCGCAAGGGAAGACGCTCAAGATCAAGCGCGACTTCACCAGCATCACGCTGAGCCTGGCTTCGCCGGAAAGCATCCTCGAACGCTCCTACGGCGAAGTCCTCAAGCCCGAAACGATCAACTACCGGTCGTTCAAGCCGGAAAAGGACGGCCTGTTCTGCGAAAAGATCTTCGGGCCGGTCAAGGACTACGAGTGCCACTGCGGGAAGTACAAGCGCATCCGCTACCGGGGCATCGTCTGCGACCGCTGCGGCGTCGAGGTGACCGAAAAGAAGGTGCGCCGTGAGCGGATGGGCCACATCACGCTGGCCGTCCCGGTCGTCCATATCTGGTATTTCAAGACCGTCCCGAACAAGATCGGCAACCTGCTCGGGCTGAAGTCGAAGGATCTGGAGAAGATCATTTACTACGAGAACTACATCGTCATTCAGCCCGGCTGCGCCGAGAAGCTCGGGGTGGAGAAGAACCAACTCCTCACCGAAGAGGAGTATTACGACATCCTCTACCAGATCCGAGAGGACAACAATCGCCTCGACGACGACGACCCGGAGAAGTTCATCGCCAAGATCGGCGGTGAGGCCATCGAGATGATGCTCAAGCGGCTGGACCTGGACGCGCTTTCTAAGGAACTGCGCTTCCAGGTCAAGACCGAGACGAGCCAGCAGCGCAAGGAAGAGGCGCTCAAGCGGCTGCAGGTCGTCGAGGCCTTCCGGGAGGCGAACCGGAAGCTGGAGAACCGGCCCGAGTGGATGGTCATGCGGGTCATTCCGGTGATTCCGCCGGAGCTGCGCCCGCTGGTGCCGCTCGAAGGCGGTCGGTTTGCCACAAGCGACCTGAACGATCTCTATCGGCGCGTCATCATCCGCAACAATCGCCTTAAACGGCTGATCGACATTCGGGCGCCCGAGGTCATCCTGCGCAACGAAAAGCGCATGCTGCAGGAGGCTGTCGACTCGCTCTTCGACAACTCGCGCAAGGCGAACGCCGTGCGCAGCGACTCGAACCGGGCCCTGAAGTCACTCTCCGACATGCTCAAGGGCAAGCAGGGCCGGTTTCGTCAGAACCTGCTCGGTAAGCGTGTCGACTACTCCGGGCGCTCGGTGATCGTGGTCGGGCCGGAGCTCGAGCTGCATCAGTGCGGCCTGCCTAAAGAAATGGCCGTCGAGCTCTTCAAGCCCTTCATCATTCGCAAGCTTATCGAGCGGGGGATTGTGCGCACGGTCAAGAGCGCCAAGCGCGTGGTGGACCGTCGCACCGACGAGGTCTGGGACATCCTGGAAAAGGTTATTCAGGGGCGGCCCGTCCTGCTTAACCGTGCGCCGACGCTGCATCGGCTGGGTATTCAGGCCTTTCAGCCCGTGCTGACCGAGGCCAAGGCGATTCAGCTCCACCCGCTGGTCTGTACGGCCTACAACGCCGACTTCGACGGCGACCAAATGGCCGTGCATGTGCCGCTCTCGCACGAAGCCTGCCTGGAGAGCATGATTCTGATGCTCTCCAGCCACAACATCCTCAGCCCGGCCAACGGGGATCCCATCGCCGTGCCCACGCAGGACATGGTGCTGGGGCTCTACTACATGACCAAGGCCAAGAATGGCGTCAAGGGCGAGGGGATGCGTTTTGCCAGCACCGAGGAGGTGCGCCAGGCCTACGACCAGGGGGTGGTCGACCTGCACGCCCGGATCAAGGTCCGCCTCAAGGACGGCCAGATGATCGATACGACCGTCGGCCGCGTCCTCTTCAACGAAGTCGTGCCCGATGAGGTAGGCTTCATCAACGAAGTGCTCACCAAGAAGAACCTCAAGACGATCATCGGCCGCGTGCTCAAGGCCACGGGCTATCCGCGGACGGCCCGCTTCTTGGACGACATCAAGGCGCTGGGCTTTGAGCAGGCGACCAGGGCGGGGCTGACCTTCTCGCTGGAGGATATCATCATTCCGAAAGAGAAGGAGCAGCTGATCGAAGAGGCCAACCAGGCGGTAACCCGGGCGCGTCAGAACTATGAAATGGGCGTCATCACCGACAACGAGCGCTACAACCAGGTGATCGACATCTGGACGCGCACGAACAACCGCCTTTCGGAGATCCTCTTCGAAACGCTCAAGAACGACAAAGACGGCTTCAACCCCATCTTTATGATGGCCGACTCGGGCGCGCGTGGCTCGAAAGAGCAGATCCGCCAGCTCGGTGGCATGCGCGGCCTGATGGCCAAGCCTCAGAAGAGCATGGTCGGCTCGGCCGGCGAAATTATCGAAAACCCGATCATTTCGAACTTCAAGGAAGGACTCTCCGTGCTCGAGTACTTCATCTCGACGCACGGCGCCCGTAAGGGTCTGGCTGACACGGCGCTTAAGACGGCCGACGCCGGTTACCTGACGCGCCGTCTGGTCGATGTGGCGCAGGACGTGACCGTTACGATGTACGACTGCGGCACGCTGCGCGGCATCAAGATTGGCGCGCTCAAGGACAACGAGGAGATCGTCGAGCCGCTGGCCGACCGTATCCTCGGGCGCGTGTCGTTGCACGACGTGTACGACCCGCTCACGGGTGAGCTGATCGTGGCCGCCAACGAGCTGATCGACGAGGAGAAGGCGCAGCGCATCGCCGAAACCTCCATTGAGGAGGTGGAGATCCGCTCGGTGCTCACCTGCGAGGCGCCGCGTGGCGTGTGCGCGCTCTGCTACGGCCGCAACCTGGCTACCGGCCGCCTGGTGGAGGTCGGTGAGGCCGTCGGCGTGGTGGCAGCCCAGTCGATCGGCGAGCCGGGTACGCAGCTGACGCTGCGGACCTTCCACGTCGGTGGTACGGCTGCCCGTATCGAGGCCGAAAGCACGCTCAACGCGAAATTTGCCGGTCGCGTGGCCTTCGAGAACCTGCGGACCGTCACCTACGAATCGGACGAAGGGCCGAAGGAGGTCGTGCTCTCCCGTCAGGGCATGATCCGCATCATGGATCCGCAGGAGGAAGGCCGCGAGCTGTGGCGGGCAAACGTACCCTACGGCGCTGAACTGCTCGTCCAGGAGGGCGACCTGGTCGAAAAAGGCCAGGTGCTGGTCACCTGGGACCCTTACAACAGCGTGATCCTGACCGAGGTCAGCGGTACGGTCCGTTACCAGGACATCATCGAAGGAGTCACCTACCGCGAAGAGGCCGACGAGCAGACCGGCTACCGCGAAAAGGTCGTCATCGAAAGCCGCGACCGCTCGCTCACACCGGCCATCCTGATCGAGCTGCCCGACGGCTCGGTGCGCGAGTATGCGCTGCCCGTGCGCTCGCGTATCCAGGTGGACGAGGGCGATGTGGTCCAGGCCGGTCAGGTGTTGGCCAAGCTGCCGCGCCAGACGGTCAAGACGCGCGATATCACGGGCGGTCTGCCGCGTGTGATTGAGCTGTTCGAGGCGCGCACACCCTCCGACCCGGCCATTGTCTCGGAGATTGAGGGCTATGTGGAGTACGGCGCCCGTAAGCGCGGGGCTCAGGAGGTGATCGTGACCAGTCCTGACGGCTCCGAGTCGCGCACCTACCAGATCCCGCTTAGCAAGTACATCCTGGTGCATCCGGGCGACTACGTGCAGGCGGGTCAACAATTGTCGGACGGTCAGGTGTCGCCGCAGGACATCCTGCGCATCCTGGGTCCGCGTAAAGTCCAGGAATACTTGGTGAACGAGATCCAGGAGGTCTACCGCCTGCAGGGTGTGTCGATCAACGACAAGCACATTGAGGTGATCGTGCGCCAGATGATGCAGAAGGTGCGCATCACCGATCCGGGCGACACGAACCTGCTCGAGGGCGACCTGGTCGACCGCTACACGCTCGACAAGATCAACGACAGGCTCTACGACTGCTTCGTCGTGGTCGATCCGGGCGACTCGGATCTGAAGGTGGGCGACATCATTGACCGTCGGCGCCTGCGCGAGGTGAACTCCGAGATGAAACGGCGCGACTTGCGGCCGGTGGAAGTGCGCGAGGCGCAGCCTGCCGTGGCCGAGCCCGTGCTGCTGGGGATCACGCAGGCGGCGCTTTCGACCGACTCGTTCATCTCGGCTGCGTCGTTCCAGGAGACCACCAAGGTGCTCTCCGAGGCGGCCATCGCGGCCAAGACCGACCACCTCTATGGCCTGAAGGAGAACGTGATCGTCGGGCACCTGATTCCGGCCGGTACCGGTCAGCGCCGCTTCCAGAACCTGGTCGTCGGCTCGCGCAAGGAGCTGGAGGCGCTGCAGGCGGCCGTCAGCGAAAGTGCAGCGGCCGGCAACGGTGCCGGCGACGGAGCGACCGAATCAGTCGAAGCCTCCTGAACGCTATCCTGACCGGAAAAAAAACTGAGCCCTGGTGGCGCAGGCCCACCAGGGCTTTTTTTGGATTGTCGTTTTTATCTTCTGGCAGAGCCGAAATCATTCATCAGACCGAAAGATGGCCGTGAAGCGTCTGTTCAAGCGTTTACTTCCCGGTATGCTGCTCGGCCTGGCCGTATGCTGCCCGAAGATAGGGCAGGGCCAGCCTGCCTTTCCGCTGTCTCTGCCGTTGCCTGAAGCCGTGTCCTACAATCCTGCCATCCCGAAGCCGGAGGAGGTCATCGGGCACGTGGTGGGCACGCGCCACACCGCTCCGCATCAGATCGTGGCCTACTTTCAGGCTGTAGCGGCGGCCAGCGATCGGGTGCTGGTCGAGGAGCACGGCCGCACCTACGAGGGACGGCCGCTGGTCCACGCGATCGTCTCGGCACCCGAAAACCTGATGCGTCTGGAAGAGATCCGTCAGGCCAACCTTCGGCTTTCGGAAGATCCGGCATCCGTCTCCGATGCCGAGTTGGCCCGCATGCCGGTCGTCGCCTACCTGGGCTACAGTATCCATGGCAATGAAGCCAGCGGCTCCGAAGCGTCGCTGCTCGTGCTCTACTACTTGGCGGCCGCCCGGGGGCCGGAGATCGACTCGCTGCTGGCGCAGGCTGTGCTCATCGTCGATCCGATGCTTAATCCGGACGGGCGAGATCGGTTCGTGGACTGGGCCAACCGCAACCGGGGCCGCGTGCCTGTGGCCGATCCGCAGGACCGCGAGCACCTCGAACCCTGGCCCGGCGGCCGCACCAACCACTACTGGTTCGACCTGAACCGCGACTGGCTCACCGGCCAGCATCCGGAATCGCAGGGACGCCTTCGCCTTTTCCATCACTGGCGGCCGCAATTGCTGACGGACCACCACGAGATGGGCAGCGAGTCTACGTTCTTCTTCATGCCGGGGGTGCCCAGCCGGACACACCCGCTCACGCCGGCCCGCAACCAGGAGTTGACGGCTGCTATCGCCCGCTATCATGCCGAGGCGCTCAACCGGATCGGCTCGCTTTACTATTCGGAAGAAGGCTACGACGACTTCTATTACGGCAAGGGTTCGACCTACCCGGACGCTAACGGTGCCGTCGGTATTCTTTTCGAACAGGCTTCGTCGCGGGCATTGCTCCGAGAAACGCGCGACGGCGTGCTTTCCTACGCCTTCACGATTCGTAACCACTTTACCACCTCGCTCTCGACGCTGAGGGCGCTTCGCGCGTTGCGGATGGAGCTGTTGCGCTACCAGCGCGACTTCTACCGGGAGGCCGAAGAGATTGCCCATCGCCTTCCGGTCAAAGCCTACCTTATCGCGCTGGAGCCGGGCCGCACGCGGGCCCAGATGCTGGCCGAAGTGCTCCGGCGCCACCGCATCCGGGTGTACATGCTGGCTCGCGATGTGACGGTCGACGGGAAAACGTTCCGGGCCGGACAGGCCTACGTGGTGCCCACCCGACAGCCACAGGTCCGGATGCTGCAGGCGCTGATGGAGCGACGCACGACCTTTAAGGACTCGCTTTTCTACGACGTGTCGGCCTGGACGCTACCGCTGGCCTACGATGTGACCTGGGCCGAGTGGCGACGCGATCCGTCGGAACTGTTGGGAACGCCCGTCGATTCGGTACGCTTGGATGGGGGCGAATTGGTGGGCGGCCGCTCCGACTACGCCTATCTGATGACCTGGGATCGTTTCTTCGCGCCGGCTGCGCTCTACCGCATCCAGCAGGCCGGCGTGCGGGCGCGTGTGCTCACCGAAGCGGTCACGCTACCCGTGGCAGGCAGTCCCCGCACGTTCCCGCCCGGCACCGTGCTGATCCCGGGCACGCAACGCGACGGCAAAGGGCCCACGCCCGATTCGTTGCAGGCGCTGCTGCGTGAGCTGGCCGACACCTACCACGTGCGCTTTTTTGCCGTGCAGACCGGATTGACCGAACAGGGGCCCGACCTGGGCACGCGCGACTACGGTCGGGTACTGGAGCAGCCCCGCGTCGCGCTGCTGACCGGCGAGGGCACGCGCGCCTACAATGCGGGCGAGGTCTGGCACCTGCTTTCCGAGCGGATGCAGATACCTGTCTCGTTGCTGGACGTGGACAACGTCGCCTGGGCTGACCTGAGCCGCTACAACCGGCTGGTGCTGGCCGGCGGCTCGTACAATGCGCTCCCGGCCGAAAAGATCAAAAAATGGGTGCGGCAGGGCGGCGTGCTGATTGCCCTGACGAATGCCGTTGACTGGGTGGTTGCGCAGGGGCTGGTCAGCCTCAAAACCCGGCCTTTCAACCTGGATTCGCTGCTGCGGCCTTATCCGTATGGCCAGTTGGCCCGTGCCCGCGGCGCGCAGGTGATCGGCGGGGCCATTCTGGAAGTCCGGCTCGACACCACGCATCCGCTGGCTTTCGGGCTGGGTGCCACGCTGCCGGTCTTCCGCACCGAAGAAACCTTCTACAATCCCTCCGAGACGCCGGGCGCCAATGTGGCCGTCTATACCGAACAGCCGCTGCTCAGCGGGTATCTCTCGGCCGCCCGCCGGAAGCTGGCGCCGGGGGCCGCCGCCGTCGTGGCTCAACGCTACGGACGCGGCCGCATCATCCTGATCATGGACAACCCGAACTTCCGTGCCTTCTGGGTGGGATCAAGCCGGCTGTTTCTGAACGCGATCTGCTTCGGCGACGTGTTCTGAATCGGCGGGCACAAATTGCCGCTTCGGGCTTAAGCGTAGCAGTCTGTTGGCTGCTACGCTTTTTCTTTTGCGTAAACCGGAAATCGTTATGCCAAACCGCCTTCAGTTTGAAAAAAGTCCCTATCTGCAGCAGCACAAGGACGATCCAGTCGACTGGTGGCCCTGGTGCGAGGAAGCCTTTGCGAAAGCAAAAGCCGAAGACAAGCCAATCTTTCTGTCGATCGGCTATGCGGCCTGTCACTGGTGCCACGTGATGGCGCATGAATCCTTTCAAGACGAAGAGGTCGCGCGTCTGATGAACGAGACGTTCATCAACATCAAGGTGGATCGCGAGGAACGCCCTGACATTGACCAGCTTTACATGACCGTCTGCCAGATGGTCACGGGGCACGGTGGTTGGCCGCTGACCATCATCATGACGCCTGATAAAAAGCCGTTCTTCGCGGCCACCTACATCCCGAAGCGGAGCCGCTACGGGCGGCCGGGATTGCTGGAAATCATCCCGCGCATCAAGGAGGCCTGGCAACAGCACCGGGACGAAATCATCGCCTCGGCCGAAAAACTGACCGGCACGCTGCAGAAAATCATGTCGTTCGAGGCGCCCAGCCAGGTCATCGATGCCGAATGGCTGGAGATCGCCTACCGGCGCCTGGATGACATTTTCGACCGGAAACACGGAGGGTTCGGACATGCACCGAAGTTTCCCACGCCGCACACGCTGCTGTTTCTGCTGCGCTACTGGCACCGGAGCGGAGAGGCGCACGCGCTGCAGATGGTCGAGCACACGCTGGTGCAGATGCGCCTGGGCGGCATCTACGATCACGTCGGGTTTGGCTTTCACCGCTACGCAACGGACGAGGCCTGGCGCGTGCCGCACTTCGAAAAAATGCTCTACGATCAGGCCCTGCTGGCGATGGCCTACACCGAGGCCTATCAGGCCACCGGCAAGTTCTTCTACGAGCGCACGGCCCGGGAAATTCTGACCTACGTGCTGCGCGATCTGCGTGCGCCGGAAAGCGCCTTCTACAGCTCGGAAGATGCCGACAGCGAGGGCGAAGAAGGAAAATTCTACGTGTGGACCGTCGAAGAACTCCGGGAGGCGCTGGGACCGGAGCTGGCCCCGCTGGCCATCGAGCTATTCAACGTGAATCCCGAGGGCAACTACGAAGAGGAGGCGACGGGCGAGCGCACCGGCAAAAACATTCTGTACCTGACCAAGCCACCGGAAGCACTGGCCCGTGAACGAGGCTGGACGCCGGAGGAGCTGGAGGCGAAGATGGAGGAGATACGGCAGCGTCTGTTCGCCTATCGCGCGCAGCGCGTGCGGCCCGGTCGGGATGAAAAAATCCTGACCGACTGGAATGGTTTGATGATCGTTGCGCTGGCCCGGGCCGCCCAGGTGTTCGATGAGGCGGCGTACGTGGAGGCCGCACGTGCGGCCGCCGACTTTCTGCTGCGCACGATGCGCACGCCCGAAGGCCGCCTGTGGCATCGGTATCGAGACGGCGAAGCGGGCATTCCGGGCATGCTCGATGATTACGCTTTCCTGACCTGGGGCCTGCTGGACCTTTACGAGGCCACATTTGAAGAATCCTACCTGGAAACAGCGCTGGCGCTGACCGATCAGATGCTGGCACACTTCTGGGATCCACGTGGCGTGTTCTACATGACGCCGGACGATGGCGAGTCGTTGATCGTGCGGCCGCGAGAGACGCTGGACAATGCGTTACCGTCGGGCAATGCCGTGGCGCTCATGAACCTGGTGCGACTGGGGCACATGACCGGGCGGACGGCCTACGAAGAGCACGCCGATGCGATGATTCGCTTTTTCTCGGGACCGGTCAAGCAGCAGCCGCCCATCTTTACGGGCATGCTCGTCAGTATCGATCTGGCTTTTGGGCCCATCTACGAACTGGTGCTGGCTGGCGAGCCGGACGACCCAGCACTCCGGGAGATGCTGCGCACGATTCACCGGCGTTATCTGCCTCGCAAGGTGCTGCTGCTGCGTCGGCCCGGGGAGGCCGGCGAGCGGCTTGTTCAGCTGGCGCCCTTCTTGGCCGCCCAAGTGCCTCTTGACGGCCGGGCCACTGCCTACGTATGCCACGATTACCGCTGCGAGCAGCCCGTTACCGATCCGGAAGCGCTGGCCCGCCAGCTTGATGCGCTGCAGACCACCCAGCCGGCCTGAAAAACGGCGGGGGCCAGCTCCGCATCGGACGGAACCAGCCCCCGCTTTTTGCAAAACCGATCGGTCAGGCTTCGACAGGATCGACGTGCACAAAGCGCCGATCACCACGGCCACGGGAGAAACGGACCACGCCGTCGATCTTGGCAAACAGCGTGTCGTCGCCGCCGCGGCCCACGTTCAGACCCGGATGAAACTTGGTCCCGCGCTGGCGGACCAGAATGCTACCGGCCGTGACGAACTGCCCCCCGAAGACCTTGACACCCAGCATCTTCGGGTTGGAGTCCCGGCCGTTCCGGGTCGATCCCATTCCTTTCTTATGTGCCATAACACCCTCGCTGGTTGGCCGTTAGACGAAACCTCAGGCAGTGGCTTGCTCGGTGGCTTCGACAGTAAGCGGCTGCACATTTTCAGGCAGCGTCAGCGCTTCAATCTGCACCTTCGTGTAACGCTGGCGATGCCCGCGCTTGACCTTGTAGCGCTTGCGCCGCTTTTTCTTGAACACAATGACTTTGTCGGCTTTGACGTGTTCCAGCACGCGGGTTTTAACGGCGGCTCCTTCCACCACGGGACGACCCAGGTACACCTGCTCGCCATCAACCACCAGCAACACGCGGTCGAAAACCAGTTCGTCGCCCGGCTGGGCCTGCTCGTGATAGGGGATGTAGAGGTAGCGACCTTCCTCTACGCGAAACTGCTTACCGGCAATGTCAACGATTGCATACATGGCTTCCCTCTGCTTTGGGGCGCCGGGTTGGGTACCGACGCGAGAGTTCACGGTTCGTTCAGGAAAAAAGTCGTAGCTTCTAAAGTTACGACGCTTCAACGTTCAATGCCAGCCAAAGTTGTCAAACGCTGATGGAGATTGTACTTCCCGGTTCGGATCTGCGCATCGTCCCCCGCAAAATCATCTGCGTGGGCAAAAACTACGCGCGCCATGCGGCCGAGTTGAACAGCACGGTGCCCGATGAGCCGATTCTGTTTCTGAAACCACCGACGGCGCTGATCGGTCCGGGCGGTACCGTGTTGCTGCCGCCGCAGTCGCGCGAGGTGCATCACGAAGTGGAGCTGGTCGCGGTGATCGGCCGCGAAGGCAAGCACATTCCGGAAGGCGAGGCGCTCGACTACGTGGCGGGCTATGCGCTGGGGCTCGACATGACGGCCCGCGATCTGCAGCAGAAGGCCAAGGAGGCCGGTCACCCCTGGACGGTGGCCAAGGGGTTCGACACGTTTGCGCCGCTGGGGCCCATCGTGCCGGCGGCGGCCGTGCCCGATCCGCAACGGGTGCAGCTCCGGCTCCGGGTCAACGGTACGGTGCGGCAGGACGGTAACACGGCCGATATGGTATTCTCCGTGGCCCGGCTGATCGCCTACTGCTCGGAGATCTTCACGCTCCAGCCCGGCGATCTGCTCTTTACGGGCACGCCGGAAGGGGTGGGACCGGTGCAGGACGGCGACGTGCTGGTGGCAGAAAGCGACGTGCTTCCGCCCTTTCAGGTAAACGTGCAGCGGGCTTGATTCTGTCGGCCCTGTTCGCTGAAAACGGCGGCGCCGGGGCGAAAACACGGCGCAGGCACATGGAGAACGCTCCGGGGTGACCTCAATAACCACCACATTCCGAGGCAGCAATGGCAACCATCGCTGAAATAACTCCTGAAGAACTCCGGGCCCTGATCGAATCCATTATTGAAGAAAAGCTGCTGGAACTGCTGGGAGACCCGGATGAAGGGTATGCGCTCCGTAAAGCGGTGCGCGAGCGCCTACTGCGTCAGCGGCGTGCGGTGGCGGCCGGTGAGCGAGGCATTTCTCTGGAGCAGGTAGTGCAGCAATTGGACCTGAAGTGATGGCTGCGTTCCAGGTTCGCCTGCTTCGAGCTGCCAAGGTGCGCTGGGAAGAGCGAATGGTCGTGGTGCATCTCATTGGTCATCGCCGGGAGATCTACCGTTGGTGAATACAGACAGGCACTGGAATACAGTTTTCTTTGTGGATTTTCGTTTCCTTTGGAGGAAGAAAGCAGCGTTTGGCATGCACACTGCGCCCGACTCAGGCGCTCGGTCTCCCGAACAGGCGGTGCATGACGGCCAGCGTGAGGTCGATGTCCTGCATCGACACGTCTCGATGGGTGGTAGCACGAATTGTACGAGGACCGAACGGTACCATGAGGATGCCTTCGGTTCGGAGTTGCGCCAGGACGCTTTCGGCGGTGCCCTGCCGGACGTCGAAGCGCACGATGTTGGTCTGCACGCGCTCCAGGTCGATCTCGAAGGCCGGTAGTTCGGCAATGCCTTCGGCCAGACGCCGGGCCTTGGCGTGGTCTTCGGCCAGCAGGGGGCGGTGGTGTTCCAGTGCATAGAGTCCGGCGGCGGCCAGCACGCCCACCTGACGCATGCCGCCGCCCAGCAGCTTGCGAAACCGCCGGGCTTCGGCGATGAGCTCGGCCGAAGCGGCCAGCACCGAGCCGACCGGCGCGCCGAGTCCTTTGGAGAGGCAGACGCTCACTGTGTCGAATGGCGCGGCCAGTCGGTGTTCGGGCACCCCCAGCGCCACGCTGGCGTGCCAGAGCCGGGCGCCGTCCAGGTGCAGGGCCAGGCCGTGGCGGCGTGCTTCGGCGGCTATGGCTTCGGTGACGTCCGGCGGCACGACCACGCCGCCGGCGCGGTTGTGCGTGTTTTCCAGGCAGACCAACCGGGAGCGCGGCTCCCAGTCGTGTCCGTGGCGTACGGCGAGTGCCAGCACCTCGGGCGTGAACCAGCCCGGCGTATCATCGAGCGGGTGGAGCTGAACGCCGGAGATCAGCGCCGGGGCCCCCGACTCGTAATTGAAGATGTGACTCTCGCGGCCAAGGAGGACCTCGTCGCCGGGGTGTGTCAGCACCTTGATGGCGAGCTGGTTGCCCATGACGCCGGAAGGCACGAACAGGGCCGCCTCTTTGCCCAGCAGTTCGGCCACGTGGGCTTCCAGGCGCCGGACGGTCGGATCTTCACCGAAGACGTCGTCGCCCACTTCCGCCTCGTACATGGCCCGGCGCATGCCGGGTGAAGGGCGTGTGACGGTGTCGCTACGCAGGTCGATCAGCATGAGTCGAACCGCCCGGCAGGCTCTGCTCAGCGCGAGATTTCCAGGATCTGCAGCTTGACCTTACCGGCCGGCACCTTGATCTCTACTACGTCGCCGACCGAGCGCCCCAGCAGGCCCTTGCCGATGGGACTGTTGACCGAAATCTTGCCTTCATCCAGATTGACTTCCTGAGGCGAAACCAGCGTGAAGACCTGCTCGGCGCCGGTCTGCAGGTTCTTGACGCGCACTTTCGAGAAGATGTATGCCTTACTCGTGTCAATCTTGTTCTCGTCGACGATACGGGCGTTGGCGATGGTCTGCTCGATCTGGGCAATACGGGCTTCCAGGCGGCCCTGTGCTTCTTTGGCCGCGTCGTACTCGGCGTTTTCCGACAGGTCACCGTGGGCCCGTGCTTCGGCGATGGCCCTGGCAATACGGGCCCGCTCTCTGGTTTTGAGTTCGTGCAGCTCTTCTTTCAGCTTCTGGAGCGCTTCCCTGGTCAGGTAAACCGGCTTCGGGTCCTGCATAGATTTTCTGCAATGTTTGCTGCGCTACATGTCGGTACAGAAAAAGAGAACGCCACGGCCTTTCGGCTGCGGCGATCCAGAAAAGGTAGCGGCTGTGCTCTTCCAACGCCCTTGGCGGCCGGGAGATCCGGCTACCAGCCGATGGTTGGGGCAGGGCGATCCGAAGGCGGGTCTGCCGCAATGCCGAGCACCCGTCGGGCCTTCCAGTAGTGACGTCGCCAGTAGGGCTCGTCGAGGTGCGAGACGGTAACGCCGGTGGAGCTGGCGGCATGGAAAAAGCGTCCGTCGCCCAGATAGATCCCCACATGGC
This sequence comes from Rhodothermus sp., assembly GCA_015487635.1. GTDB lineage: Bacteria > Bacteroidota > Rhodothermia > Rhodothermales > Rhodothermaceae > Rhodothermus. The sequence goes on from WFPM01000154.1 coordinate 20,838, forward strand.
GGTTTTTGCGGTCCAGTCGGAAAAAGACCAGATCGCCGGCCTGCAATGCCTGGCGGGAGACGGGGCGGCCGATGCGGGCCTGCGCCTCGGTGGTGCGGGGCAGCGTCAGGCCGAAAGCGTCTCTGTAAACGCGTACGACCAGCCCCGAGCAGTCGATGCCACGGTGGTCGAGGCCACCCCAGCGGTGAGGCGTGCCCTCCCAGCGCTCCAGCTCGGCCAGCAGGCGTGCGTGCACATCGGCATCGGTGGGGGACGGCGCCGCGGGGGGAGCAGCCGTGCGACAGCCGATGAGTGTCAGCCAGCCCAGAAGTGGCAGCAGGTGGTGGAACCGAAATCCGGCGGCTCGTATAACCTGATGGGTTATCCGTGGTATCGAAACAGGTCCGATCATGCGCGTATCCTGGACAGTTGCGATTGGTGCGTTTGCAGCCGGCCTGGTAACCGGCCTGCTGCTGGCTCCGAAGGCCGGGCATGAAACCCGCCGTGAACTGGCGAGCAAAGCGCGTGCCCGGTTGCATGAACTGGAAGAGCAGCTCCGTGGCGTAGAAACGCACCTCCGTCGGCTGGAGCAGCAATTGCAGACGCTGGGTGAACGCTTCCGGCAAGTCGCCGAAACGGGTGCCTGGAAGCTGGAAAACCAGGACATTGCCCGTGAGCTGCCACGTATGCCGCACGGCTGATGTGGATCTCTCGAAGGCGCCGTACGTTCGACAAGCACAATCCTCTCGTAGACAAACCGGGAAGCGGACCTATGCCTTATCCAGAGGAACTGGTGCAGCCCATGCGTGAAGAACTCGCGCGACTGGGCGTCGAGGAATTGCGGGATGCGGCCGCTGTGGATGCCGCTTTCGAAGCGGCAAAGGAAGGAACGTTGCTGCTGGTGATCAACTCGGTGTGCGGATGTGCGGCGGCCAACGCGCGGCCGGCCGTGGCCCTGGCGCTGCAGGCACCGGTGACCAAGCCGGATCGCTGGGTGACGGTGTTTGCCGGACAGGACCTGGAGGCCACGGCCCGTGCGCGAGAATACCTGGCTGGAATTCCGCCTTCGTCGCCATTTATCGCACTCTTCAAGCGGGGCGAACCCGTCTACGTGCTGGAACGCCGCCACATTGAAGGCCGGAGCGCCAGCGCCATTGCGGCCGACCTGGTGCAGGCCTTCGAGAAGTACTGCGGCACAGACGCTATGCCCGAAGACGGACCGGAAATGCCGGAATTCGATACATACGGTCCTTCCGTGTTGCCACCAACCTTCCGTTCGATTCTCTGAATTCAGTCGGAAGGCCCGATTTTCCAGAAGCCGCCTGCTTCCGGGCGGCTTTTTTTGTGACGATCCGTTACAACCTCCGGAAAGTGGTGTCTTTATCAAATGGTGAGTTGGACGATATTTTCCGGGGGAGCATATGTGGCCGCGCGTGTCTTTTCGTACATTATTTGCCGGAGGAGGGCAGAGCCTTTCGGTCCTCGCCATGCTGTATGATGAAACCGCTCCTATGAACGAGGAAGCGCCGGCTTCGGACGAGCAGCGGCGTGCCCAGGTGGAGCACGCCATTGTGGAAGCAGCGCGGCTGCTGGTGGCCCCGGATCCGCTCGACATGGAGGCCTTGTTGCGGATCCTGGGCAAGGCAACCGACGCGGCGTCGGTCTACTTTGTGGGCGTGCCGCAATCGGAAGTGCAGCGGAATTACACCTACACCGTCTGGCATCGGCAGCGGCCAAAGGCTCCGCACTGGTGGCGCGAACTGGAGGCACGGATCCGGCAATATTTTCCGACGTCAGCTGCCCGAGACGAAGTGCATCAACTTGGCGAAAATCTGCTGGTCGTACCGGTACTTTCAACCGAAGATAGATTTTACGGCTACCTGGGACTGGAATTCGCCGACGAGCTGTCGGAGGCGCGTCAGGAAGAGGCGCGGTTACTGGAAGTACTGGGAGGCCTGCTGGCCACGTACTTCGACCGCCAGGCTACCGAAGCGGCCCGTCGAGAAAGCGAAGAGCGGTGGCGGCTGCTGGTGGAGCAACTGCCCGAACCCATTCTGCTGGTTGCCCGCGACACACTGGTTTATCTCAACCCGGCCGGACAGCGGCTGCTGGGGGCTGAGGCCGATGAAGACCTGGCCGGATGCTCGCTGCTGGACTTTTTCTCAGCGGATCAGTATGACGAGGTTGCCCGCCACCTTCGACGTCTGGAGGCAGGCGAGACGGTGCTGCCTTTCGAATGCTCGTTGATTCGTTTTGACGGTGAGGAGCGAATCGTTGAAATTACGGCAGCACGGGTGGTCTTTCATGGCCATCCCGTGGTCCAGCTCATTCTACGCGATCTGACCGAGCGGCGGCGGGCCGAAGAGCGTTATCGGGCTTTCGTCAGCACCATCACCGAAGGCATCTTCCGGATCGAATTGCGGCAGCCGGTAGCCGTCACTACGCTCCCGGAGCTTCAGGTGGAGCACCTTTACCGACATGGCTATCTGGCCGAATGTAATGCAGTGATGGCGCGCTGGCTGGGCGCCGAGAGCCCCGAGGTAGTGGCCGGGCGTCCGCTTTCATCGCTCCGGCACTATTTCCGTCCGCGCTACCTGCGCGAATTCGTGCAGCGAGGCTATCAGGTACACGGCGAGGAGTATGCGCTGCCGGGCAAGCAGGGCATGCGTTACTTCGTGGTCAATGCAGTGGGGACGGTGGAGCGCGACCGGCTGGTGCGCGTCTGGGGCAGTGCCGTCGAAGTGACGGAACGCGTGGAGCTGGAGCGTCGCATGGTGCAGACGCTGGAGGAGCAGCAGCAGGCCATCGGACGCGATCTGCACGACGGTGTCGGGCAGTTGCTGACAAGCGTTCGCATGCTTAGCGAAAACCTGGCCATGCGTCTGCAGGCCCAGCAGCATGAGCTGGCCGAGCTGGCCCGTAAGATCGTACGCTTCGCCCAGGAAGCCTCGGACGGCGTACGGACGATCTACCGAGGGCTGACGCCGGCCCAACTCTACACGGAAGATCTGACGCTGGCTCTGGAAGAACTGGCCTACAACACGAACGCCCTGCCCGATATCCGCTGTCGGTTTGAAACCGACGGTCAGGTGTCAATCGACGACCAGGAGATCAAACTGCACCTGTATCGCATTGCCCAGGAAGCCATCAACAATGCACTCAAACATGCGCAGGCTTCGGAGATCGTGCTGACGTTGCGCCGTCGGGGCGATGCCATTGAACTCTGCGTGGTCGACAACGGCTGTGGCCTTGATCCGAGCCGGGCCCGTGCCGACTCGCTGGGATTGAAGACGATGTACTACCGGGCGCGTACGATCGGTGGTACACTGCGCATTCACTCGCAACCGGGCGAAGGGACCACCATCTGCTGCCGCCTGCCGGTGGAGCGCATAAATGGCAGGGGTTAAATGGCCCTCATCAAGCGCATTGCATGGATTTTGTTGTATATTTCTGATGAGGTAGCAAAAAAAAAAAGAGAGGTGGGTCGATGATGCATTCCCTGTTACGAGAGCATCCGCGATCGCAGAGCCAGAGCGACCGCATTCGCGTGGTCATTGTCGACGACCACCCGGCCATCCGGGAGGCGCTTTCGGACACGATCAACAGCGCTATGGGCATGGAGGTCGTGGGGCAGGCCAGCACGGCCGCCGAGGCGTTCCGCCTGATCGAAAAAGAGCGCCCCACAGTGGCGGTGGTCGACATTTCTCTGGAGGATGCGCACGGCCTGGATCTGGTCCAGAATATCCGGGCCCAGTTCCCCGAGGTGCTGGTCATCATCTTTTCCATGTATGACGAGAGCGTCTATGCCGAGCGGGCCATTCGAGCCGGCGCTTCGGGCTATCTGATGAAGAGCGAACCCACGCAGAGTGTGGTGGAAGCCATCCGGGCCGTCGTACGCGGCGAGGTGTATCTGAGCCGCCGCATGGCCTCGCGCATCCTCAGCAAGGTGGCCATGGGGCGGGCACCGGGACCTGGGTTTGCCATTGATGAGCTGACCGACCGCGAGATGGCCGTTTTCCAGATGCTCGGCCAGGGCTACACGATCGACGAAATCACAGAGCGGCTGAACCTGAGTCGGAAGACGGTCGAGACCTACCGCCGCCGCGCCAAGGAAAAGCTTGGCTTCGAGTCGGTGGCCGAACTGTTGCAGTTCGCCGTGCAGTGGACGCACGCCCAGGGACGGGGTGGTAAATTGTGAAAAAGTTTTGATGCATAGGCGATTTGGCGCAACATGCCATGCATGTTGCGCGCGCTCTTATCTCTCGAAATGCTTCAGTCTCCGGCGCATTCCTATGCGCTGAAACTACATACCCCTTTCCGCTAAAGCTTAGAATTGAACGGCGGCGCCTGCCGTTAACTTTCCGTTGTCTCATTGAGAGACCTATCGGGACTGGAGGGAAGGATTCGTAAAGCGTTATCCTTGTTGCAACAAATATCAGAGGGTTTCTTTTTATCATTTGAGGCAGGCGCATGATGGCATTAGAGGTTTTATTCCAGCGTTCCGATCCCGAGCTCAAAGATACCCCACGTATCCGACGAGGCCCCATTCGTATTTTCGTGGTGGACGATCATCCGGCCATTCAGGAAGCCCTTGCGGCCACGGTAAGCAGTGAGGCCGATCTGGAGCTGGTGGGGAGTGCGCGCACGGCTGCCGAGGGTATGAAGCAAATCCGAGAGCTGCAGCCGGACGTGGTGGTGGTGGATATCTCGCTGGAAGATGCGCACGGGCTGGACCTGGTGCACCAGATCCGGGCTGAGCTGCCGGAGACCCAGGTGGTCGTCTTTTCCATGTACGACGAGGTGGCCTATGCCGAGCGGGCCATCCGGGCCGGTGCCATGGGCTACGTGATGAAAAGCGAATCGACGCAGAGCGTCGTGGAGGCTATCCGTACGGTCATGCAGGGCGAGGTGTACCTGAGCCACCGCATGGCCTCGCGCATTCTGAGCAAGGTGGTCCGGGGCCGGAGCGTCCAGCCGCATGTGCTGTCGCTCGATATGCTGACCGACCGGGAGATGGCCGTTTTTCAGCTGCTCGGGCAGGGCTATTCGATCGAGGAAATCATGCAGCGGTTGAAACTGAGCCGGAAGACGGTCGAGACCTATCGCCGTCGCGCTAAGGAAAAGCTCGGGTTCTCTTCGGTTGGCGAACTGCTCCAGTTTGCCGTGCAGTGGACTTACCGGCACACCCGCCAGGAATAGGTGCGCTTCTGGCGCAAAAAATTCAAAAAACATGCGCCATTTCTACCTTCTGTGAAATCCACTGGCGCACTTTTGTTGGGTCAGTTGCCGCCGCCAGAGGCGCTGAAACCGGACGTCCGAAAAGTCGGCCCATGGGTATCTTTTCGTAGCCTGACTGAGAGCCAGGCAGCTTCAAACGAACGGGGACAGGGGGTATGGAGGTCACAGGCGTCCGGTTGAACGGCGCAGTTCAAACCGATAAGCAGGGGAGGCCGGGGTACCGCGTTGCGCTGGTGCACGACTGGCTCCCCGTCTACGCCGGCGCCGAACGGGTGCTGGAGCAGATGCTGCATCTTTTCCCGAATGCCGACCTGTTCAGCCTGATCGATTTTCTCCCGCCCGACCAGCGAGTCTTTCTTCAGGGGCGGCCTGTGCAGACTTCGTTCATTCAGCGCCTGCCCTTTGCGCGGCGGGCTTACCGCTATTACCTGCCGCTGGCCCCGCTGGCCATCGAACAGTTCGACCTGCGCGGCTACGACCTGGTGATTTCTTCCAGTTACGTGGTGGCCAAGGGTGTGCTGACCACGGCCGATCAGCTCCACATCAGCTACGTGCACAGTCCGATCCGTTATGCCTGGGACCTGTACTTTCAGTATCTGGAGCAGGGCGGCTTGGTGCGCGGGCCGAAAAGCTGGCTGGCCCGGATGATTCTGCACTACCTGCGGCTCTACGATGCCACGACGGCCAGCCGTCCGGACGTGCTCGTGGCCAACTCGCGCCATGTAGCCCGTCGCATCTGGAAGACCTACCGCCGCCGCGCCCGCGTCGTCTATCCGCCTGTCGATACCACCGCTTTCAGGCCGGATGGCCCGAGGGACGACTACTACGTGACCGTCTCGCGGCTGGTCCCCTACAAGCGGGTGGATCTGATCGTGCAGGCCTTCGCGCGCATGCCGAAACGCAAACTGGTGGTAATCGGCGACGGTCCGGAACGGGACCTCATCGCCCGGCTGGCTCCGCCCAACGTCGAACTGCTGGGCTATCAGCCGTTCGAGGTGATGCGCACCTACATGCAGCGGGCGCGGGCCTTCATCTTTGCCGCCGAGGAAGACTTCGGGATCGTGCCGGTCGAGGCGATGGCCTGCGGCACGCCCGTCATTGCCTACGGGCGCGGCGGCGTGCGGGAATCCGTAGTCGAGGGCGAAACGGGGCTGTTCTTCTACGAGCAGACGCCCGAATCCCTCTGCGAGGCGGTGGAGCGATTCGAGCACCTGGAACCGTCGCTGAGTACCGAACGCATTTGCCTGCAGGCCGAACGGTTCTCCGTAGCGCGCTTCCGGGAAGCCTTCGGCCGACTGGTCGCACGGGCCTTCGCGTGGTTTTCGAAGCGTAAGCAGCAAGTCCATTCCGAAGTTTCGTTATGAAGGAACTGGTACTGACAGAAACGGGGGGAGACGGACGCAACAGCGTGGGGGCCGTTGAAGTGGCGCCGGTGCGTAAGGCGGCCTGGTCGCGGCCGGCGCGTTACCGGCGTCTCTATCCGCGGCAGCTCCTCTCCGGACTTTCGCTGCTCGGAGCCGATCTGTTGATGCTGGGTGGTCTGACGCTGCTCTTGCAGGGATGGGGCGCGGAAGCGCTGGGGAACGTGTACCCCACGTACGCGCTGGCCACATGGGTAACGGCCGGACTGATGTTGCTGGGCATCAGCCTGCTGGGTTGCTACAGCACGGTCGTCATGCATCCGGCCGCCGAACTGCGCCGGCTGACGATCGTTACGGGGCTGGTCTACGCACTCCCGGTGGGCAGTCTGCTGATCGCCGCACCGCTCAGTGCCGCACACGCCGTGCTGCTGGGGGGAAGCTGGCTGGCGGCGGTGATCGTGGTGCCCATGGGACATCTGTTTGCCCGGCTGCTGCTGGCTCGCACCGAGTGGTGGGGCGTGCCCGTGCTGGTACTGGCCACCGGCGGGGCCGGCGAACTGGCCGTGCACACCATGCGGCGCTGGCCCGAGCTGGGATTGCGCCCTGTCGGCGTGCTTTCGGATCACCATTCCATGGGTGAGATGCTGGGCGAAGTGCCGGTGGTCGGACGCATCCAGGACGCCCCACAGGCTGGGCTCCGCTACGGTGTCCGGCACGCCATTGTGGCCCTCTCCGGGCAGAGCCATCGCGAGGTGCTGGAGCTGCTGGAACGTTACAGCCGTTACTTCCGGCAGCTTTTCGTACTGCCCGAAAATCCGGGCATGATCGCCTTCTGGAGCACGGCCCGCTCGTTCGAGGGACTGCTCGGCTACGGCGTGCAGCATTCCTACTGGAACCTGCGCGCCCGCATGCTCAAGCGAGCCATGGACATCGTGGGCGCCTCGATTCTGCTGCTGTTGCTAGCCCCGCTCTTTGCGGTGGTGGCACTGCTGATCAAGCTGGACTCGCCCGGACCGGTCTTCTATCGCCAGATGCGTATGGGCCGGGGCGGCCGCTGCTTCCCGCTGCTGAAGTTCCGCACGATGTATCAGGATGCCGATCGCCGCCTGAAGGAGTTGCTGCGCGAGCACCCGGACCTGCGCGAGGAGTATGAGCTGTTTCACAAGCTGCGCAACGATCCACGCGTGACCCGCGTGGGCCGCTACCTGCGACGCTTCAGCATCGACGAGCTGCCCCAGCTCTGGAACGTGCTGCGGGGCGATCTCAGCCTGGTGGGTCCGCGCGCCTACATGCCGGAGGAACGGCGTGAGATGGATGGTATGGATCGCATCATCCTGCAGAAACGTCCCGGCGTGACCGGGCTGTGGCAGGTTTCCGGACGCAATGGCCTGACCTTCGAAGACCGCGTGCGCATGGACGTCCACTATATCCACAACTGGACGCCCTGGCTGGACCTGTACATCCTGGCGCGCACGGTGCCGGTCGTTTTGACAGGCGAAGGCGCTTGCTAAATTCCGTAAATGCAGTAAATTTCAGGGGAGTATCCCGGGGGAGTCATGGCACATTACCGACATCATTCGCTGATCGTGGCGCGCGGCGGGCAACGGGGGGGATTGCCGCCCGCTTCCGAGAAGACGCGCGACGAGGGACGCATCAACTTTGCCGAAATCTGGCACACGATCCGACGGGGGAAGTGGATCATCCTGCTGACTACGCTGGTGGTGGCCGGCGCCATCGGTGCCTACACCTACACGCTGCCCCCCGTGTACGAGTCGCGTGCGATTGTGTTTGTCGATACGCGAGGGGGTGGAAATGCGCCGGTCAGTGTGGCCGCTTTCACGCCCATCGAACGGCGAGCGCTTTCCAACGAGCTGGGCATTTTGCGCAACTCGGCCGAGCTGGCCACGCGCGTGGCCGAGGCGATCGTGGCCACGGCCGAAACGGCAGGGGCAAAGGATCGGTTTCCGATCCTGGCGCCTACCGAAGATGGCCGTGAGCCGTCCATTCGGGAGATTGCGCTGCGGCTTCGGGAGCGCGTGCGTTTTCAACCACTTTCAGACCAGGACATGATCGTGATTACGGCCGAGAGCACTACGCCCGAAGAGGCGGCCGTGATCGCCAACCGTTACGCCGAAGAGTATGAGCGCTACAGCCGTGAGCGCAGCCGGGAAAGCCTGGCAGCCGCCCGCGAATTTGTCGAAAAGCAGGTCGAGCAGCGACGCCAGGAGCTGGAGGAGCTGGAGCGGCAGTGGGAGGCGTTTGCGCGTTCGCGCCAGGTGGTGCGGCTGGGACCGCAGGGTGAGCGTCTGGTCGCCGAGGTGGCCCAGCTCGAGGCGCAGCGCGACGCCGCCCGCTTCCAGTTGGAGCAGGAAAAGTCGGCGCTGCAGTTCATCGAGCAGGAGCTGCAGAAGCTGGAACCAGGCCTGGTCGACGAGCTGGTCAAAAGCCGCCAGGTCTCGACCCTGGAGGCGCAGATCGATGCGCTCTCGAAGAAGATTGCCGAGCTGAAGGTACAGGCCGAGCAGTACTACGTGTTCAATCCGAAGCTGCGCGGCAACGAAGAGAAGCTGGGCGATCAGCAACTTATCGAGATCGTACGGCAGATCGATCATTTCGAACAGCAGCGCGAGCAGCTGCAGGCGCAGCTCGTCAAAGAAATGATCGGACGCGACAGTCAGGCGCCGGCTTCGGAACCGCTGAGCTACGTCGAGCAGCTCCGGGCCCGCCGCATCGAAAAGCAATTGGCCATCCAGGAGTTGGAGCGTCAGGTCGAGGCATTCAACCAAGAGCTGGCCAAGTACGAAGATCAACTGGCCCGTCTGCCACGCCAGCAGATCGAACTGGAGCAACTCGAGCGGCGCCGGGCTATGGCTGAGCAGTGGTATACGACGTTCGTACAGGAGCTGCAGCGCATCATGATCGCCGAGCAGTCCGAACTCGGCTACGTCAA
>WFPM01000155.1 GCA_015487635.1 Rhodothermus sp.
CCTCACCACCGCGTGGTGGATTATTTCGAATATGTGGCGCGCACCTCGCCGCGCGTGCAGCTTGTGCAGTACGGGGAGACCTACGAAGGCCGGCCGCTGCTGCTGGCCCTCATCTCGTCGCCGGAAAACCTGGCGCGCATCGAGACGCTCCGCGAAGACAACCTCCGACGGGCCGGTCGCCTGCCCGGTACGCCGGAGCCCGACGGACCGGTGTTCGTCTGGCTCAGCTATAACGTGCATGGCAACGAGGCCGTCAGCACCGAGGCGGCCCTGCTGACGCTCTACACGCTGGCGCACCCCGACAGCCAGCGCACGGGTGCCTGGCTCGAGCACGCCGTCGTGCTGCTGGACCCGTGCCTGAATCCGGACGGCCGCGAACGCTACGTGCAGTGGTACCACCGGATGCTGGGCGTGCACCCCGATCCGGATCCGGTCGCCCGCGAGCATCACGAACCCTGGCCCGGCGGTCGCACCAACCACTACTACTTCGACCTGAACCGCGACTGGGCCTGGGGCACGCAGCAGGAGACGCGGGCACGGCTGGCCGTCTATCATCGGTGGATGCCCCAGATTCATGTCGATTTCCACGAGCAGAGCGTGGATGCCCCCTACTACTTCGCCCCGGCCGCCCGGCCCATCCACCCGCTGATCACGGACTGGCAGCGGGCACTGCAGGACACGATCGGCCGTAACCATGCCCGCTACTTCGACGCGGACGGCCGCCTCTACTTCACGCGCGAAGTGTTCGACCTCTTTTACCCTGGCTACGGCGATACCTGGCCTACCTTCAACGGGGCGATCGGCATGACCTACGAGCAGGGGGGCGGCGGACGGGCCGGCCTGGCCATCCGCACCGCCACGGGCGATACGCTCACGCTGGCCGAGCGCATCTGCAATCACTATACGACCGGCCTTTCGACCATCGAGACGGCCGTCCGGCAGCGGCGTACGCTGCTGGATCGGTTCGCCCGCTACTTCGCCGAAGCGCAGACGCAACCGGCCGGACGCTACCGCGCCTTTCTGATCCGGGGCGATGCACATCCCGACCGGCTCGCTGCCCTCACGGCATTGCTCGACCGGCAGGGCATCCGCTACGGCACGCTCACGCGTACGCGTACGGTGGAGGGCCTCGATTACGCGACGGGCACGCGGCAGCGCATCGAAGCCCGCCCGGGTGATCTGGTGGTGAGTGCCTACCAGCCGGCCGGCGTGCTGGCGCAGGTGCTGTTCGACCCGGATCCGGCGCTTCCCGACTCGCTCACCTACGACATCACGAGCTGGGCACTTCCCTACGCCTTCGGGCTGGAAGCCTACGCGCTGACCGAACGCCTGGAGCCGGACCGTCCGGGCTGGGCGCGTCCGACCCCGACTCCGCCGACCGAAGCGCAGCCCTACGCCTACCTGGTGCGCTGGGGCGGCCTGGACGCCGCCCGCTTTCTGGCCGAGGTGCTCCGGAAAGACGTCCGCGTTCGCATGACCGAAGCGCCGCTGACGCTGAACGGCCGGCGCTTCGAGGCCGGTACGCTGATCCTGACGCGTGCAGACAACGAACACCTGGGCGCCCGCTTCGACCGGGTCGTGCAGGAAGCGGCCCGCCGCTGGCACCAGCAGCTCTACGCGACGCGGACAGGCTTTGTGGACGAAGGACCCGATCTGGGATCCTCGCGCGTGCGCTTTCTCCGGCGGCCGCGCGTCTACCTGCTGGCCGGACCGCCCGCCTCGGCCTACGCCGTGGGCGCAATCTGGCACTTCTTTGAGCAGGTGCTCCACTACCCGATCACACTGGTCGAGCAGGATGAACTGGACGCACTGCTGCTCGACGAAGGCGAGGTGCTGATTCTTCCGCACGGGTTCTACAACGCCCGGGAAATCCCGCGCGAATCGCTGCTGGAAGGGGTGCGGCGCGGCGCCCGGCTGATCGCACTGGAAGGGGCGCTCGATCTGCTGGCCGGACAGCAGGGCGTGGCGCTCAAGCGGCGGCAGGGAGAGGACGCCTCGGAGCAGGACACCGCCGCGCGGCCCCGTCGCTACGAGATGCGCGAGCGGGAGGCCATCAGCGATCAGGTGCCGGGCGCCATCTACCGCGTGCAGCTCGATCCCACGCACCCGTTGGCCTTCGGGCTTGCCCGCTACTTCACGTTGAAGCGCAGCACGCGGGCCTACGAGCTCCTGAAAGACGGCTGGAACGTGGCCTGGCTCGAAGACGGACGTCCGCGCAGCGGCTTTGCCGGCTATCGGACCGTGGAACGCCTTCGCGAAACGCTCGTCGTCGGCACGCAGCGGCTGGGCCGGGGCACGCTTGTTTTCTTCGTGGACGATCCGCTCTTCCGCGGCTTCTGGCACGCCGGTCAGCTCCTGTTCACGAATGCCGTGTTTTTCGCAGAATAGCTGCAAACCGGTAGCCCGTGCCGGCACAACGTTCGGCAGGGCATGCGCTCGCCGCTGTCCTGTAACCGTGTAGAGCCACTGCGCTGCAGGCCGGGAAACCCGGCAGGCGCCCGGGCCATCCGACGCCCCGGCCTTTCAGCTCGGCCGGCATCTCCGTCTGTACGGAGAAGCAGAGCGGTCTTGGACAGCAGGTTGTTTATTTTATAGCTTTCCAATCAGAGGATGCTCATTCTTTAAACCGACCAGTCTATTTCTACCATGGTAAAAGCGTATGCTTCGTGCGACGGTGCTGCTGGCGTTTCCCCTGCTCCTTTCCGCGCACCGTCCGGCGGCC
>WFPM01000156.1 GCA_015487635.1 Rhodothermus sp.
CTTATGGGACGGGCGGGCGGCCAGCCCCAGTCCACAGGCCACGGGCAGCATGGCGGCCATGTGCGAGATCATGCCGATGATGCGTCGTTCGGGCAGGCCGAAGTGGAACGTGCGATCGCGCCCCTTTGTAAAGCCGCCCGCCCGTCCCATAAGCTGGCAGAACAGGGGGCGTAGCGGCACGCCCCGCGTGGTCCACACACCCAGGTTGCGGTGCATGGGCAGGATGTAGTCGCGCTCCTCCAGTGCCCAGGCACACCCGACCGCAATGGCCTCCTGCCCATACCCACTGAACCACTTGGAAAGGCGCCCCTGACGAATCAGCCGGAGCATGCGCTCTTCGATCACCCGGGGCAGCAACAGCGCCCGGTAGAGCGCCTTGAGTTTCAATGCGCTAATCGTTTCCATGGGTCAGATACCACCCGACGCCACACCGGGGGTAAAGATACAGCGCGCCCCATGGTTCTGGAAGCCCCGGTGCCTGCCCTTCATCTGAAGTGCATAAAAAGCGGCTCACAGGAACAGCTCAATACGGGTGGTATCCTCCACGTCGGCTTTATGATGCCCCAGGGTGGTCTGGTGGACGACACGCTGGCCGGCCGAGACATAGCGCTGGTAGAGCTTCTCAGGATCCAGCATTTCAGGAGGCGATTGCTCGGGATGCTGCTGGTAGTGCACCGCCGCTTTCAGAAAAGCAGCCAGCCTGTCCAGCGCTTCCCTGACCAGATCGATCTTCTGGCGGAGCACATCCTGGAACTGAATCCGCCCCAGCAGGTCGGCCAGCGAGCGGCTGAGCATTTCATCGTTGAGCAGACTGACCTGTGCAACGGTAGTGGAGGTAACCTGTGCGATCTGTTCCAGCCGCTCATTCAGGGCAATATTCAGCGACCGCAACTGGTTCAGTTGGTCGTGTTCCTGGTGGAGTTGCGTCTCGATCCGCTCAATTTCTTCCCGAATGCGCTGACCGACCTCCTCTATCTGGCGCCCCATCCGCTCGGCCAGCCCCCGGGCCTGCACGGCCAGTTGCTGCACGGCATCGGCCACTACGGCAAAGCCCTTCCCTCCTTCGCCCAGACGTGCGGCTTCGATGGCCGCATTCAGCGCCAGCAGATTCGTGCGTCGGGCAATATCGCCCATTTCATCCACCAGCGAATTCAACTGTCCCACTTCGGAGGCCATATGATTGATGCGCTGGAGGCTTTCCTCAATGCGCAGCTGATGTTGATCGACAAACGCATTCATCTGCTGGCCGGCCTCTCGGATCGACTGAGACTGTTTCGCGTTGTGCCGGACCATGCGCTCCATCGAGTCGGCCAACTGCTGGATCTGCCCAATCTGGCGCTGAGCGGCCTCATGCAGACGTTGCAATTCCGAGACGATCTCCAGCGCGGCCTGCTCGGATTCCTGCTGCACATGTTCCAGTTGGTCTCCCAGCAGTTGTAGATAAGGCTGCAGGCGCCCCCAGCTTTGCGCCCAGAACTGTTGTAGCGTCTCCCGGTACGTCTTTCCGTTTAGCTCAGCTTCATCGACAGGATGCGCTGGATCTCCCGTTTCCGTAGGCTCTGGCGCCGCAGTAGCTGCTTCCAGCGTTTGCAGACGCTGCCGTAACGCTTTTAGCTCCGTCAGCAATTTGGCTCGTTCTGCCTCCCACTGCTGTTGCCGGCTCTGCCATGTGGACTCCTGTTGGATCTGGTCCTGCTGAAAAGCACGCAGGAGTTGCTGTCGTACCAGCCAGCTCCCCACACCGGCGGCCAGCACCGCTACCGGTATAACCCACACCTCGTCGAGGGCCAGGCTGGCAGCGACACCGATCACGCCGCCCGTCACGCTGCCGATCAGCAGCGTGGACCCGGTGGATGCAGCTACGGTATGCATACGGGATCAGGTGTCGGGTAGAACCTTACGAATCGTATTTACCAGATCGACGCCGGAGACCGGTTTGACCAGCCAGCCTGTTGCACCCAGCCGTCGGGCTTCCTCGCGCTTGGCCTGCTGACTTTCGGTGGTCAACACCAGAATGGGCACGAATCGGAACCCCGGCAGCTTCCGGATTTCCCGGATCAGCGTAAGCCCATCCATTCCGGGCATGTGGATGTCGGTCAGGACCAGGTCGGGCTTGAACCCGTTTTTAAGCTGCGCCAGGGCCTCTGTACCGTCTGCAGCCATTCGCACCTGAAACCCCTGCATCTCCAGGTTCGCCTTCAGGCTGGACCGCATGACGGCGGAGTCGTCTACTACGAGGATCGTTCGTCCCATAATCCCTTGTAGGATGGTTTACGAGGGTCCCAGCGTCTCCAGCCAGCGCCTCAAATCGGGGTCTGTGGGCATGACGCGAATGGAAGGTCGCGCGGCCAGCAGCACCTGCAGGCATGCGGTGTGCAGGTGCCGGCAGTGCTTCAGGTTGACCTGTCCTCGGGGATGGTCCTGAAGCCAGCTCAACAGCGATTCGGCCTCTTCGACGGTTACGTGGTCACGGAGGACGACGCTTCGCTTCCGAAATTCGACCGGCATGGCTCGAGCAGGGTTTTAAGGTTGAGGATCATCAGCACCGTCCCGTCTCCTAACAAGGCCGATCCCGCATAGAGCGACAGACCGGCCAGCACGCCGGGCAACGGCTTCAGCACTACGTCAAGGGTTTCGCGGAAATCATCCACCAGCAATCCAACCCGGCTCGTCTCCTGTTGCACAATAACCACAGACAGAGTATCGGCGGCTTTATGAGAAGGTTTACAATCGTTCAGTCGATATTGCAGAGATTCCACAGGAATGACCTGATTGCGAAGCACCAGCGTATCCTGGTGCTGAATGCGCTGAATGGCTTCCGGCGCGACGCGTACCGTTTCAACGACAGCATCGACCGGCAGTCCGTAAAGCTGGCCCTGCACTTCCACCACCAGCACCTGTGTGACCATCATCGACAGCGGGAGGGAGAGGATAAAACGGGTGCCTTTGCCCGGCTCACTTTCCAGGCGAACGCTCCCTCCCAGCTGCTCCACAGTGCGCTTGACCACATCGAGCCCGACGCCCCGGCCGGAGATATCACTGACGTTGCTGGCCGTTGAAAATCCCGGGCGGAACAACAACTGAAGCGCTTCGGCGGGCCCCATGCGCTCCAGCGCTGCCTCATCCACCAGTCCTTTTTCGTAGGCTTTGCGTTTGATCCGCTCCGGATCAATCCCGCGACCGTCATCGCTGACCTCAATCCAGATCCGGTCGCCTTCCTGCCGGGTGCGAATGCGTAACAGCCCGGCTGCTGGTTTGCCGCGGGCCCGTCGTTCTTCGGGGGGTTCGATGCCGTGATCGAGACTGTTGCGGATCAAATGAATCAGGGGGTCGGCCAGACTTTCTATAAGGTGCTTGTCGGCCTCCGTCTCTTCGCCGATGATTTCCAGGCGCACCTCTTTGCCCAGTCGACGCGCCAGATCCCGCACCAGTCGCGGGAAACGCTGAAACACGTGCGCAAACGGTAGCATGCGCACCTGCATAACGGCATCCTGAAGTTCCTCCGCAATGCGATGAAGGGCCGCGAAATGCATCTTGATCTCCCGACTCAGCTCGGGCAACTCGTAGTCGCGCTGCACCTTGCCGGCCAGATAGGCCAGGCCATTTTTGGCCACCACCAGTTCGCCGACCAGGCTCATCAGGGCGTCAATGCGCTCCTGGGAAACGCGGAGCGTCGAGCTACTCCGCGGACGGGCCTCCGGCAAACGGGGCGCCTCCGAGGTGGCGTTGGACTGCCGCTCCGGTGTCGTCTCGGAGGCTGTATCTCCGGCATCCGGGGTCGGTTCGGCGTGCCGACCAAACGTTTGCGCTATCCACTGGCGCAGGGGTTCGGGACTACGCGTCTGGCGCGACGCCTCCAGGGCGGCTTCCAGCGCATCGCGCGCACTTTCCCATCCCAGTGCCTTCAGCAGCCCTTCCAACGCCGCCTTTACGGCCTGCACCCGACCGTCAAATCCCTCATCGACAGGTCCCTGTAATACGGCCTGTTGCGCCTCCAGAATTTGTTGAACGGCTTCGTCGGGAATCGCCACGGGTGCCGGCGGGTCAACCGGATCGGCATCTGGCCGAGATGCCTGCACAGGCTGGAGACACACCTGATCGGCCACATAACTGAAATGCTCCTCCAGCGCCGCCCGGGGGGCTTCGGACAGCAATTCAAAGCGTAGTACACAGCGGTACGGATCCATGGCATCGAGCGCCGGCCATGGCTCCCGGGGGCTGAACCGTCCCCAGCAGACGCCGGGCGTCTGACGAGCCAGCAGGAACGGGTCTTCGCCTTTAAAAAAGCAATCTTCTTCCGGCTCGTACACGATCCAGTGCAGCGGGCTGCCTTCCTGCAGCCGTTCTCGGGCCACCGCACGGGCTTCCTCCGGAAGAGCCTCAAGTGTGATGGGCGTCGCGTCGTCCGCGGCCGCCGCGCTTGCAGGCGGAGACGCTTCCGGGGCCGCTCCGTCTCCCAGAGCCTGGAGCCGCTGTATATGCCGGGTGGCTTCATGATTGTGAGCGGCCTGAACTGTGCCTTCCTGCTCCAGTTCGTCCACCAGCAGCGCCACAAAATCGAGTGCTTCCAGGAGCGCATCGGCCAGCTCCTGCGTGAACGGTTGTCGACCGTCTCGTACGGCTCCGATCAGGTCCTCGGCCACATGCAGCACGCGGGTCATGGCCGGAGCCTCTACTAGGCCGCTGTTGCCTTTGAGCGTATGCACCAGCCGGAAAAGCTCATGCAAGGCTTCGGAATCCTCCGGCCGGGCTTCCAGCGCGAGAATCTGTTCGCTGATGCCCTGCAGCAGCTCGCGGGCTTCAACGACGAACTGTTCTACCAGCGTACTCATGACGGCTTCTCCCCCAGTAACAGTTGGACGTACTGGCGTAAAACGTCGGGTTTGACCGGCTTGACCAGATACAGGTTGGCGCCGGCCTGGAAGGCCTGCGCCCGGTCTATATCGGCCGCTTCTGTAGAGACCATGATGGCCGGGGTCTGAGGCAACTCCGGTTGCTGCCGAAGCGCCCGGAGAAACCGGAACCCGTCCATCTCGGGCATATTGATGTCGACGACGTACAGGTCGTAGGGCTGCGTCAAAGCCTTTTCGAGCGCTTCGACGCCATTGTAGGCCTCGTCAACCACCAGGCCGATGGCTTCCAGGATTTCCCGGTGATACATGCGCACGGTTGGCGCATCATCCACAATCAGCACACGTCTCATAGCTCATTTCCGGTTTCTGATACACGATGGCCTCGGTGAAACGACGCACCTGAAACAGCGACGAAATACGACTCATCGACTCGGAATGCCCCAGACACAGATACCCTCCCGGTTCCAGCGCTTCGTAGAGGTGATGCGCCGCGGTTTTGCGCGCGGCTTCATCAAAATAAATGAGCAGATTACGACAGAAAATGACTGCGAAGTCGCGATACGGCCGCATATCCTGCGCATCGCACAGGTTCACGCGGGTGAAGGTCACCACTTCGCGGAGCATATCACAGATCTGATAGTCGGCGCCCACGCGCGTGAAGTATTTACGGCGCAGATGGTAAGGCACGTACTGCACCGAACGGGCATTGTAACGTCCCTGACGGGCCCGATCCAGGGCTTCGGTATCGATGTCGGAAGCCACCAGTTCAACGTCCC
>WFPM01000157.1 GCA_015487635.1 Rhodothermus sp.
AGGTATCGGTGGCCGGGATGTAGGCTTCGGGCTGGTAGTAGTCGTAGTAGGAAATGAAAAACTCGACCGCGTTGTTGGGGAAAAACTGCTTGAACTCGCCGTAGAGCTGCGCGGCCAGCGTCTTGTTGGGGCTCATCACCAGCGTCGGCCGCTGCACGTTCTGAATGACGTGCGCTAATGTGAAGGTCTTTCCCGTGCCGGTCGCACCGAGCAGCGTCTGGTATCTGTCGCCGCGCAGGATGCCTTCGGTCAGCTCCGCGATGGCGCGGGGCTGATCGCCGGTCGGTTCGAACGGCGCTACCAGCTCGAACTTCCGGTTTTCGACCAATCCCTCCATCTCGTGCCTGCATTTTGCACAGATCCTTCTCAAGAACCGGAAGTGCTCTCAGAAGTTGCGTTTTCGACAACTTCCGGGCGTATATTGCGCGCGATGGCAGAAGCACCTACCACATATCGCCCGCGCGACGGACGCGCCTGGCTCTGGGCCATTCCGCCCCAGCACTACCCGGCCTTTCTGCAGACCGGCACCTTTGCCGTGCACCGGGTGGGACGCGCCGCGCTGCATCGCCTGCGTCCGGGCGATCGGATCTTTGCCTACCTGTCGGGCTCTAAAGTGCTCGTGGGCCTGTTCGAGGTAACGGGCGAGCCCTTCGAAGACCACACGCCGCTGGTGCCGGGCGTGGCCTATGCGCATCGCGTGCGCGTGCGGCCGCTCGTGGTGCTTTCTGAAGAGGCCTGGGTGCCCTTCGAAGCCTTCGCCGACAAACTGGAGGTCGTGCGCAACTATCCCGACTTCCGGTCGGTCGTGCAGCAGGTGCTGCATCCCCTGCCGCGGGTGGACGAAAAAGTGCTGGAGTTTCTGATCCGGGCGCGGGCGGCTGATCTGGAACGGGCCCTGTCGGCGCTGGAAGAATGGCGCCGGCTCCAGTCCGAGCGGTCGACGCCGGCCGTGCGCGAAACACGCGTGCGCTACCGCGCCGAAGCGTTCGACCGGGTCGCCGCGCTCGAGGCGCTCCTGGGTTACCTGGAAGGCCGGGGCTTCGTCTATGCGCCCTGGATCGTGGCGGCCTACGTGACGGCCGTGCGCACCAAACCGCTGGTCATCCTGGCGGGGCCGACCGGCACGGGCAAGTCGAAGCTCCCGCTGCTGGTGGCCGAGGCGACCGGCGGCACGGCACAGCTCATCCCCGTACGCCCCGACTGGGCCGACAGCACCGAACTACTGGGCTATGTGGACCTGCAGGGCCGCTTCCGGCCCGGCGTGCTGCTTCGCCTCATGCGAGAGGCGCAACAACAACCCGATCGGTTCTTCGTGGGGGTGTTGGACGAAATGAACCTGGCAAGGCCGGAGCAGTACCTAGCCGAAGTGCTCAGCCGTATCGAAGACCGTCGGCCGTGCCCCGAAGGGGGCTGGACCACCGAACCGCTCCTGCAACGGGCGCTTGCCCCGGCCGATCAGGGCTGGGCCCGCGTGGCCTGGACGGCCAATTTCGCGCTGGTGGGGACGGTGAACGTGGACGAAACCACCCATGGCTTCAGCCGCAAGGTGATCGATCGCGCCTTCACGCTGGAGCTGACGGAAATCGACCTGGCGGCCACACCCGACGCCACGGCGGCATCCGAGCCCGAGCGCTGGCCGGTGACGACCTGGTGGCCTCGTGCGCTGCGCCTGGCCGAGCTTCCGAGCTCGTCCGACGCGGAGCGCCGGCAACTGGATCGGGTGCTGGAAACGCTCCAGACGCTCAACCGATGGCTGCAACCCGCCGGCTTCCCGGTGGCCTACCGCACACGCGACGAGGTGGCACTGTTCGTGCTGCACGCCATCGAAACGCTCGAAGCGTTCCGAACGCGTACCGGCGACCCGGTCGATCCGCTGGACCTGGCGCTCTGGATGAAGGTGCTTCCCCGCCTGCAGGGCAGCTCGCCTCCGCTGCGCCGGGCCCTCCGGGCCCTGCTGGGCTGGGCCGTCACCGGCGCTGCGGCCGAACGCGACGAAGAGCTGCGCGCGCTGCTCGACACCTGGGCGGCAGCCGGCTACCCGGACCGCTGGCTGGAAGCCGTCTTTCCTATGACGGCCGCCCGCCTGGCGCACATGTGGCTTCGCCTGGAAAGCGAAGGCTTCGCCTCGTTCTGGGAATAATCCCATGCGCTACTTCACGCTCGAAACCGACCACGTGCGCCTGATCTGGGAAGGACCATCCCGGCGGCCTTCCGATCCGCCCTTGATCATAGAAGTCCGGGCGCTCGAGGCAGACGTGACGCCTACGCTGCACCGAACCGCCAAGGCTCCAGGAATGAGCGAGCAGACGCGTTACCGGCTGCTGCTGGAAAGCCGCGACGGCCGGCCTGTCGCCCTGCGCCATCCCAATCCGGCACTGCTCGGCGACCTGCACGCGCTTGAGGGCGGGCGCCTGTGGCATGGCACGGTGCATTTCGGCACGTATGCGGGCCGCACGGCCTTCATCGTGTGGCACGACGAGCGCCCGCACCTGCGGCTGGAGCTGGAGATCTTTCCCACGCGCCTGGCCTACCGGTCCGACTACGAAGCCATGCTGGCCGATCTGGAGGCGTGGACCGTCGAGCCGGCGCTGCGTTTCGGGTCCGGCGTCCGGCAACGCGGCCGGGTACTGGCCGGACCGCCCGACGAACTTCCGGGCTGGATTGCACGCCTGGAGACTGCACTTGGCGCGCTGGAGCTCGCCTTTCGGCGCATTGCGCAACATCCGCTAACCGACGTACGGCCGCACCGGTGCTGGCAACCCCTGGAAGCGGTGCGGCGTCCGGATGCTGCGCTGCACCGGACCGTGCAGACCGGCGGCGGGCAGGGACCAGAAGTGCTTCTGGCCGGCCTGCGCACCCGCCGCCTGCATCGGGCATCCCGGGCCATCGTAACCACCGACACCCCGGAGCACCGGTGGCTGGCCTGGCAGCTCGCCCACACGCGTCGGCAGGTGCAACGGCTGGCCGAGCGCCTGACGCGTCCGGATACGTTTACCCGCACGCGCCGACAGGCCCTCCTGGCGATGGCCGCCCGTCTGGAGCGGCTACAGCAGCGCCTTCCCGCAGCCACGCTGCCGCTGCTTCCGCCCCCACCCACGCCGCGCCTGCTGCGCGCCGAAGGGTACCGCCAGGCCTATCGGATCTTTTGCTGGCTGCGCCGGCGGCTTTCTCTGCTGGGCGGGCTGCACTCGTTTGAAGTCGCACAGGTGCACGTGCTCTACGAGTACTGGTGCTATCTGACGCTGGCCCGGTTGCTGAGCCGGAGGACCGGCCGACTGCTTCCGCTGCACCGGCTGTTCACGCTGTCGGACGACGGGTTGCAGCTTCGCCCGGTGCGCGGCCGTCGCCTGAAGTTTCCGCTTCCGGACGGCGGCCACCTGCGCCTCGTGTACAACCCGCGCTGGGGCACCCGTGCGCTACTCGTCCCCCAGCAACCCGACCTGCTGCTGTCCCGCTTTCGGCCCGGCGTCCCGCCCATCCACTACGTGCTCGATGCGAAGTACCGGCTCGACGCCTCCCCGGCCTATGTGCGGCGCTACGGGGTGCCCGGCCCGCCGACGGACGCGCTGAACGATCTGCATCGCTACCGCGACGCGCTCTCGAGTTACTTCGCCCGTCGGGGCAGCGGTACGGTAGCCCAGGCTCTGGCCCTCTACCCGTACCGCGCCGGCGAAGCCGGTCGTTTTGCCGAGAGCCGTCTGGCCCGCGCCCTTGCCGAAGACGGCGTCGGTGCCCTTCCCCTCCTCCCCGGTGCTACCGAACACCTGGAAGCCTGGCTGCGGCAAGTACTCGCATAGTCAGAAAGAAGTCTCGCACCGGGCGGCGTCCAGCGGGATCAGGTAGGCTGCGCCGGGGGCGCCTTCGCGCGGCACACCGATGAGTGCAAGATCTCCGTGCAGGCTTAGCGCAGCGCCAAAGGCTTTTTCGCCGGGGTCGATGCGTCGCCAGAGGCACCACCGGTCGGCCGTGTGCACGAAGACGTACACCACCTGGTCCACATTGAAGTCGAGCCCGAGCTGCTCGTCGAAGCCCGAGACGAGCGCCCGACGGCCGTCGAAGGCCAGCACGGCCCCGAAGCCGCCGTTCGGGTACGGTTGCGGGGGATCGAGTGCCGCCACAAACGTCCAGCGTCCGCCCCGATGGCGGTAGTGGCGGACGCGCCCGCCGCTCCGGCGTCCGCCCAGCCGCTCCCCCACCAGCAGTTCGCCGTCGGTCAGCGCCAGCGCCGGGTTGAAGTCCCGGATGCCCGAAAGCGTGGTGTCGCGCCGCCAGTTTCCGTCGGAGCGGCGCACGAACAGCAGCACGGCGCTTGCTCGGTCGTAGCGATACGACGGGGCGGCCAGCGCCACCACGTTGCCGTCGAACGCCACGGCCCCGCCGGGCCAGGGTCCGCCCGGTGCGAGCGTATCGGTCAGCGTGGCTTCCAGCACCCAGTTGCCGTCCGGCTGCTGCGCGAACACGTACGCCGCGCCCGGGCGTCGTCGGGCCGGATCGCCCCAGGTGCTGACGACGGCCCGTCGGCCATTGAGCGCCACGGCCGCCCCGAAAGCGCCCGTGGGGGCGTTCGGCGGGGCCGTGAGGCGGGCGGTCTGGTGCCAGCGCCCGCTGGTGTCGCGCTCGAACACGTAGGCGGCGTCTGCCACTTCGGTCCGGTAGGGTTGGCCGGCCGCCACGGCCAGAATCCGATCGCCGTCGAGCGCCACAACGCGTCCGAAGTGACGTCCGGGCGCACAGTCGTCCGGCTGCAGCACGGCCGCCAGCGTCCACGTCACACCCCGGCGTTCGTACACGTACACTGCGCCCGAAGCCGGTCCACACCCGTGCACACCCCCGGCGCCCACCACTACCCGGTCCGGTCCCAGCGCCACCGCCTCGCCGAAGGCGTTGTCCGCCAGGGTATCAGGCACCGGCAGCGGCCAGAGCGGCACAAGTTGCGCCCGCGCTGAGCAGGCCCCCAGCACCAGACTCAGCCACAACAGCCAGGGTCTCATTCCGGGTGTGCGCGCAGGGTTTGCAGATCCAGCATAGCCACAGTCGAAACCTCCGCCTCGAAGGCACCTCCGGCCCAGCAGGCCCGGCGCATTGTCTCCAGGCAGATCCGGCGCGCCTGCTCGGCCAGCCGTCGGCGTTCGTCGCGTGGTTCCATAACGCTGCAGCTTACAGGTTCAGGTAGTTTCTTTGAGACCGATAGCCGGAGCGTTAGATTCCGGCCGAAGCCAGTTTCTTTTTCAGGCGTTTCTCCCAGAAAGCTCCGTGTGGTATCATGCGCCCTCGTATCGAAATTTCAACCCAGCAACTGGCCCGATTTTGCAGGCAACACGGCATCCGCAAGCTGGCATTTTTTGGATCGGTATTGCGGGATGATTTTGGACCGGAAAGCGACGTGGACATTCTGATCGAGTTTGAGCCGCACGTACAGATCGGATATATCGGGCTTGCGCGTCTTGAACGCGAACTCAGCCGTCTCCTCGGACGGCGGGCCGATTTGCATACGCCGGAAGGGTTGAGTCCTTACATTCGCGATGCGGTCCTTCAGGAAGCCTCCGTACTCTATGAGCAAACGGGATGATACGGTCAGTCTCCGGCACATGCTGGATCATGCCCGGGAGGCCTGTGTTATGGCCCGGCGATACAGTCGCCGTGAACTGGAAACCAATCGCATGCTGCAACTGGCCCTGACGCGACTGGTCGAAATCATTGGAGAGGCGGCATCTCGCGTATCGCACGAGACCCGGAGCCGGTATCCGGAAATTTCGGCATGAGAAATCGCCTGATCCACGGCTACGATTTCGTGGACCTCAACATTCTCTGGAATACGGTAAAAATCGATCTTCCGCCTCTTATTGAACAGCTGGAGCGTATTCTGAATCGTTAACCCCCCCTCTCAGAAAATGCCCCGGCGGTCGCGTTCGGCGTGGGTGAGCCAGTCCCGGGGCACGACGACGTTCAGCTCCAGCACTTCTTCGGGGGTCAGCTCGGGCAGGCGTTCGACCAGTCCCAGGAAGCGATCGCGCTCGGCCCGATCGATAATCTCCTCGGTCAGCGTATCGAACTTGCGGATATAGTCCGGGCGGCGGAACGGCCGCGCGCCGTTCGGGTGCGCGTTGGCCACGTCGATTTCGTCGACCAGCTTGCTCCCGTCTTCGAAAGTGATCTCCACCCGCCCGCCGAAGGCTTTTTTCGACGGATCCGGATGGTGGTAGCGGGCCGTCCACTCGGGATCCTCGACGGTCCGGATCTTCCGCCAGAGCCGCACCGTGTCGGGTCGTCGGGCCCGCTCGGGCGCGTAGCTGCGCTCGTGGTGCCAGGTGCCGTCCTGCAGCGCCACGGCGAAGATGTACATGATGCTGTGGTCGAGTGTCTCGCGGCTGGCGTTCGGATCGTACTTCTGCGGATCGCCCGAACCGGAGCCGATCACGTAGTGCGTGTGGTGGCTCGTGTAGATGACGATCTCTTTGATTTTCTCGAAGTCGTCGATCTTTTCCCGCATCCGGAAGGCCAGGTCGATCAGCGCCTGCGCCTGGTACTCGGCCGAATGCTCTTTCGTGTAGGACTCCAGAATCTGGCGGCGCGGCTCGCCCGGCTCGGGTAGCCAGACTTCGTAGACGGCATCGGGGCCGTCGAGCATCCAGGCGATCACGCTGTCTTCGCCCTCGTAGATCGGGGAAGGGGACGTTTCGCCCCGCATGGCCCGGTCGATGGCCTCCACGGCCTGCTTACCTGCAAAGGCCGGCGCATAGGCCTTCCAGCTCGAAATCTCTCCTTTGCGCGACTGGCGGGTCTGGAACGACACGTGCACGGCCTGCTGCACCGCCTGGTAGATGATCTCGGTGGGGAGTCCGAGCAGCGCGCCGATGCCCACAGTGGCCGCCGGCGCCAGATGCGCGATGTGGTCTTTTTTGTGTTTGTGCAGGCAGATGGCCTTCACCAGGCTGATGTGCACTTCGTAGGCCGCCAGGATGCCCCGGAGCACGTCGGCCCCGCTGCGTCCGGTCTGCTGCGCCACGGCCAGAATGGGCGGAATGTTGTCGGCCGGATGCGAGTAATCGGCGGCCAGGAACGTGTCGTGAAAGTCCAGCTCGCGTACGGCCACGCCGTTGGCCCAGGCAGCCCACTCGCAACTGAAGCGCTGCGTCGAGGGCAGGCCGAAGAGCGTGGCCCCTTCGGGATTGGGATGCGCCAGCGCCTGCGTGCGGGCGTTGGCGACCGGCCGCCGATTCAGCGCGGCCACGGCCACCGCCGCATTGTCGATGATCCGGTTGATGACCATTTCGGCGGCCTCTTCATCAATGGGCGCCTCGTCGGTGGCCACCCGGGCCAGCTTCCAGGCCAGTTGTTCTTCGCGCGGCAGGTGTTCTTTCGAAGAATAGACGCGCACAATATGCTTCTGCATGGGAGGATTCCGGTTTGATCGTTTTCAGGAGGAAGGACAAACTACAAATCCGATCCGACAAATTGCCACGATCCGGCGAAGACTTCACAGATCGCCCAGCAGGGCCCGCACGCCGGCCTCGAACAGACGGGCACCGCCCTGCGACGGATGGCGCACGTACGTGCAGCGCACGCCCAGCGACCGCAGCGCAAACTCGGCCTTGCGCCCGATGGCGATTACCTGTGCGGGCCTCAGCGCTTCAATCAGGTCGGCCACCAGCGGCAGCCAGTCGCGCACTTCGCGCCGGGTGGGCGTGCGGATCGAAAGCGGTGCACCAGGCCGGTGTGGATGCAACGGCACGGCACTCCAGGTGAAAAAGCGCGGGAAGTACGGCCGCATGACGCGCCAGTAGATGCGGGCGCTGTACTCACGGTGCGGGCGTTCGGCCAGACCGGACGCCTCACCCACAAGTGGAAAGCCGGGATCCAGCAATTGCACCTCGCTCGTGAGCGGCACACCGGAAAACCGGCAGCCCCAGGGTCCCGGCGCTTCGGCCAGCAGAAAAACGGGCGGGGGCGTCTCGTAGGCGGCCAGATAGCACCACAGGTTGCGTCGCCGGATGGCCGGTGCCTCCGGACGGTCCAGTTCCGGAAGCCGATCGCGGTACAGATTGAACAGCCGATCGCTCGAAGGCGTCGGAAACAGCCGACGCTCGAACGCCGCCCAGACCTTCTGAAAGGGCTCAATCAACGCCTGCCTCATAACGCACTACCACAGTACTTGCAGAAGCGAGCATCCGGATCATGTCCTTCAGCCCCACACCCCGGACAGGCCTGGCCGGAGATGCGCCTCTCCACTCGCGACAACTCTACGGTCACGATACCCGTCGGTACCGCGATGATCCCATAGCCGATCACCATGATGACGGCCGCCAACGCCTGCCCCAGCGGCGTCTGTGGGGCAATATCTCCATAACCCACGGTGGTGAGCGTCACGATGGCCCAGTACACACTCCGAGGGATACTGGTAAAGCCGTTTTCCGGGCCCTCAATCAGATACATGAGTGAGCCCAGAATAACTACCAGCGTCAAAACGGTGAACACAAACACAGTGATCTTGCGACGGCTGGCCCGTAGCGCCTCCATAAGCTGTGTCGCCTCGTTCAAATACGTGACCAGTTTCAAAACGCGAAATACGCGGAGCACCCGGAGCAACCGAATCACCAGCAAATACTGAGCGCCGGGCAGCAGCACACTCAGATAAGTGGGCAGCACAGCCAGTAGATCCACCATTCCGAAAAAGCTACGCGCATAGCGAAGCGGCCGGTCCACACAGTAAAGACGCAACACGTACTCAATGCTAAACAGCACGGTAAATCCCCATTCTGCCACTCGGAGGATCTCCCCCCACTGCATTCTGATCGGCTCAACGCTTTCGAGCATCACGGCCACCACGCTCAGCAGAATGACCGCGATGAGTACCACGTCGAATGCCTTGCCAGCCGGGGTATCCGATTCGAAGATGATCTCATGCAGCCGATCGCGTAGAGGGTGCCGTCGCCGTATCGATCGGTTCATGGCTGTCCTTCGTCTCGATGTTCGTATAGGTAGAAGGCGGCCACGACCAGCGCGTGGTTGATCTCGCCCCGGCGGATGCGCATCGGAATCTCGGCCGGGTCGAGCAACACGACCTCGATCTCTTCGGCTTCGTCGAGTTGCTGCGGACCGACCGGACGGACGTTTTCGGCCAGAAATGTGTGGCAGCGGTTCGTCAGGATGGCCGGGTTCGGTGCCACCGCCCCCAGATAGACGAAGCGCTCGGCCTCGTAGCCGGTCTCTTCGCGCAGCTCACGCCGGGCGGCCTCCAACGGGGACGGATCCGTCGGATCCACCGCCCCGCCCGGAATCTCCAGCGAAACCGCCCGGGTGCCGTAGCGATACTGCCGGACGAACACCATCTTGCCGTCCGGCGTGACCGGGATCACGTTGACCCAGTCGATGGCCTCCAGCAGGTAGAAGTCGTACGGGCGGCGAGCCCGGGGCAGTTGCACCTGTTCGCGCCAGATGCGAAACACCTTGTAGTCGGCCAGCACCTCGCGGTGCAGACACTTCCAGGGACCGGGCATGTCAGCGTTTGCGGGCTGGTATCAGCGACAGGATGCCGGAATGGACAAGCATCTGGAGGAGTTCCAGAAAATCTTCTCGTTCGAGCCAGGGTCGGAGCATCTCGGCCGTCAGTGGCCGGCGGCCGGTCAGCAGCGGGGCCACGTCGGCCAGCTCGGGCGACAGTTCGTAAGCTTCTCCGGAAGCAAACAGCGTGGCCGATCCGTCCTTGTGGCGCACGAAGGCCAGCTCCGGGATCGCATGGCGCCGAAGCACGGCTCCCTGCAGCAACCGCCGGCGCAGTTGCGCTGCAGAAAGCGGGCGTTCGGGCGGTTCCGGCAGCAGGCCCCGACGGGGTTCGGTGATGCTGCAGCCGAACCAGCGGGCCAGCCGGGCCCGATCATCGAGCAACTCCCGGAGCAGCGCCTGAATCTGATCGATGGCGGCCGGGGTGATCTCGCCGGGCTCGTCGGAAGGCGTCAGATCGGGATCGGCATAGCGCCGGCCGCCGTCCAGCCATGCGGCCATGCGGGGCATAGCCTCGGCCAGCTCGACCTGATCGGGCGCCCGAAAACCGATCGAAAACGTCATGCAATCCTCCAGCGCTACTCCGTAGTGCGGAATCCGGGGCGGCAGGTAGAGCACATCCCCGGGTTCCAGAATCCATTCGGCATCGGGTTCGAAATGGGCCAGCAGACGCACCTCCAGCCCCGGCACCAGCTCCTCGCGCTCAACAGGCCGATGGTTGATCTGCCAGCGGCGACGTCCCAGGGCTTGCACCAGAAACACGTCGTAGTTGTCGATATGCGCCCCGACCGTTCCCCCTTCAGGCGCGTAGCTGACCATGATGTCGTCCAGGCGCCAGTTGGGAATGAAGCGCACCGTTTCGAACAACGCGGCCACCTCCGGCACCAGCCGATCGACTTCCTGCACCAGCAGCGTCCAGTGCGTGGGCGGCAACGCGGCAAAGTCTTCGGGCTCGAAGGGTCCGTAGCGCACCTCCCAGGGAGAGGCCCCGCCTTTTTCCAGAATCAGCCGGGCCGTCACCCCTTCCTCACAGGCCAGTCCGGCCAGCTCCTCGGGGGTGATGGGCGACCGAAAACCCGGCAACGCCTGCCGGATCAAAAGCGGCCGCTTCTGCCAGTAGTTCGCCAGGAATTCTTCGGGCGTCAGGCCACCCAGAATTGTCTCGGGAAGCTGCATGGTTAGCGTGGAGACCTTTCTGCATTTGAATGGAAAAGATGCTAACATTAAGCCGGAGACTGAGGTAACGTTCAATCAACTTTCCGTCAAGACGCGCCATGAAACGCCTGCTTGCCTGCCTGCTGCTGCTTGCGCCGCTGCTCGGTCTGGCACAACCCCGATCCATCCCGTCGGCTCCGGATCGCCGCCCGGACGAAGGAATCGGACCGTTCGACCGGCTGATCATCCGGGGCGCGACGTTGATCGACGGCACCGGTGCCCCGCCGATCGGCCCCGTGGACATTGTGATCGAAAAGAATCGGATCAAAGAGATCGTGCGCGTGGGCCATCCGGGCGTGCCGATTCGGGAAGAGCGACGTCCGAAAGACGCCACCTACGAGCTGGACGCCCATGGGATGTACGTGCTGCCGGGTTTTATCGACATGCACGCCCACATCGGCGGTGTGGCGCAGGGTACGCCGGCCGAGTATGTCTTCAAGCTCTGGATGGCGCACGGGATCACCACGATCCGGGATCCGGGCTCCGGAAATGGACTGGAATGGACACTGGAGCATAAACGGCGCAGCGCCGAAAACCGGATCGTCGCCCCCCGCATCTATGCCTACGTCCGTTTTGGACAGGGTGCCAGAGAGCCACTGACCACGCCCGAAGCGGCCCGACGCTGGGTGCGGCAGGTCGCGCAACAGGGCGCCGACGGACTCAAGCTACCCGCCCTGCCGCCCGAAATCATGGCGGCCACGATCGACGAAGCCCGGAAACTGGGCCTGCGCACCGCCGCCCACCTCGACCAGATGGGCGTGGCCCGCATGGACGCGCTGGATGCCGCCCGGCTGGGCCTCACCACGCTGGAGCACTGGTACGGCCTGCCCGAGGCGCTGTTCGTCGATCGCACCGTGCAGGACTTCCCCGCAGACTACAATTACCAGAACGAACAGCACCGCTTCGGCCAGGCCGGCCGCCTCTGGTTGCAGGCTGCGCCGCCGGGCAGTGAAAAGTGGAATGCCGTCATGGAAGAATTCCTGAAGCTGGACTTCACCTTCTGCCCGACGCTGACCATCTACGAAGCCAGCCGCGACCTGATGCGGGCCATGCGGGCCGAATGGCACGACCGCTACACGCTCCCGTCCCTCTGGAAATTCTACCAGCCCAATCGCGAGGCCCACGGCTCCTACTGGTTCTACTGGACCACCGCCGACGAAATCGCCTGGAAGCGCAACTATCAGCGCTGGATGCAGTGGCTGAACGAATACAAAAACCGCGGTGGCCGCGTAGTGACCGGCTCGGACGCGGGCTTCATCTTCAAGCTCTACGGCTTCGCGTATATCCGGGAGCTGGAGCTGCTGCAGGAAGCTGGCTTCCATCCGCTGGAAGTCATCCGCTCGGCCACGCTCTACGGCGCCGAAGCGCTGGGCAACCCGGACATCGGCCAAGTGGCGCCCGGCAAGCTGGCCGATCTGGTCATCGTGGCCGAAAATCCGCTGGAAAACTTCAAGGTACTCTACGGCACCGGTTGGATTCGGGTGAACGAACGCAACGAAGTGGAACGCACCCGGGGCATCCTGTACGTGATCAAGGACGGGATCATCTACGACGCCAAGCAACTGCTGGCCGATGTGGCCCGCATGGTGGAAGAAGCCAGACGCCGGGAAGCCGAAACCTCACAGGAGCCCTGAGTCGGCGAGCGCGGCCAGATGCTGCAGCAATGCCTGCAGCGTGGGATAGCGTACCCGGCGCAGCGCCTCCTCCAGCGGAAACCAGCGTACTTCCCGGATGTCTTCGGCCGCCTGCGGGACAAACGTCATGGCCGTGGTCGCCATCAGAAACCACCGGGTGGGCTTGACGGCATAATGGCCGTCGAGCGGATAGGCGTGCACCGTGCGGCCCAGCGGCTTGCGGAGCTGGAGCGTCTCGGGTGGGATGCCCAGCTCCTCGCTCACCTCCCGACAGGCGCAGGCCTCCGGCGACTCACCCGGATCGCACTTGCCCTTGGGAAGGTCCCAGTGCCCCCGCCGGTGGATGAGTAACACCTCGGGCGTTCCGTCGTCCCGCACCACAACGCCGCCCGCCGCCGGCACGGTGATCGGGGGACGATAGGGCGATCGATTGCGGACGGCCGAAACCGGCAGGGCTTGCTGCAGCCGCCAGCTTTCACCGTCCGGAACGGCTCCCCCGGGTGGCACCTCCACCACCCAGAGCGGCCCCTCCGGACAGCCCGCCGCGGCCTGCTCCGGCGTTTCCCAGAGCAACGTACCTTCGGGAATCTCCGAGACTTCCTCAGCAAAGCAGGCGACAAAAACCTGAGCGGCCCTTCGGGGCATCAGCAACGGCGACCTGGCCTCCATGCACATGGTTCCGATCAAAAGCGAAACGTTACCCCCCGAACCCGGCATAACCGACAACGCCGCGATCAGTTCGTCGCCGACCGTTCGGTCAACCATTCTCGGGTGAACGGACGCCTCATCCCGGATCTCCCTTCCGGGGTCTCCGAAGTGCTGCATTCACTTCAGACGTACGGAAAAGCCCAGGCCGCCCATCAGGAAGGACGTTCCGCCCTCGTACAACGGTGCAAAAAGCGTGAGCTCCGGCCGGAGCCGCACGCGATCGCCCAGCCGCGTGCCGATGGTCAGCCCCACCAGCGAACCGGTGCCCACTTCGTCCGAATTGCTGGCACCGATCGTCACGATGATCATTCGCGCCCCGATAAACAGCCGGGGAGAGCCGATCCAGAGGGCCGGGTAGAGACCGATCGTGGAAAACGTGTCGTCGCCCACTTCCAGCGCGTAATAGGAAACACCCATGCCCAGCGACACCAGCGGGCGGGTGGTGACCAGCTGGTATTTTCCTTCCACCATGACGGCCCCCATCGCCACCCCTTCGGTTGCCAGAAAGCCCGTCGTCCGCGCACCCAGCTCCAGCCGGGGGGCCATCCCCCTGCGCCCGTAAAGTTCGAACATCCCGATGCCGCCGCCCCC
>WFPM01000158.1 GCA_015487635.1 Rhodothermus sp.
CTGGCCATTGCCTGTCATCTTCGCGTGGCGGCCGAACACGCCGTATTCGGCCAGCCGGAGGTGAACCTGGGGCTGATTCCGGGCTACGGCGGCACGCAGCGCCTGCCGCGCCTGATCGGCCGTGGACTGGCCACCGAACTGATCCTGACCGGCGAACGCATCAACGCCCGCCGGGCGTTCGAGATCGGGCTCGTCAACCGTGTGGTGCCCATCGATCACCTGCTGGACACCGCCCGCGAGCTGTTGCAGAAGATCACCTCCAAGGCGCCGGTGGCCGTAGCGCTGGCCCTCGAAGCGTTGCGCCAGAGCGACCTCCCGCTCCGGCAGGGCCTCCGGCTGGAGGCCGCGCTCTTCGGCCAGGCGTGCGGCACGGAGGACTTCCAGGAGGGCGTGGACGCCTTTCTGAACCGGCGTAAACCTGTGTTCAAAGGGCGCTGATGACTGTTTTGCTGCTGCTCGGGGCCTTCGTGCTGGCCATGCTGGTGGCTGGGGCCGAGGCGGCGCTCGTAGCGGCCAACCGGCTCCGACTGGAGGTGCTGGCCCGGCAGGGGAGCCGCCCGGCCCGCCTGGCCCGAGCCCTGCTCGACGCGCCGGCCCTGCCGCTGACCACCATGCTGGCCGGGCTGACGCTCGCACAGGTGCTGCTGGCAATGGGCTTGAGCACCCCGCTGCTGCACGGCTGGAGTTTCGTCTCGCCCGGGGGGATGCTGGGCAGCATGCTGCTGCTGGTGCTGATCGGCGGCCTGTCGTTCTACCTGGGAGGGCTGCTGCTCCCGACCGCTGTCGCCCGTGAGCAGGCCAATCGCCTGGTGCAGCCAGGCGTTGTGCTGCTTCGCGTGGCCGCCTATCTGTTGTGGCCGCTTGTGCGTCCGGCCCGCGCCATCTCCGAACGTCTGGCGCGGCGGCTCTCGGTCGAAGCCGACACGGTAGCCACCTTCATGCAACGAGAGCTGGCCTGGCAGGTGCAGGAAGTCGAAGCGGAAACCGCGCCGGCTCACGACCTCGACGAAACGGAAAGCCGCCTCTTGGCCAATGCGCTGGCCTTCGAGAAACTCCGCGTGCGCGACTGCATGGTGCCCCGCACCGACATCGTGGCCGTCGAGGAGCACACCGACCTGGAAACGCTCCGCCGGCGCTTCATCGAAAGCGGCTGCTCCCGCCTGCCCGTCTATCGGGAGCATATCGACCAGATCATCGGCGTCGTCTTTGCCTACGATCTGTTCCGCCAGCCCCGCTCGCTGGCCGAGATGATCCGCCCTGTGCGCTTCGTGCCCGAGTCGAAGCCCGCTCACGCCCTGTTGAAAGAGTTTCTCCAGACGAACACCTCCATCGCCATCGTCATCGACGAATACGGCGGGACGGCCGGCCTCGTCACGCAGGAAGACCTGCTCGAGGAACTCATCGGCGACATCCAGGACGAGTTCGACGTGGACGAGGACGAGGAATACCTGCTCCGCCGCCTCGACGAGCGCACCTGGCTGGTCAGCGGCCGCGTGGACGTCGACGAACTCCGTGAGGCTGGACTGGACCTTCCCGAAGGCGATTACGACACGGTGGCCGGCTATCTACTAGAAAAGCTGGGCACGATCCCGAAAGCGCAGGAAGAATTCGAACTAGACGGCTACCGCTTCACCATTCTGAAGGCTTCTCAGAACCGGATCGAACTGATCCGTATCGCCCGCCTGTAACGCCGCGCGTCCATCGGCTACTTACAGACGACGTCGGATGACATCGGCGCCGTCTGTTCCTGTAAACCAGCAACAAAAAGCCGATGGATCGCCGGGAATCTTTGCGACAGGCCGTTCAGCAGAAGTTCGGCTTTGTGCCGCAGCTTTTCGAGGAGCTGCTCCGTACGAATCCGGCCGTTGCCGACGCCTACCTGCAGGCCGGCGCGGCGTTGCAGCAGGGCGTGCTCACGCCGCTGGAACAGCAGGTGGTGCAGCTCACCGTGGCCGCCTGGAATGCCTGTCACTACTGCACGGCGGCGCATGGCACCGCCGCACTGCGCATGGGACTGTCGCCCGAAGCCGTGGATGCCATTCTGGAAGGCCGTCTTCCGGAAGACGAGCATCTAGCCCGGCTCGTGGAGACGACCCGCCAGGTGCTCGAACGCCGCGGCTGGCTTTCCGATGAGGCCCTGCAGGCGCTGGAAGTGCAGGGCCTCGGCCGCGCCGCCCTCTACGAGATCATTGCGCTCATCGGCGTCAAGACGATCATGAACTACATCAACCACCTGGCGCATACGCCGGTGGACGAAGTCTTTCGGCCCGTCACCGAACGCACGGCCTACCGGCGTCTGGTGGAAAGTGTAACGGTTTGAAGGCAATCTCGATCACCAACCTGTGGAGGACGCGATGCAATCCTTCCCGATCAAACGGATCCTGCTGGCCGGGGTGGTCGGCACGCTGCTTTTTGACCTGTTCGGCCTGATGGCCTCGACCATGATGGGCAATCCCACGTGGTGGGACATTCCGGCATTGCTGGCCGACAAACTTGGCCTGCCGCTGTTTTTCGGCGTGCTGGCCCATTACCTGAACGGCATCGTGCTGGCCGTGATCTATGCGGCCGTGGCGCCCTTCCTATGGGGCTCGAAGTGGGCGCGGGCGTTTACCTACATCACCGCCGAGACGGTGCTGGGCGTGTGGCTGTTCATGGCGCCGCTGCTGGGGATGGGCATTGCCGGCGTGAACGGACCCATGGGGGCTATGTTCGCCATCGTGTCGCTCGTGCGCCACTGGGTCTATGCCATCGGCCTGGCCGTGTTCATCCCGGTGCCCACCGCGACGCCGGCCACGAACGCCACCGCCTCGGCGACCGCTTGAACGAACCCGCCGTTCACCGCGAAAAAAGCCCGGCCTTGCAAAGGCCGGGCTTTCGTGTGTTCTTTGATGCAAAACACGATTACCGCGCTCAAAGTGTCCGCAGCCGCACGCGCAGGCAGTTGCGCGCCTTCCCGCATTGACGCAGGTAGTCCCACGTGACGGCCGGCACCCGAAACCGCCCCACAAAATGCAACTTCTCGTCCGGATACCGACTCCAGGCCGGATCCCGACTAAAAGGCGAAAGCACTA
>WFPM01000159.1 GCA_015487635.1 Rhodothermus sp.
GGCTCGGCGCTGAAACGCGCACTGGCGCTTGCTTCCACCGCCAGCCGCCATCCGGAGCCCCAGCTCCCCCTACAAGGGGGAGCTGTCGCGAAGCGACTGAGGGGGTCATGGGATGCCATGCACATGCACCATGATTTCCCAGAAATCATATAAGTGACGACCGCTCAGGATTTGGCCGTTTCCTGAAGTTTGCTGAGCGTTTCGTACACCTCGCGGTCGTGGCGGGCCGGGTCGACTTTCTCGAAAATGTGGGCGATGCGCCCTTCCGGATCGATCAGAAACGTGACGCGCTTCGCGTACAGCCCGCCCATGCCCAGCACGCCGTAGGCCTTCGCGATCTTTTTGTCGTGGTCGCTGATCAGGTCGAAGGGCAACTTGTACTCGGCCTTGAAACGCTCCTGGGTTTCCAGGTCGTCGAGGCTCACGCCAAGGATGACGGCCCCCAGCGACTGGATCTTTTCGTAGGCGTCGCGCAGCGTGCAGGCCTGGGTCGTGCAACCCGGCGTGAACGACTTGGGATAGAAGTAAAGCACGACCCAGTGGCCGCGCAGGTCGCTCAGGCGAATCGTCTTGCCACCGGTGGCCTGTGCCTCAAAGTCGGGGGCCGGATCGCCCACCTTGGGCCTGTCGTCTTTGCCAAAACCGAAAAGCAGCAGCATGCTCAGCAGTACCGGGATCATGGTGTTCGGGGAGGTTGGGTTCCGGGGAACGTTTTTTCAGAAAAGCACTTGCGCGGCGAGAGTTTCCGCAGCCCCGAACAAAAACAGGGGCGCGGTTGTGCCGCGCCCCCGGGTGACCATTTGATTTCAATTTCAGGGTTCAGAACTGATTGGCGTGCGCTCGCTGGGCCTGTAACACGCGGATCAATTCGACACGGGCCAGTTGCTCCTGACGTCGTGATCCCCTGTCGTGCAGGTAGGCGATGGCCGTCGGCGTGCCGATACTGATCAGCGCAGCCCGGGCCAATGTCTGGTTGACTACATTGGGCGTCTGATCGTAGGCGGTCATGACCGCCTGCAGCAGGTAGTTCACAGGCAGATGCTCCCGGTAGAAAACCGTGAGGTAAATCAGGTTTTCAAGACCGATGCGCTGGATGACAACGTTGTCGCTGCCAATGTTCGCCGCGGCCTGGATGGCCACGCGGTGCCACCAGTCCGCATCGTTGTCCGCGAAGCGGTCCTGAGCAACGGCCGTTGCGGTGAGCATCAGCGTGCCGATCAGGAAGACCAGCGCGCGTCCAGATAGGTGCTTCCACATAACATGTCTCCGTTTGGTGAAAAAAGCCGGAGACCCACTGCACAAGCTGGATCTGTCTAAGGGCAACGGGAGCCGCGCGAAGAAGTTGCCTGTTTGAAAGCAGCACGCAAAATAAAATGGAAGATGGCCACAGGAAGCCGCCGGATTCGAGGTGCCGGGGCATGCCGTTTCGGCGGCCGCCTTTTTTACGACGGACCGGGCGGCTTCCAGCTACAGCCGGCCGTTGAGCACGCGGATCCAGCGGTCGCGGGCGTTCTGCTGCTCGGCGACGGTGGCATGGCCGTGCACATAGGCGCGGGCTTCGTCGGCATCGAAGCTGAGCAGCGTGGCCAGTGCCAGTGTGCGCTGATCATCGACGGCCTGTTCATACACGTTCACGACGGCCGCAAACAGACGGGCCAGCGGAAGCATTTCGGAATGGTGTTCGACGAGATAAAGGGTTTCTTCCAGGCCCCAGTTCTGCAGGTGGGCGTGTGGGCCGTCGAGCGCATGGAGAATGCGTGTCACCTGGCAGTCCTGCGAGGTTGTATCGGGGAGGGTGGTCGGGCTGGCGCGCGAAGGCGTCGGAACGAACAGCAGCAGCCATAGTCCGGCAAGCATCGGGGTGTATCGCATGGTATTCGGTGTCGTAAGTGAAAGAATGTTTCCAAGAGCTTACGGCCGAGGAGTTGCAAAGTTACCGCCAGGCGGAAATAAGTTTTTGCGGGTGGAGGATGTGCCGGACGGTGAAATGCGTTAAATTCGTTCTGAAACGCAACGGCACGGAATTGCAGGCGTGGCCGATCTGAACATCCTGTCCACCGAGGTGCGCTATCTGGCCGGGGTGGGACCGCGTCGAGCCGCGGTGCTGGCCCGCGTGGGTGTGCACACCGTCCGGGATCTGCTGCATTACTTTCCACGGCGCTACCTGGACCGCTCGACGATCGTGCCGCTTCGGCGGCTGGACGAACGCATGGGGTCCGTGACGGTCGTCGGAACGGTGCGCGTGGCCGGGGTGGTGGAAGGCAAAGGCCGCAAGCGGTTCGAACTGATCCTGGAAGACGAGAGCGGCGGCCACCTGAAGTGCGTCTGGTTTAACCGCCTGAACTGGGTCGCGAAGGCCTTCAAGCCGGGCGATCGCGTGGCCTTTCACGGCAAAGTGCAGCGCTTCGGCCGTATGTTTTCGATGACGCACCCGGACTTCGACCGGCTCGACGGCGAAGGAGCCGCGCTGGCGACCGGCCGCATCATTGCCCTGTATCCGGGCGGTGCTGCGCTGGAAAAAGTCGGGCTCACCAGCCGTACGTTCCGGCGCATCCTGTACACCTTCTTCAAGCAGCACGGGCTGAAGCTTCCGGAAATCCTGCCCGTGTGGATCCGCACGCGCTACGGGCTGATGGACGGTCGCGTGGCGCTTCGGGCCGTCCACTTCCCGCGAAGCCAGGCCGAGCTGGCACAGGCCCGCGAGCGGCTCAAGTTCGAGGAGTTGTTCTTCATCCAGCTCATGCTGGCCCGCACGAAGCAGATTCGTCAGGCCGTGGCCGGACCCCGCTTCGGACCACCCGGCGAACGGTTTCATCGCTTTCTGAACGAAATCCTTCCCTTCGAGCTGACGAACGCCCAGAAGCGGGCCCTGGAGGACATCATCCGCGACACCACTTCGGGCCTGCAGATGAACCGGCTCATCCAGGGCGACGTGGGCAGCGGCAAGACCGTGGTCGCCATGGCGGCCATCCTGCACGCGGTGGACAATGGCTACCAGAGCGCCTTCATGGTGCCCACGGAAATTCTGGCCGAGCAGCACTATGCGAACATGCGCCGCTATCTGGAGCCGCTGGGCGTCGAGGTGCGGCTGCTGCTGGGCGGGCAGCGCAAGTCGCTCCGTGAGGAAATCCTGGCCGATCTGGCCGAAGGTCGGGCGCACGTGGCCGTGGGCACGCATGCGGTGATTCAGGAGACCGTACAGTTTCACCGGCTGGGGCTGGCCATCGTGGACGAACAGCACCGCTTCGGGGTGGTGCAGCGGGCCGAGCTCTTCAACAAAGGCGAGAACCCGCACATGCTGCTTATGACGGCCACGCCGATCCCGCGTTCGCTGGCCATGACGCTTTACGGCGATCTGGATGTGTCGATCATCGACGAGCGGCCGGCCGGTCGCAAGCCCGTTATCACTTGGATCCGCTCCGAAAAACGCCGGGGCGAGGTGTACGCCTTTCTCCGCGAACAACTCCGCCAGGGGCGCCAGGCCTATGTGGTCTATCCGCTCGTCGAGGAGAGCGAAAAAATGGATCTGCAGGATGCCGAGAACGGCTACCGGCGGCTCAAGGAGCTGTTTCGGCCCTACCGAGTGGACCTGATCCATGGCCGCATGCTGCCCTACGAAAAGGAGGAGGCCATGGAACGCTTCAAAAACGGCGAGACCGACATCCTGGTGGCCACGACGGTGATCGAGGTGGGCGTCGATGTGCCGAACGCGACGGTGATGATCATCGAGCACGCCGAACGGTTCGGGCTCAGCCAGCTCCACCAGCTCCGGGGACGGGTCGGGCGCGGCGCCGAGCAGAGCTACTGCATCCTGATGGTGGACCACCGGCGCACGGCCGAGGCCGAGGAACGCCTTCGGGTAATGGCCGAGACGGACGACGGCTTCAAGATCAGCGAAATGGATCTGAAGCTCCGTGGGGCCGGCGACTTCTTCGGCACACGCCAGAGCGGACTGCCCGATCTGAAGATTGCCGACATCACCCAGGACCAGCCGATTCTGATCAAAGCCCGGGAAGCTGCTTTTGAGCTGATCCGCCGCGATCCCGACCTTGAGGCGCACGAGCACGCCCTGCTCCGTGCCTACTACGACCGCTTCTACGCCACGCGCTCGTTGGGTTTTGCGCGGGTGGGATGAAACTATGGCGTGGTCGGCGTTGGCGTGACCGGCAGGGTGACCTGTTGGGGATGCGTGACCCGCCGGGAAGCGTCCTGCAGCTCCAGGGCTACCAGATTGCCGGCCGCATCGAAGTCCAGGATCACGCCCGGTGCGGCTTCGTCGCTTTCGGCCACGGGCGCTTCGGTAAAAACGATCGTCAGCGTATCGGTCTGGCGGTCGTAGATGACGTTCATGGTTCAATCCGATCGAATGCGCATGAGGCCTTCCTGGACGACGGCGGCCACGAGCGTGCCGTCGCGTCGGAAGAACAGGCCGCGGTTCAGGCCCCGGGCGTGGGCCGCTACCGGGCTTTCCATGGCGAACAGCAGCCATTCGTCGGCGCGGAACGGGCGGTAGAACCACATGGCGTGGTCCAGGCTGGCGGCCTGCACGTGCGGCTGCAGAAACGACAGGCCGTGGGGCAGCATGGCCGTCCCCATGAAGCCGAAATCCGACGCGTAGGCGAGTACGCTCTGGTGCAGCGCAAGGTCATTGTCGGGGAGCGTACCGGCCGCGCGGATCCAGGCATGGCGCCGGGGCGGACGCTTTTCGGGAAACAGCAGGTTGACGGGCTCGACCGGCCGGATCTCGATGGGGCGTTCGTGCAACAGGAACGGCCGGAGCACTTCGGGCACCTGCTCGGCAAGCTGGCGGCGCAGCTCGGCCTCGGAGATCAGCTCTTCCGGCGGGGGCACTTCGGGCATGGGATCCTGGTGCTCCACGCCGGGCTCTTCGATCTGGAATGAAGCGGACAGGTTGAAAATCGGGCGGCCGTGCTGGATGGCCGTCACGCGGCGTGTGGTGAAGCTCCGTCCGTCGCGCAGCCGCTCGACTATGTACACGATGGGTGCGTTCGGGTCGCCGGGCAGGATGAAGTAGGCGTGGAGCGAATGCGTCCGGCGCTCGGGCGGCACCGTGTAGGCCGCAGCCCGCAGCGCCTGGCCGAGCACCTGGCCCCCGAACACGGTGGGGCTACCGATGTCGCGGCTCGGCCCGCGAAAGATGTTCTCTTCGATGCGCTCCAGATTCAGCAGGTGCAGCAGGTGGTCAACCGGTTCACTCATAGCAGGCAGAGCACTTTAGTGGACGTAACTGCCGGCGTTCACGTCGATCGTGCAGCCGGTGGCATGGTCGGCCAGGCCGCTGGCCAGCAGCACCACGATGGGTGCCAGGTCTTCGGGTTCAGTCAGCCGCTCCAGCGCAATGTCGCCCAGCGCGATTTCGGGGCCGTAGCGGTCGATGAAGTCCTGCGCCATATCGGTGCGGGTGAAGCCCGGGGCTACCACAAAGGCACGAATGCCGGCGCGACCCAGTTTCGGGCTCCGGGCGATCGAGCGCGTCAGCGCCACCAGGCCCCCTTTGGAAGCGGCGTAGGCCATGTATTCCGGCGTGTCGCCGCGGAAGGCCGCCCGCGAGGCAATGTTGATGATGCGGCCGCCGCCCTGTTTCAGAAACTGCCGGATCGCCAGGCGGCAGAGCAGCTCCGGCGCCCGGAGGTTGACGGCCATGGTGCGCTCCCAGGCGTC
This sequence comes from Rhodothermus sp., assembly GCA_015487635.1. Classification (GTDB taxonomy): domain Bacteria; phylum Bacteroidota; class Rhodothermia; order Rhodothermales; family Rhodothermaceae; genus Rhodothermus. The sequence goes on from WFPM01000159.1 coordinate 5,683, forward strand.
CTGCCAGACCTCGACAGAGGCATCCAGTTCGGCGCCGATCGCCACGCCCGCGTTGTTGACGAGCACATCGAGCCGGCCATAGGCGGCCAGTACGTCGTCGAACAGGCGGCGGCAGGCGGCCACGTCGGCCAGGTCGGCACCAAAGGCGCGGGCGCCGCGGCCCAGTCGGGCGGCGAGCGCCTCGGCCGCTTCGCGGTTGCGGTGGTAGTGCACGGCCACCGTCGCCCCGGCCTGCGCGAGCCCTTCGGCCAGCGCCCGCCCGATGCCCCGGCTGGCGCCCGTCACGAGCGCGATGCGTCCGTTCAGATCGATTTCCAGCGCCATAATGCTTCGGAATCGAGGTTGCAGTCGGCGCAATCTACGAGCATGCGAACTTTTTCTCCAGCCGTCGGTGTCGTAAGTTTTCAAAAAAGGACCGGCACCCATGGCACGGCAACTCCTGCTGGGCATACTCCTGCTGATCGGACCAGGCGGGTGCAACCCGTTTGCGCCTGCGCTGGAGGAGGGCGATCCGTTCGCCGTGCTCATGGGCGACCCGCGCACGATCGAAGGCTTCTTTCAGAACTTCAAGGCCGCTTACGAATTGCGCGACATCAGCCTGTACGAGCCGCTGCTCGACTCGGCCTTTGTGTTCGTCTTCTACGATTACGATGCGCAGGTCGAGCGTCAGTGGGGATTCACGCAGGAACTGGAAGCCACGCGGCGGCTGTTTCTGGCCACCAGCACCATTCAACTGCAGTGGAATCAGGTGCTGTTGCAGGAAGTCTTCGATAACGGCCGGCAGGCCCGCGTGGTGCGTTCGTTCAACCTGCTGGTCACGCTGGAGCAGGGGAGCCTGTTTCGGAGCAGCGGCAACGTCAACTTTCTACTGGTGCGGCCCGATACGCTCTCGCCCTGGCGACTGCGTCGCTGGCGCGATGAAAGCGAACTGTGAAAAGAGAGACGAACTCACCAGGTGCAGGGGAGGTAGCGCGGAAATCCTTCCATCGCCTCGCCTTCAAAACGACCCCGCACCCGCAACGTGTCGAACCGCGCCAGCCGGCTCCGGGGCGCAAACTCGGGCAACGGCCTTGTCTGCCGCACCAGCACTGCCTCAAACACGCCGGCATACTTCCTGCCGGCCGTGTCGATCTGCGTAAACTGGACCCAGTTTTGCGCCGTATCCGCGGCCAGCGTAAAGTGGGTCAACCGATAGATGTCATCGTACTCTTCCAGCAGCACGCGGGCATAGCCCGGACGCAGGGGTTGCCGGCTCCGGCGCACGCTCAAGGGGTCTACCTGCAGCGTCAGCAGCACATAGTAGCGGCGGGCCAGCGTGTCCGGATCGCAGGTCAGGCCCTGCAGTACGAAGGTGCGGTAAAAAGGCACGTTGGTCAGGCCGATGCGGGCCCCTTCGATGGGGAAGGGCCGGTCGTTGAGGGTGAGTTGTAGATGCGCTGGGGGGAGGTCGTGCAAAGGTCGGGGGAGGGCGATCAGCACTTCGTCGGGTGCCGGGCGCATGCAGCCCGAAAGCAGCAGCAAGCAGAACCAGAACCCGCGCATCGCTTCCTGTTGCTGTTCACCGCGTTCGCAGCCGCACGCGCAGGCAGTTGCGCGCCTTCCCGCATTGACGCAGGTAGTCCCACGTGACGGCCGGCACCCGAAACCGCCCCACAAAATGCAACTTCTCGTCCGGATACCGACTCCAGGCCGGATCCCGACTAAAAGGCGAAAGCACTA
>WFPM01000160.1 GCA_015487635.1 Rhodothermus sp.
CGCAGAAAGATCAGGTGCAGCAGCGCGAAAAACAGCCGCTGCAGCAGCGGGTGGCGTCCGAAAATCCGTCCCAGCCGATCTTTGACCGGATCGTAACGCATCAGTCGGATAGCATCTGTTCCAGCGTTTCACACAGGGGCGTCCAGCCGTAGCGTGCGCGCAGGCGGCGTACGCCTTCGGTCAGGCGTGCGGCCCATCCCTCCCGAAAAAAACGCACGACGGCCCCGGCCAACGCGCCGGGATCGCCCGGCGGCACGACAAAGCCGGCCACTTCGTGCGGTACCACCTCGGGGAGGCCACCCACGGCCGTCACCACCACCGGCCGTTCGAAGTGGAAGGCCATAGGCACGACGCCGCTCTGGGTGGCCGAAAGGTAGGGTTGCACCACCAGATCCGCCGCCGAAAAATACCAGGCCACCTCCGCCTCGGGGATGTAACGGTCGTGCAGGCGCACGCAGGAGCTCAGCCCCAGCTCCCAGATGCGTGTCCGATAGCGATCCGTCGGCTCGTAGAACTCACCCGCCACCAGGAGCTGCACGTCCGGCAGCGCCGCCCGGATCGCCGGCATCGCCTCCAGCAGCACGTCCAGTCCTTTGTAGCGACGCACGAATCCGAAAAACAACAGCACCGGAGCCTCGGGTGGCAGGCCCAGCCGCCGGCGCGCCTCCGCGCGGGGAGGGGGCGGGCCATAGCGGGGATCGACGGGATGCACGAGCTGCACGTCGGCCGGCAGACCCAGCGTCGCGAGCTGGCGGGCGACCGCTTCCGAAAGCACGATCCGCGCCCGGCACCGGCGCAGAAACCAGCGGCTGAGCGTGGCGTCGAGCACGTGGCGTTCGTGCGGTAGCGCGTTGTGCACGAGCGCCACGGCGGGCACGCCCCACCATCGCAGCCGTCCAGCTACCATGCCGTAGGCCGGGGCGAAAAACGGCATCCAGTACTGGAACACGACCAAGTCCGGCCGCTGCTTTCGGATCAGACGGGCGGCCTGCCACCAGGTCCAGGGCCGCAGTGGATCGAGCACGTAGGCGGCCGGCATTGACGGCGCGATCGGCTCCGGCTCGGTCTGGGCACGGCCAGGAAAAAGCCACCGGGGATACTGGCGCCGGAAGCTCAGGGCCGACACCTGGTGACCACGAGCCTGCAGCGCCTGTCCCAGCGCTTCGGTGAAATGGGCAATGCCACCGCGGTAGGGCGCCACCGGACCGACCAGCGTCAGGTGAGCCATGATCGTCAGACGGTTCGCACGACTTCCGGCGGGCGTTCCTCGACCACCTGATAGGTGGGCGTCCGCTCCATGCGCTCCCGGATGATCAGCTCGCCGAGCAGTCCCGTCGTGAACATCTGCACGCCCACCAGAATCATCAGCACGCCCAGTAGCAGCAACGGCCGGTTCGTGAGCGGCTGATTCCAGACAAGCTTTTCCAGGGAAAGCCACAAGCTGATGGCAAAACCCGCCAGAAACGCCAGCACGCCGAACGTTCCGAAAAAGTGCATGGGCCGAGACATGAACCGGGTCAGGAATAGCACCGTGATCAGATCCAGAAAACCTCGGATGAAGCGTTCCAGCCCGAATTTCGTGCGGCCGTACTTACGGGGCCGATGGCGCACCGGTTTTTCGGTGATTCGCGTGAAGCCCTCCCAGTAGGCCAGCAGCGGAATGTAGCGGTGCAGTTCGCCGTAGACACGCACCGCCTTCACGACCTCCCGGCGGTAGGCCTTCAGGCCGCAGTTAAAGTCATGCAGCGGAATGCCCGACAGCTTCCGCGTGACAAAGTTGAAAAAGCGACTCGGAATCGTCTTGCTCGGCGGGTCCTGACGGCGTTTTTTCCAGCCGCTGACCAGATCGTAACCGGCTTCCAGCAGCTCGATCAGCGCCGGAATCTCGGCCGGGTCGTCCTGCAGATCGGCATCGAGCGTGACCACATAGCGCCCGCGGGCCCGCTCGAAGCCCACGGCCAGCGCCGCGCTTTTGCCATAGTTGCGACGCAGACGCACGCCGGCAAAGCGGGGATCCTCGGCGTGCAGCCGCTCGATGACCTCCCAGGAGCCATCCTGCGAGCCGTCGTCCACGAACCACACCTCGAAGCTGTAGCCGTGCGCCTCGCAGACGGCGCGGATCTCCTCGGCCAGCTCCGGAAGCGAAGCGGCCTCGTCGTAGACCGGCACGACAATGCTCAGATCGGGCGTCATGGAAGCAGCCCGGCGCCTCAGACGTCGAGCGTCGCGTAGCGGGCGTTCCGTTCGATGAACTTCCGGCGAGGCTCGACGGCATCACCCATCAGGATCGAGAAGATCCGGTCGGCAGCCGCCGCATCCTCGACGGTCACCTGCTGCAGGATGCGGGTCTCCGGGTTCATGGTCGTCTCCCAGAGCTGTTCCGGATTCATCTCGCCGAGCCCCTTGTAGCGCTGAATGACGGCGCGTTGCGGCTGGCCGTCGGTCAGTTCCTCCACGATCTGACGCAGCTCCTCGTCGCTCCAGGCGTAACGCTCCGACTTGCCCACCTTCACGCGATAAAGCGGCGGCAACGCGATGTAGATGTGGCCGCCTTCGACGAGCGGCCGGAGCTGACGGTAGAAGAACGTCAGGAGCAGCGTCCGGATGTGGGCGCCGTCCACGTCCGCATCCGTCATGATAATGATGCGGTGGTAGCGAAGCTTGCTCAGGTCGAAGTCCTCTTCGGTGGTGGCCAGCCCGGTCCCCAGCGCCGTGACAATGTTCCGGATCTCTTCGTTTTCCAGAATCTTATCAAGCCGAGCTTTTTCGACATTCAAAATCTTCCCGCGCAGCGGTAGAATAGCCTGAAACTCTCGGTTACGGGCCTGCTTGGCACTCCCGCCGGCCGAGTCGCCCTCCACCAGAAACAGCTCGCACTTCGAAGGATCGCGCGAAGCACAGTCGGCCAGCTTGCCGGGCAGGCTGGAGCCGTTCAGCGCGTTTTTGCGCTGCACCAACTCGCGGGCCTTTCGGGCGGCCACGCGGGCCTGCGCCGCCAAAATCACCTTGTCAAGGATGCGCCGAGCTTCGCGGGGATGGTCTTCCAACCAGCGGCTCAGGTGTTCCGAGACGATCCCCGCCACGATGCCCTGCACCTCCGAGTTGCCCAGCTTCGTCTTGGTCTGGCCCTCGAACTGGGGCTCGGGCACCTTGACCGAGATGACGGCCGTCAGCCCCTCGCGAAAGTCCTCACCCGAGAGTTCGCCCTTGAAGTTCTTCAGCAGGCTGTTCTTTTCGGCGTAGGCCTTGAGCGTGCGCGTAAGCGCCGTACGGAAGCCGGCCACGTGCGTCCCGCCCTCGTGCGTGTTGATGTTGTTCACGAACGAGAGCACGTTCTCCGCATAGCCGTCGTTGTAGCGCAGCGCCACTTCGACGATCACGTCGTCGGCCTCGCCCGCGATGTAGATGACTTCCTCATGGATGGGCGTGCGCGTCTCGTCGAGGTACTGGACGAATTCGACGAGCCCGCCCTCGAAGTAGTACTCCTCGTAGCGAAGCGATTCGTCCTCCTCGCGGCGATCCTCGATGGAGATGCGCACGCCGCGGTTCAGGTAGGCCAGCTCGCGCAGTCGCTCGGCCAGCGTGTCGAACCGGAATTCGACCGTCTTGAAGATGGTCGGATCTGGCCAGAAATGAACGATCGTGCCCGTCTCCTCATCTTCCCGCATCGGGCGCACGCGCTCGACGGGCGAGGTCGGCTTGCCGTAGGCATAGGTCTGGCGCCAGACGTACCCGTCGCGTTTTACCGTCGCAATCAGCTTACGGGAAAGGGCGTTCACGCAGGAGACGCCCACACCGTGCAGCCCGCCCGACACCTTGTAGGTGTTCTTGTCGAACTTGCCGCCGGCGTGCAGCGTGGTCATCACCACTTCGAGCGCCGACCGCTTCTCAGTCGGATGCTCGTCGACAGGAATACCCCGACCGTTGTCCTCGACTGTGATGGACCCGTCTTCGTTGATCGTCACGGCGATGCGGTCGCAGTAGCCCGCCATCGCCTCGTCGATCGCGTTGTCCACCACCTCGTAGACCAGGTGATGCAGGCCGCGAATGCCCACATCCCCGATGTACATGGCGGGCCGCTTGCGAACCGCTTCGAGCCCTTCGAGAATCTGGATATTGGAAGCAACGTAGTTCGAAGCCTCAGCAGGACGCGTACGCATAGAAGTTGCCACTCTCTGATAACCGGCAAAGACCGGATTTTTTCGACAAATACCAAGCAGATGTGGTACGCCCGGCCCCTGTTGAAGTTCTCAGCGCTTCCCGCGCAACACGTGCCGAACGGCTCGGAGCACGCGGTTTCCGAAGTGCAGGGCCGCCTGCCACCGGATGGCAGGCGACTCGGCGTCCAGGCGGTCAAATCGGCGCGCTGCCCGCCGCACCGCCTCCACCAGTGCGGCCGGGACCTCGGGATACCATTGCAGCAGATCCTGATGGAGCGTGCGCCAGGCGTCGGCCACCTCCCGGGCGGTGAGCAGCAGATCGAAGCGCCGCAGCAGCGCGGCATCGAGCGTCTGGTCTCCGACGACGTCCGCGTAGAGCAACGCCAGCTGCAGGCGGTCGAGCAACCGCCGAAGTCGGCGCACTTCCCGACACAGCCGCACCCGGAGCGGTGGTGCCTCGCGACGGGTCCGCACGGCGGCAGCCGTTCGGACCGCCACACGCAGCGCGCTCAGCAGCCAGAACGCTTCGAGCAGACCAAGAGGCCCTGTCGGCGCTTTTTCCATGGGATCCTCATGCATGGCAGCGCAAGACTATGCGTACCGCCAATGGGGGTTCCTTCTGTGTGCGAAATGTCGTATGCTGGAGGCATCCACGAACCACCAACCCGTTGCAGCCATGCGCTGGAGCATTTTTCTGCTGCTATTTGGACTGACCATCGGCGTGGAGGCGCAACCTGCCACCGGCCGTCTGCTTGTGCACTGCGGCACGGTCATCGACCCCGGCGTTTCCCCGGAACCCATGCCCAAGCGCACCATCGTTGTACGCGGCGAGCGCATCGAGGCGGTCGTGTCCGGCTTCCTCACGCCGCAGGAGGGCGACCGGGTGGTCGATCTGCGCCAGGCCTACTGCCTGCCCGGCCTGATCGACATGCACACGCACCTGTCGATGGAGAGCCGGAAGGGTGGTTATCTGGACCGGTTTCGCATGTCGCCTGCGCTGCAGGCGCTCCGGGCCTCGGTCTATGCCCGGCGCACGCTGATGGCCGGCTTCACGACGGTGCGCGACGTGGGCGGCAACGAAGGCATCGACCTGGCGCTCCGGGACGCGATCAACCAGGGCTGGATCGTCGGGCCTCGCATGTTCGTGGCCGGTAAAAGCCTGGCAATCATGGGCGGACACGCCGATCCCACGAACGGCTTTCGCGAAGACATTCTGGGCATCCCGACCGAAGCCGAAGGGGTGGTCGATGGCGTGGCCAGCGCCCGCCGGGGCGCTCGACTGGCCATCAAACGCGGCGCCGACGTGATCAAGATCACGGCCACCGGGGGTGTGCTTTCGATCGCCCGGGACGGCTCCTCACCTCAGTTCTTTGAGGACGAAATTCGGGCAATCGTCGAAGTGGCCCGCGACTTCGGGTTGAAGGTGGCCGCCCATGCGCACGGCGACGAAGGCATGCAGCGCGCCATTCGCGCCGGCGTGGCCTCCATCGAGCACGGCACGTTCATGAGCGACCAGACCATGCAGATGATGAAAGAGCACGGCGTCTACATGGTGCCGACGATCACGGCGGGCCGCAGCGTGGCCGACTCGGCCAAAATCCCGGGCTACTACGTGCCGGTAGTGGCCGAAAAAGCGCAACGAATCGGACCGGTCATTCAGGAGACGTTCGCCCGGGCCTACCGGGCCGGCGTGCCCATCGCATTCGGGACCGACGCGGGCGTCTTCCGCCACGGCCGCAATGCGTTGGAGTTCGTCTACATGGTCGAAGCCGGCATGCCGCCCATCGAGGCCATCAAGGCGGCCACCTACAACGCCGCCGACTTGCTGGGCCAACTCGACAACCTCGGCACGCTCGAGCCCGGCAAATGGGCCGACGTGATTGCCGTCACGCGCAATCCGCTGGAAGATATTGCAGCGCTGCAGGACGTGTCGTTCGTCATGAAGGCGGGCGTTATCTACAAGCAGAACGGCCAGCCCGTCCCACAACTTGTGCGGTAGCGGCGCCGGATGCTTTTTGCTCCGAAAAAAGGGGCCGTGCGGCCCCTTTTTTATTGCGGTCGCGTAGGTGGTGTTCAGACCTCCAGGTAGCGCATGAAGGCCTCAATGCGCTGGCGCAGCTCTTCGTCGTCCTCTTCGTTGTAGGCGGCCGCCACGTGGAAACCGCGGTGCTCCAGCACATGGCGGATGCGGGCCGTGTCCTGCACGTTCAGCTTCAGCGTCACGCGGAAGCGGCTTTCGGACGCATCGAGCGGCTCGACAAACAGCGCTCGCACGCGCGCATCACACTGCTCCACGCAGTAGATCAGGTTGGAAAGCGCATAGTCGCGAGCGTCGATTTCCATCTCCAGGATGGTTCCGGGCTCGTGCAGCGAGAGCATCCGGATGAGCTGCTCCAGCAGGTGTTGGCTCAGTACGGCGCCTCGGTAGTGGTGATTCGACTCCGCGACCGGGAGTACGGTCAGCCCATGCTGCAGCACTACACGGGCGGCGTCGAACACGTGCAGGTCGGGCGTGACGCTGACGGGCGAGCCTCGCACCAGCATTCCCACCGGCAGGTTCGGGTCGTCCACCAGATACACCTGCTCGTCCGAGACCACGCCCAGCAGTTCGCCCGCCTCATTGACCACCGGCAGATGGCGCACCCGTTGCGCGGCCATCTGCTCCCGGGCCCGATGCACAGTGTCATCGGGGCTCAGGGGCTGCAACCCTTCCTGAATCAGTTGCGCAATCCGCATGGCAGTACCTCCCACTTCGTAGGGCCCGGCTCCTCTTCCGGAATACCGGGCAACCCCTGTACCGTTTCCCGGCACCGGCCGCCCCGAACCATAACTTACCGCTTCGTTGCAGACCGGTGCTTCACCCAAGATTTACAGTAAGCATCGTCTGGATGCAAGGGATTTTTTAGTCCCCATGACAGGCACTTCTGGCGCATGCCTGCGACGCCTACGAGGTCATATCCGGCAGCGGTTGCAGTGAACGGAAGCGCATCAGCAGACGTTCGACGGCCGCCTGGCGATGCACCGGCACGCGCAACCGGAGCCGTGCGGCCGGTAGCGGTGTCTCGTCGTGGCCGTTGCGAACGTAGAGATAGGTCTCTTCCAGCACATCGGCCACCTGATAGAGATAGGAAAGCGTGCGCCCCTCGGTCAGCGGCACGCAGACGTCCAGCTCCAGCGCTTCGGCTTCGATGCGCTCCTGCAGCCGCCGCTTGAGTTCTTCGAGACCGATACCGCGCAGCGCCGATATGAAAACGGCTTCGGGATATTCTGCCCGCAACGCCTGCAGCAATCCCAGATCGGCCATTCTGTCTATTTTGTTGAACACCAAAAGCATCGGCTTGTCGGCAGCGCCCAACTCGGCCAGCGTCTCGTGCACCACTTGAATGTGATCCTCGAAGCGTGGATGGGTGGCATCCACCAGGTGGAGCAGCACGTCGCTTTCGCGCACTTCGTCGAGCGTGCTCTTGAAGCTTTCGATAAGCCGGTGCGGCAACTTGCGGATGAACCCGACCGTGTCGGACAAAAGCACGGGCTTGCCGGGCTCCAGATGAACCAGCCGGGTGGTAGCATCCAGCGTGGCAAAGAGCCGGTCTTCGGCCGGCACGTTGGTACCGGCCAGCACGTTCATCAGCGTCGATTTGCCGGCGTTCGTGTAGCCGACCAGCGACACGCGGGTATAGCGCTGGCGCTTTTTGCGCTGGGTGGTCCGCTGCCGATCGATTCGCTCCAGGCGCTTCCGGAGCACGGCGATACGCCGGGCGATTAGCCGCCGGTCCGTTTCGATCTGGGTTTCGCCCGGACCTTTCGTACCGATACCGCCTTTCTGACGCGACAGGTGCGTCCACTGGCGCGTCAGGCGCGTGCGCATGTACTCGAGCTGGGCCAGCTCGACCTGTGTTTTGGCCACGGCCGTACGGGCCCGTCGGGCAAAAATGTCCAGGATCAGACCGGTCCGGTCAAGCAGCTTGCATCCCAGGGCCCGCTCCAGATTGCGGATTTGTGCGGGCGAGAGGTCGTCGTCGAAGATAACCAGATCGCTCTTGCGCGCGGCCACCAGGCGCTTGAGTTCTTCAACCTTCCCGCGACCGATGTAGGTGGCGGCATGGACGCGCCGGAGCACCTGCAGCACGCGATCGGTTACCTCGGCGCCCGCCGTGCGGGCCAGCTGGGCCAGTTCTTCCAGCGAATCCTCAACATCCCAGCGCGTCGTCCCCGGCGTTACGACGCCCACCAGAATCGCAGTCTCCGGACGAGGTGCTGTGGCCGTGTACAACGCCGTACGCAGAATCGGTCTGGTTCCTGTTTTCTTTTCACTTCCAAAAGGTTCAACGTTGCCTGCACGGCAAAGTGCCAGCCTATCCTTCGAGTGTTTTCCCGTAGCACTGCTGCATGGTCAACTCGAAGCGGGCATCCAGGTAACGGGCCAACACGCGCCGGAAAGCCGGTTGCCGTGCGGGCGGAACGGCTAGGTTGAGACGTCGCCGTCTGTTTCGCCGATCGACAAACAGAAAGGCGAAGCCGCGTACCCGGCCGTTCGGATCCTGCCAGGGGAAATAGTCCAGAATCTGCCCCCATCCCACGTAACGATCGTGCCGGTTCAGCCCGTCGATGATCCCGCAATCCGTGATCAGCACCTGCTCCGACACCAGCGCTGCCCCCAGCCAGAAAAGTCCGCCGGCAAAGTACAGGCTCAGGCGAAAAAGCGGGATAGGCTGTTCATGGAGCATGGCGTAAGCCCCCAACGCCGCGACCAGCACCAGAAAACCGGTAGGCAGCAGCGGCCAACGCCGAAGCCAGCGTAAATGTACCGGTCCGATCTGCCGGTAATGCACGAGCGAGACGAGCAGAAAGAGCAGCGTCACCCCGAAAAAGCAGATCGGCAGAGCGCCGTGCAGCGTGCGCAGAAGTTCACTCATCGCATCCATGGTGCTGCCTCGGGGCACGCGCAGGTGGGGAAAGCTACGCGTTGCCGGCGGTTACGGTTTCGATTCGGGCGCGGAAGGCCACCAGCATTTCCAGGACCAGAAAGCCCAACGCCAGCCCCAGAAAGACGTTCCAGAGTTCCACGCCGACCTGCGCCTGGTGAAGCGCCGTCGCAACGGCCTGCGGCGAAGCCTCCGGCACCTTCAGTAACGACACCGACAGGCCGGTTTGCTCCTGCAGGCGGCGTGCGGCCACCTCAGGAGCTTCCGGGCGCAGGTCCGATTCCGCCACCGCCGTATTGACCGCCACACGCCGCACCACCTGGTTGCCGGCCCGCAGCTCGTAGATGCCCGGCTGCGCCGGACCCGGTTCAAAGCGTGCCCAGCGTGCCCCACCCTGTCGCTCCGGCTCGGCCCGATACACCTGTCCATCCGGCCCGACCAACTCCGGGACGGCGTCGGTCGGAAACGTCTGGAGCCGGACGCGGGCGGGCATGCCCGCCGTTAGCGCGTCCTGCGCTTCTTCGCTCCCCGCCAGATAGAACACCGATCGGTAAAGCAACGGCACGAACAGCCCGCGCAGCGGTAGTTCGCTCCAGGCCGGATCAGGTGCCGTCATCCAGAACAGCACGCGGCCCTCTCCATGCCGCACCTCCTGCAGCAGGGGAAGTCCGTTGCTGAGCCGGATCAACGTCTGCTCCAGGCCACTGCCGGGCATGTAGTTCAGCGCGAAATAAACGGCCGGACGCTCGGTCCGGATCTGGCGCTGGCCGGGCAGCCGCACGAACAGCCCCTCGAAAAGCGGGTGGTCCAGGTCCATTCGATCGAACGTCGCAATCGGCGTCGCACCGTTCCAGTTGCCGACAAACCCGCGCACCCGTCCGGCCCCCAGCGCCTCCAGCAGCCGTCGGTAGTCTTCCAGCCGCCCGTCGGCGCCCGGGAAAAACAGCAGACCGCCGCCCTCGGCCACATAGCGGGCCAGCGTCGTCACCTCTCCGCTCGAAAGGTCGTGCAGGCCGACCAGCCCCACCACATCGTAGTCATCGAGCGCGCTGGCCGGCAGCGCCTCCTCCGGGATCCGGGTGATCTCGAAGCGTACGCGCTCCTGGCGGATCTCCGGCGAAAGCGCCAGCTCTAGGTAGTCGGTACGGGCCTGGGCACCGGCCACCAGCAACAGCCGCCGCACTTCCGGCACGTGTAACACTAAGTAACGCGTATTGTCTCCGAGCAGCGCATCGGGCTGGAGCAGTTCCACCACGCCGGGCAGCCAGCCCCGGCGGGCCGGTGTGGTGGTCAGCGTGACACGGGCGGTGCCGCCGGGCGGTAGATCGACCGAAGCCTGCGCTACCCGCTGCTCCTCCAGCGAAAGCGTCGCCACCACGCCCTCGGCGGCGGCCGTTCCAAAGTTCGCCAGCGTGACTTCGATTCGGACAGGCTGTCCCTGCTCGATGATGCGGCTGGCGATTCGAACGTCCGTGATGGCCAGGTTGGCGGGCGTCTGACCACCGATGGGGATCAACAGGGCAGGTAGCGGCTCCGCAACGGGCTGGACCAGCGAATCGACCAGCGTTGAAGCCTGCAGGTCGCCGATCGCATACAGCACGGCCGGCGCCTGCACCTGCTGCACACAGGCGTAGGCCTCGCGTAACGCAGCCGAAAGCGACCGGACGCCGTACCGGATCGTTAGCAGACGCAGTTGCTCCTCGGCCACGTCACGCGGTACCGGCTCCGGCGTCACCATCCCGCGGGCCGTCGGCACCAGACAGACGCGAGCGTCGGGGTCGAGCTGCGCCAGAATGCCGGCGGCAATGGTCCGGGCCTGCGCGAAATAGGCGCCCCCGGCATCCCGCACGGTCATCGACGGCGAATTGTCCACCACCAGTCCCACGACCGGGGGTGTTCCGCCTCCGGCCCAGGACGCCAGCGGCCCCCGGAGGACCGGTCGAGCGAACGCCAGCACCAGGCACACCAGGGCCAGCGTGCGCAGCAGCAACAGGAGCCACTGGCGAATGCGCAGCCGCTGCAGGGCCGTCTGCTGCAGTTCCTTCAGAAAGGCCAGCGAACTGAAGGCTATACGCTGCGGCCGCCGAAAGTGGAACAGATGCACCAGAATCGGAATGGCGGCCGCCGCCAGAGCCAGCAGCGCCAGCGGGTTCAAAAACGTCATAGGCTACCCTGCCACGTCGTACCTCGAAGCACCGAACCGCAGCCTGCGGCTTACGTTCCGCTTACAGCCAGGCGAAATGCACCTCGGCACCGCGCTCGGTGGGCACGAAACGCAGCAGGAATCGATCGCTCATGCGTGGCGTCCACACAAAGGGCCAGTTCGGGCAGCGTCCGGCCTGACAGATTAGCTGATCTCCGTGGTAGATCTGAAGCCCCAGGTACAGCAGGTCACCCTCTCGACTGCTCAGATCACACACGACCTCACGCGCGGCCTGCCCGAACACCCAGCGGGCGACCGGAAACTGCAACGGTAGATCCCCTTCGTCGAAAAGCCCCGATACCAGCGCTCCTTCAAGGCGGCGCACGACGGCCGGCGTGACGGTTTCGTCGGCCACCTGCTCGATCCAAGTCAACCCGCCCATCAGCACGGCCCGATCCGGCAACACGAGTCGGGGACGAAAACGGAGCGCTTCGAGCACGTGCAGGTCTTCATCGTAAAGCAGCGGCCCGAAGAACTCGTGGACGAGCACATCGACAGGCTCTTCCGGCTCAAACTGCTGGATTTCCTGATGGACGCAGACCACCTCCGGGTAGGCGGCCAGCCGCTCCGATGCCAGCGCGTACAGGTGGGGGTTGGCCTCGACCGCATAGACACGTCGGGCACCCAGGCGCACCATCTCCTCGCTGAAGTATCCCATTCCGCAGCCGGCATCCACACACACGGCCCCGGCGATGGCGCGGCGGTATGCCCGCAGCAGTCGCAGGTAGGCGCGCGTGCGCGCCCGATCATCGTAGATGCTGATGAACGTTAGCAGATCGTCCAGCGCGGCAAACGTCGCTTCAGGCAGGACGTTGAGGATGTCCATCGCTTCGACTCCAGGCCTTTCCATCCGGAGTCGAAAGATAGGGCGTGTCGGTTACCGTTCAGAAGTGCGCGTCGACGTAGTTCTGCAGGATTTCGCGGGCCGCTTCTACGGTCTGCCAGACGGAATCGGCATCTGGATAGCCGAAGAGGTGGGCGGTCAGTTCCCAGTCGGCGTCCAGCGGTTCTTCTTCCCTGCGGAGCGGTTCGTCGAAGCCGTAGTCCAGCCAAGTAGCGCCCAAACTGGCCACCCGCAGCAGTGCGCCCGGGGTGGCGGCCACGCCGTCGCCACGCCCTTCACCGTACAGGTCCATCAGCGCCCGAAAGAGCGGCTCAGGCAACTTCATGTGCAGCGCCAGCGCCTGCGTGATCGTCTGCAGACTGTAGCCAAAAACGGCTTCCTGTTCTTCAGGCGTACGCGGACCGGCACCCGGCTGAAAAGCCGCCAGCGCTGCATCGGGTTTGTTATAGAGCAGCAGGATCTTACCAAAGTCGTGTAACAGACCGACCGTGTAGGCCGACTCCGGTCGCCAGTCGCCCGGCCGGGGTGCGCGCTGAATGAGCAGGCGGGCCAGGTAGGCCGTGGCCGCGCAATGGCGCACCAGGTTCAGAAACGGCGCGGCCGTCCGGGCATCGAAGGCGCTCTTCATCGAGAGCATTCCCATGCTCATGACCATCCCGACCACGGCGGGCGGTCCGAGTACGACAATGGCATGGCGCACGTCGCCGATGCGTCCCCGAAGCCCGTAATAGGCGGAGTTGGCCACGCGAAGCAGACGCACTACGGCGGCCGGATCATGCTGCAACATGGCCTCCACTTCCTCGGGATCCGGCGGCTCCGGTCGCTCCATGAGCTGAATCGCCTCCAGCAGCGTCTGGGGAAGCGGCGGACACTCCAGCTCCAGGTCCGTCAGCGTCGGGATATGCTCTGAAGGGATGAGTTCGGTCGGGTTCATCAGAACGCCTGACTGTAAACGGTTCCGCGCGCTACAGAGTATCGCTTAATTCCGGTAAAACTTTAAAAAAACTCCTGTCACATAACCTTCCCATACGGAGGTTCTCCTGCCCCTAATTCCATGCCATTCCATGACCAGCACTTCACTGATGATGCGGACTTGCTTTTCTGTGCGAAAAAACCTACCCTTCAGATATGATTAAGTCGTCCATAGCAGGATAACGTTTTCGAAACGGAACCTTTTTCCTTTTGCGCCCCTCCGCGCCGGGTTTTCTTTCACCAACAACGACCTGTCATGAGCATGCATAGCCGCCCCGCCTTCTGTCTTCAGACTTTCTGCCAGTCTATCCTGCTAGGCCTCCTGCTGATCGGCGGCATGACCGATGCACTGGCACAGATCGGCACGCCCGGCCCGCGCCTGACCTGGCTCGGCACGGCCGACGGCAACTGGAGCATCGCCCACGACGTCTCGGCCTTCGGCCACGTTGTGGTCGGCTACTATCAGCAGATCGAAGGAGCCATTGTTCAGAAAACCCGGTTGTTCCGGTGGACGAAAAGTGACGGCATGGAGACCGCCATCCTGCCCGATCGCACCGGTCGTGCCCGGGGGCTCTCGCACGACGGCACCACGTTCGTGGGATCTGCCCTCCTGACGCTCACGCAGGCGTTCCGGTGGCACCCGGACAATCCAGATCAGGACCAGAACGGCTACCCGGACGTGCTTCCGCTGGAAACGCCCGGCTACAATTCCGGCGAGGCGCACGCCGTTTCGGCCGACGGCAGCGTCATCGTGGGTGCCGTTTACAACTGGTCGCTCCTGGGAGGCACTTCTCCCCGCGAAGCCTTTCGCTGGACGGAAACCGACGGGCTGCAACTACTCGGCACGCTGGGCGGTGAGGCAAGCCGGGCCGAAAATGTCTCGGCCGATGGACAGATCGTGGTGGGCACCGCGCAGAACCAGTTCGGGAAATACCATGCGTTCCGCTGGACGGCGGCCGATGGCATGCAACCGCTCGGAACGCTGATGTACGTGCTCTACGACTCCAGCACCGCCACGGCCGTCTCGGACGACGGTAGCGTGGTCGTGGGCTGGGCGCACGTGCCCGGCGACGACGTGCTGGTTGCCTTTCGGATGGACAACGGTGTGATCAGGGAGTTGGCCGGACCGGCCGCATACCCACAGACGCAGGCCTTCGATGTAACGGCCGATGGCTCCATGGTGGTCGGCCTCATGTTCAACGAAAACGGTGCGGTTCAAGCGTTCCGCTGGACAAAAGGGGTCGGTCTGGAGGACCTCAGCGCCGTCTATGCCAACCTGCTCGCGCCCGGTTCGTATCTGCGCATGGCCCTGGCCATCTCTCCGAACGGGCGCTACATCGTGGGCCAGGGCTTCAACGCAGCGACCGGCCGTTTCGAGGCGTTTCTGCTCGATACCTGGCAGACGACGTCGGCCGAAGCGACCGAGCCACGGCCGACCGCGGCCGAGCTGCTCCCGCCGGCCCCCAATCCCTTCGCCCGGGCCACGACCCTCACCCTTCGGCTACCGGTCGCGCAGCCGGTACGCCTGGAAGTGATTGACCTTCAGGGGCGACGTGTCCGCACGCTGATAGACGGCTGGCTCCCTGAGGGCACACATCGCGTCCGTTTCGAATCCAGGGGCCTGGCCCCCGGACTTTACCTCTGTCGGCTGCAGACCCCCACAGGCTCTGTATACCGCACACTTCTCCTGATGCACTAACGCACCAGCACCAGGCGGCGCATCAGTACGACGCGCTCCGTCTCCAGCCGGTACAGATAAAGTCCGGCCGCCACCGGACGCCCGGCTTCGTCACGTCCGTCCCACTGCACCGCATAGCGCCCCGCCGACCGCTGCCCTTCTAATAGCACCACCACCTGACGCCCCAGCAGATCGTACACTGCCAGTCGCACCCTGCCCGCCTCGACCAGCCCCACCCGGATGGTCGTGCTTCTTGTGAACGGGTTTGGATAGGCAGCATCCAGCTCCACACGCTCCGGCACTTCGCCTTCGGCGATCGGTTCAACCGCGGTCCCTACCCACCGGCTCACCGCTGACCAGAACCCCATGTGGTGACGTCGCGTCCCGTCGTACATCGTGCCCACCACGGACTGGCCGAGCGTGCCCACCAGATGCACCTGCGTATTACCGGCGTTTGCCCCACCACTGCCGATCACTCCGGTTGTCAGCTTTATCTGCGCCTGCACAGGCCCCACGCCGAGCAGCAGCCCGCATATCCATATCCAGCATGTGCGTTTCATAGCAGCCCTCTCAGTACGTGGTTGCCGCTTTCTCCTGAAGCAAGCTCTTCACCAGCGTCTGTAACCGGGCCACCTCGGCAGCAAGCTGCTCCAGCTTGGCTTGTTGCCGAGCATTTTCGACTTCCAGTTCACGTACCTGCTGATAGAGCCCCTGAATAGCGGCCAGCGCTACACCGTCGGCATCGACTACGGCGATATGGGTATCGCTCTCACCCAGACCGAAGGCAGCATAAAAGTCCTGGGCCATAGGCCCCATGTGGCGCACTGCCTCTGGCTGGCCAACGTAACTCCAGGTGCTGATCGGTAATGCGGCCACCTTGGTTAGAATCACCTGCGGATCAACAGGTACCACATTGACTTTGACGTGACGGTCACTTACGCTGCTCCACGAACCCGAATTAGCCGGAAGCACCACACCGGTCGTTTTGTCATCATTGGTGTAGATGGTTACCCCCTTCGTCCAAAAGAACATGCGTCCAGTTCCTCCGTGAGCCCGAAACCAAACATCACCCGCTCCTGCACCCCCCAGGGCAACGCCGATTTTAAAACGAAACGTGTCATTACCTATGCGAACGTCTCCTTCCGTGTTATCCAAATTCCATTTATTACCACCCTGGAAACGCACGCCTCCTGTGGCTCGTACGAGAAATTGATTCTCGGCGGTAGATACAAAATCCTCGTCGACGGCATCAGCCCACACGAAGGTCCCCGCATGTTCGGCGCGGGCACGCCGACCTGCGGCCAGGCTGTAGTTCCCCGCAGCCACATTAAAAGCCCCACCAGGAATGGTAGCCCCTTCGCCACTGGCGGTATTCTCCCGCCCTCCACTTACTGTGGCAAACTTTCCGGACTCAGCAATGACATTGCTAAAGCCTCCAGCTACTGTAGACACGGGCGCCGACGCTCGATTGCCCCCCACGAACGCATTGCCGTCCACATAGTAGCCTCCACCTCCTACGAAAGCTCCTGTTCCACTGGCGATATTTTCCTGTCCCCCGCTTACTACCGCTCGTGAGCCACTGGCAACGTTATAGACGCCCCCACCCACAAAAGCCAACTCTGCACTGGCGGTATTTTGAGCGCCGCCACTTACCGTGGCACTCTGAGCGGCTGCCTGGTTGTTGCTTCCTCCCCCTATGGAAGCATACCAGCCGTCGGCGACGTTTTGATGACCACCCCCTACTACAGCTTTTAATCCGTTGGCCGAGTTATTCTGTCCGCCTCCTACTGTAGCATACAGGCCAGCCTGATTTCCCTGGCCGCCGCCGACCGTACCATAATTGCCTGTAACTGTGTTAAAGTCCTCCGCAGCCTGCCCGTCATCCGGCGCTCCACCACCGGCGATGGTGGCCCCCACGACGCCGGCGGTTACCGCGTTGTCGGCGTGTCCGCCGATCACGTTCGGGCTATTGCCTGGCTCCAGACGCAACGCCCGAGCGCCATTGACGTGCAGTTCCAGCGGCATCTCGTCGATCGTGCCCACAAAGTGGGTGCCTGGCGTGGTGCCGGCATTGCCCGTCAGGCGCCAGGCCTCGTTCATCCCTCCTCCAGCGGTAGCCGCGATGCGGATCTGCTGGCCATTCACCTCAATTGCCACGTTTTCCCCGGCCACCAGCTCCACGGCATCCCGCAAGCCGTTGAGGCTCTGGACGGCCCCTCCTTCGGCCACGCCGGCAGCCCTTAGACTGTAAGGCACCGAGGCGAGCGCCACGCGCGGCGTCAGCTCCGCCTCGCCGTCTACGGCCAGTCCCAGCCAGTAGGGTCGCTCAAACGACAACGCCAGCGGCTTCACACTCCCCAGCAGCACGCCAAACACCCCGTCTGTCACCGTCACCGAGGCGTGGGTCTCTTCCCAGACCGCCGTGCCTCCCTCGGCCTGCTCGTAAAGCCGAAACGTCAGGCTGTAGGTGCCATCGGCCACCGGATTGCCTTCCAGGTCGGTCAGCACCCCCTGGTAGCTGATCATCTTCGGGATCTGCGCCGTTGCCAGGCCAGCGATGAAAGCCAGCAACGTCAGACAGGCCATGCGTCGTACCATGATCGTGCTCCTGTTGGTTAAAGCTGCACCGATCGCAAACACGTAACCGCTTCAAAGACGCCTACGTGCTTTTATTGTCTATAGAACCAATGCCCGAGAAATGGATCACCTTGACGCCGAATTCCTGTGATTTGCGCCGTTACACCATCCCTGCCTGCGCGATTTCTTCCAGAGTCTCTGCGCCAGTAGGCTGCGCCCTGGCTTTTCTGCAATCTTCGACTCTGGGTCGCTCTTTGAGCCTTTCAGGCATACGGAAGGTGCTTCCAGAAAGCCAATTTCGACGTCGTGGGGCCGCCCCAGAAGTCTCAGGGCTTCAGTGGATCACCATGCCCGTCTCGGGCACCTCAGTCTCTATAGGCAAAAAGGTGGCATAAAAGCTCATGCCATTCGGCTGTGTTCGTGAAGCTATCCGGCTTCACCCATCCCGACCGGTTTGCCAGGTCGGCAGCCTTTCGGACAGCGCCATCCTCATCGGGTCTCGCACTTCACCTGAGTAGCGTTACTTTTCGCGTCTGCGAGAAGGGACCTGCGTCCAGACGGTAGAGATAAACTCCGCTCGGCATCCGCATCCCAAAGGCGTTGCGGCCGTCCCAGGTCACCACATGGGTACCTGCCGGGTAGAAACCCCTGGCCAGACGGACCACTTCACGCCCGAGTATATCGTAGACCGTCAGACGCACCTCCGCCGCCTGCAGCAATGCAAACCGAAAGTGTGTCTGCGTCCGGAACGGATTGGGATAGCCGGGCCAGAGCACGTAGTCTCCGGGCGTTTGCTGCGTCTCCGTGCTCACGCTCGTATCATACAGATCCAGCACCAGCTCGGCCCGCAACGTGCGGCCCGCCATGTCGGTAATACGCAGCGTTGCCGATGAAGTATCCTGTGCCGGGGCATGAACCACCAGCTCTACCGATACCGGTGCTTCAGCACTGGCCCCGGTCCACTCGAACTTGAGACAGCCGTCGCTAATACTGACCGTGCACACAAACTGCCCCTCCGAGGCCGAAGCGTCCTCTTCGCCTCGCTTACCTACCAGCGACGAGCCCTCCAGAAAGATATCCCGAAGAACCAGATTGTTGTAGTTGACCAGTTGAACGCTTCCCAGGCCGAAAGAAACGCGCAAGGGTATAATGCCGGCTCCCTCATCCTGGCGAACGATCGTGCCATCCCAGACGCGCTCAATGTTCTCCTGCACGTCCCTTTCGAACACCTCCACCCTATCACTCAACGTGGCTATGACGGCCGCCCGGTCTCCGTCAAGGGCAACCGAAACGCCAAAGTTATCATCATACAGAATCTGAAAAGGCTTCAACCACGCCGCTTCCACCCACGACGAACCATCCCATTCGTACACATACGCCGCGCCCTCATATTTTTCCCGGGGTGCTCCAATAACCACTTGATTCCCATTTATCGAAACAGACCCGCCGAAGTAGATCTCAGGATTCGTTTTATCATCCACCATGTAATCAGGAATTACCAGCTTGGCCACCTCTGCCCACGATGAACCATCCCACTCATACACGTATGCCGCACCGGAATTTTTACTCTTGTCATCGACAAAGGGCGCGCCAACAAGTGCCCGGTTCCCGCTGAGCGAAACCGAAGAACCAAAACGATCTTCGATCGCCCCATCCGAAGCCGTCAGCTTGGCTACCTCCACCCACGACGAACCATCCCACTCATACACGTATGCCGCACCGGAATTCTCACCCCTGTCATCGGCAAGAGGCGCACCAACAAGGGCCCGGTTCCCGCTGAGCGAAACCGAAGAACCAAAACGATCTTCGATCGCCCCATCCGAAGCCGTCAGCTTGGCTACCTCCACCCACGACGAACCATCCCACTCGTACACGTACGCCGAACCCGGATTGGCACTGTAAAACCCTCCAGCCGGAGCACCGATAAGCACTCGATCTCCTTTGATAGAAACTGCATGGCCAAAACGTTCATCATCCGTTAACCGCAACTGCCAGTCGGGTGCCATTAACATGGCCGCCTCTACCCACGACGAGCCATTCCATTGATATATGAGGACCGCGCCGGCCTCCGAGACATGGCGAGGAGCACCGGCAACAATCCAGTCCCCGCTAAGCGCAATCGAAGCCCCGAATTCAAGATCACTATTCAGCCTTTCGATCGCTTTCCATGGCTGCACAGGCGTTACCGTCGTACTGTCACGGTTATTTTGCGGGACAGGATCGAGTTGATCGCTCGCCGTGATGACAGCTACATTGGTCACCTTGCCTGTACCGGTCATGGTTGCGGTGATGCGTGCCCGGGCCGTAAGAGCAAGCGTAGCGGCCTCACCGGAAGCGAGCGCACCTACGTTCCAAGTACCGGTAGCAGCATCATAAACCCCCTGACTGGGTGAGGCTGAAACAAATGAAAACGTTGCCGGAAGTTGATCGGCCACCACAATCCCTGAAGCTCTGCGTGGGCCGTTGTTTGTCAACGTCACGGAAAAAGTGACAGCTTCTCCGACTCTGGGAAACAAATTATCCGCCTCCTTCCTAAGGGCAAGATCGGTCAGTTCAGCCTGGTCAGACACAAAGACGTAGGCCGAACCTGAATTCGAACCTTTATCATCGTCATTGAGGGCTCCGATGAGCGCCCAGTTGCCATCAAGCGCAACGGCGAAGCCAAACTGGTCGCCTGCCGCTCCATCGGAGGCAGTCAGTCTGGCCATCTCCCCCCATGACGAACCATCCCATTCATATACATACACCGAACCTGGACCATCATCGCGGGCTCCGATGAGGGCTCGGTCTCCGCTAAGAGAGACCGCAGCGCCAAAATCGTCATTCTGTGATCTATCGGAGGCGGTCAGTTTGGCTACCTCCATCCACGAGGAACCGTCCCATTCGTACACATACGCCGCGCCACTATTATCAGCGCGATAGGCTCCGACAAGCGCCCGATCCCCGGCAATCGCAACGGAATAGCCAAAACTGTCCAGAAAGGCTCCATCGGAAGCCGTTAGTTTTGTTTGTTCCACCCACGAGGAACCATTCCACTCATATACATACACCGCCCCCGTTTGATCATTACCATAGGCCCCAATGAGCGCACGGTCTCCTTCGAGCGCAATGGCAAAGCCGAATTGGTCGCCTGCCGCTCCATCCGAAGCCGTCAGTTTGGCTACCTCCACCCATGAGGAACCATCCCATCCGTACACGTACACCGAACCGGAACTTTGCCCATTGTTATCATCGAAAGGAGCCCCTACAAAAGCCCAATTCCCACTGATTGAAACCGACCGCCCAAAATAGTCGCCTTCGGCCCCATTAGAGGCAGTCAGTTTGGCCACCTCCACCCACGAGGAACCACCCCACTCGTACACGTATGCCGAACCCGAATTCTCACCTTTGTCATCGTCAAAGGGCACGCCAACGAGCGCCCGGTCCCCGCTAAGTGCGACGGCAAAACCAAAAGCATCTCCAACCACCCCATCCACAGCAGTTAACATTGCTGTCTCCACCCACGTTGTGCCGTCCCATTCGTACACATGCGCCGAACCCTTCCCATTGGTGCCCCTTGCTCCAACAAGAAGACGATTTCCGGAGAGAGCGACTGACATCCCGAAAAAACTAGAGCGTCCACCCTCAGCAGCCGTCAACTTTGCCATCTCATACCACGACTGCGCTCCTGCCGGACCGGCCATCAAGACCAGCAACGTCAGCCACGCTGTAACCCGTACCATAATCCTGTTCCGGTTGGTTAAACCTGCGCCGGGAACAAACACGTACCCGCCTCAGAGACACCCGCATGCGGCTTTCCGTCTGCTCCCTGCAACCGACAGGCTCAACCCCGGAACACGACGCACCGGCGCTCGAAAATCCCGCGGGACGTTCCGTGAATTGCTCGCAAAAGCAGGCAGAAATTCTTTCTGTGGGAGCATACCCGCCCCCGGCGACACGCCGGTAGGAGCTCTGGCGCATGCCGGGGGCGTTTTCAGCGCATCTTCTTGGAACCCACCGGATTGCCATGGTCCGCTCTGTCTCCAGGCATATCAGATACGTGCCCATCGCACAGCTTCGTTATGTCCATCCCGGGCGGCTACCGGTGTGGACGCTACAGATCTATAGGCAAAAAGCCCGAAGAAAGGATCACGCGCCTGCCGGAATCATCGGATCTGCGCCATTATCCCTGCATTTGTTCAATCAGGTAGTGATTTCTTCCCGTCTTCCTGCGCCGAAGGCGTAGCGCTTCGGACCTGGTTTTCGTATCTTGAAGTTGTGTGGAACCATACCGGCAGACGGCCTGCCGGAAATCTTGCGTACATTTCTGGGCAGCCCGTCGCCTTGTTTTTTCATGTCCACAGTACCGACCATCCCGGAACTGATTGCTGGAGCCCGCCAGGGCGATACAGCCGCCTTCGATGCGCTCTATGCCCAGGTGTACGATACGCTGCGCCAGCTCGCCCATCGCCTGCGCCGGGAACGGGCGGCCACGCTCAGCACCACGGCCCTGGTACATGAAACCTACCTGCATCTGTTACCCTCCCGCGACCTCGACTGGCAGAGCCGCACGCACTTTCTCCGAGTGGCGGCCCGGGCCATGCGCCAGGTGCTGGTCCGTGAAGCCCGCCGCCGCCAGGCACTGAAGCGGGGCGGTGGACACTGCACGGTAACCTTCTGCGAGGCGCTGCACGGCACCTCAATTCCCATCGAAGAAATGCTGACGCTGGAACGGGCCCTCCAGCAACTGGAAGCGCTCCATGCCCGCCAGGCGCGGGTCGTCGAGTGCCGCCTGCTAGCCGGCATGAGCATCGAAGAAACGGCCGAAGCCCTGGGTATCAGTTCGGCCACGGTCAAACGCGACTGGCGCATTGCCCGGGCCTTCCTGGTGCGCCAGCTCACCCGCTAACTTTCTCGCCAACCGGTCCGCATCATGACCCCCGAACGCTGGCAACAGATTCAGGCACTTTTTTTTGCGCTGGTGGACCTTCCGCCCGATGCGCAGCAGGCCCGCCTTGAAACGCTCCAGGCCCGGGATCCACAACTGGCCGAAGATGTGCGGGCCCTGCTCCTGGCGGACGGCCGGACGCTGCCACTGCTGGACAACATGAGCTGGCTCGACGCCGAATCGGATGATACGCTGCCGGAACGCCTGGGAGCCTACCGCCCGATCCGGCTGTTGGGGCGCGGGGGCATGGGACTGGTCTACCTGGCAGAACGGGCCGATGGCGCTTTTGAGCAACAGGTGGCGCTCAAGGTGGTGCGACCCGATCTGCTGGACCGAACCTTCATCCGACGATTCCTCCAGGAACGCCAGATCCTGGCCCAGCTTAACCATCCCGGCGTCGCCCGCCTGCTCGACGGTGGGGCGCTGTCCGACGGCCGACCGTTTCTGGCCATGGAATACGTCGACGGCACGCCTATCGACCGCTACTGCGACGACCGCCGCCTTTCGATAGCCGCACGCCTTCGGCTTTTCGACCAGGTGCTCGAAGCCGTTGTCTATGCGCACCGCCACCTGGTGGTCCATCGCGACCTGAAACCCTCGAACATTCTGGTAACCGAGCAGGAAGGAACGCCGCGCATTAAGCTGCTCGATTTCGGCATTGCCCGACTACTGGATACCGAAGCCTCCACGCTGACCCGTACCGAACAACGCCTGCTCACGCCTACCTACGCCGCCCCGGAGCAGCTCACCGGTCGGCCGATCACGACGGCCACCGACGTGTATGCCCTGGGCACCGTTCTGTACCAGCTGCTCACCGGCCACCTTCCTTTCGAGGGGTCCCTTCCCCAGCTTGTGGCGCAGATTCTGGAACAAGAGCCAGAACAGGCCTCCCGCATCGTGACCCGTCCGGCACCGGGCGACAACGGGGAGCCGATCCCGCCGGAAACGCTGGCGGCCCGTCGGAACACCTCGCCCGAACGCCTGCGTCGCCAGCTCCGCGGCGACCTGGAGGCCATCCTGGGCAAGGCGCTCCGGAAAGCCCCGGCCGCTCGCTACGCCTCGGCCGAGGCGTTCCGGGAAGACCTGCGGCGCTATCTGCAGCAGCAACCCGTACAGGCCCGCCACGGCACCACCAGCTACCGGATACGCCGCTTCGTGCAGCGCCATCGCCAGGGCGTCCTGCTGGGGGCCGGGCTCCTCGTATTGCTTGCGGTGCTGGTCTTCTACCATCTGGACCGGCTGGCACGCGAACGCGACCTGGCCCGCCAAGAAGCCGCCCGTGCCGAAGCGGCCCTGGCCTTCGTAGAATCGCTCTTTGAAGGGGCCGACCCTGACGTGGCCCGGGGCGACACGCTCACCGCGTTCGAGCTGCTCGAACGCGGCGCACGCCAGCTCCGGCAACCCAGCACCATGCCGCCCGCGGTTGCTGCACAGACCGCCCACACGCTGGGTTCGCTGTTCCTGAAGCTCGGGGCCTACGACCGAGCCGCCCGGTGGCTGACTACGGCGCTGACAAACTGGGAACGGGTGCCCGATGCGGTCTCGGATCGGGCGGCCACGCTGCTCCAGCTCGGCCACCTGGCCACCCGACAGGGCCGGTATGCCCGGGCCGATTCTTTTTTTACCGCCGCACTGACGCTTCCGGGAACGCCGCTGGAACAGGCCTCACGCCTTGTGAACTATGGCGAGGCGCTGACGGAACGCCAGGCCTACCGCCGGGCCGATTCCATGCTGAATGCCGCATTGGCCCTTCTTCCCACTTCCGGCGACTCGGCCACCCAGGCGCTCCGCGTCAATGCCTGGTTCGCCCTCGGCACCATTGCCATGTACGAAGCCAACTTTGCCGCAGCCGAAAGCCTCTTTCTACGGGTGCGCGCCTGGAACGAAGCCCACCTCGGCCGCTCCCACCACTACACCATTGCCGTGCTGAACAACCTGGGCAACCTGTATGTCGAGCGCTATCAGTACGAAAAAGCCGACACGCTCCTCTCCGAAGTCCTGGCCCGGCGTATAGCCCTGCTGGGTCCCGACCATCCGCTTACCGGCGAGGCGCTGAACAACCTGGGACTGGTGGCCTTTGTGCTCGGAGACTACGATCGAGCCGACTCCCTGCTGCGGCGCTCGCTCGTGCTGGCCGAACAACACGTGGGTCCCGTCCATCGCGACGTAGGCATGACGATAAGCAATCTGGGCTGGGTAGCGCTGCGCCGGGGAAATCTCCAGGAGGCAACCTCGCTGTTTCGGAAGGCCCTGACCATCATGGAACGGGCGTCGGGCCCCATCAGCGCCGATGCGGCCCTCGTGCTGGGCAACCTCGGCTTCGCGTTGCACCAGCAGGGCCGCCCGGCCGAAGCGCTCCCCTTCTTCCAGCGTGCGCTTGACGTGCGCCGCCAGGTGCATGGCGACAGCAGCCTGCACGTGGCCTGGCGTCTCTATGCCCTGGCCGAAGCCCTGCGCGATCTTGGCCGCTACGAAGAAGCCGAAGCCGCCCACCGAGAAAGCCTCGCGCTGCGCCGGATGCATCTTCCCGCCGGGGACTTCGACGTAGCCCGTGGTCTCAACGGCCTCGCCCGGGTGTTGATCGACCGGGGCAACTATGCCGAAGCCCTCGCGGCCCTTGAAGAAGCCCGCCCGATCTTCCGGGCCCACTACGGCGACCCGCTCCACCCCTCGGTCTGGGAGCTGGAACGCAACCTGATCCGATGCCTGCGGGCACAGCACCTACACGAACGCGCCGATCAGCTACTGGCCGAACTGGAAGCCCGCCTGCCGGCCGACGATCCCCGCCACACCGAACTGGCCGCGCTCCACCGGCAACCTGCCGAGCAGCCCCCGCGTTAGGGCAACGCTTCGTTTTACCGTGTCGGAACCATGTGGCCCCTGCTGCTCGGCCTCGGAATGCTGGTGGCCCGACCGGCTGCGTCCGACTCCGCCACGCTGCGTGTGGTCAGCTACAACCTGCGCTACAATAACCCGGCCGACGGACCCAACGCCTGGCCGCACCGCATCGACCGCATTGCGGCTTTCGTGCGCTTCTTCGAACCGGACGTGCTGGGCGTGCAGGAAGCCCTTCGCTCCATGCTCGACAGCCTCCAGGTCCGGCTGCCGGACTACCGCTGGGTGGGCGTCGGTCGCACCGACGGCCGCGACGGCGGTGAGTTCAGCGCCCTCTTCTACCGCACCGATCGGCTCGAACTGCTGGAAAGCCACACGTTCTGGCTCTCGCCCACCCCGGACGCGCCCGGCAGCCGCGGCTGGGATGCCGCCCACGAACGCATCTGCACCTGGGCCCGTTTTCGCGACCGACGCACCGGTCAGACCTTCTTCGTCTTCAACACGCACTTCGACCACGAAGGCACCCGGGCCCGCCTGGAGAGCGCCCGGCTCCTGCATCGCGTGATTGCCGAGCGCGCCCGCACGGCGCCCGTCCTCCTCACCGGCGACTTCAACACGACCGAAGGCACGCCACCCTACCGGGCCCTGACCGCCGACGGCCTGCTGCACGATGCCCGCTATCGCGCCGAACGTGGCCACTACGGCCCGAATACCACCTGGAACGGCTTCGAGCGCCTTGTGCCCGGCCGCCGCATCGACTTCATCTTCGTCACGGCCGACGTGCGCGTGCTGCGGCATGCCATCCTGGTGGACCTCGACGAGCAGGGCCGCTTCGCCTCTGATCATTTGCCCGTCCTGGCCGACGTCCTCCTACCTGGAAAGTCGCACTGAAACGGTCGTGCTTTTCGGCACCCAGACACGCTGCTTCCGCCAGTCGTTCTGGAGGAACGTCGCCCAGAAAACCACCATGGCAATACCCGCCTCGCCTTCCGGCACCTGCACCGAAAAAACCTTCCTCTGACCGACCTCCACGTTGGGCTCCAGACAGGGTTCAAGGGCGATGTCGGCCAGCACCAGCGTGCGTTCATCGATCATCCAGACACAAAGGGGCACACCGGCCCGGTTTTCCACTACGACCTGCGCGGGTCCTGCCTGCAGGAACACCGTCTTTTCGGCCGGTCCCACCAGTTGACAGCCGGCCAGCCCCAGGATCATCAGCAGCCAGCCTCCATGCCTCAGCATATTCAGTCGTAAGTGTAATCTGCTCTTTGCTTCACCAACTCTTGATTTAAAGAATCAACGAATTTATGTTTAAACAGTTCGTAACCTCCCCCACCAAACCCTTTTAGCGCCATGAAATTCTCGACGCTCAAGATCGGCCGGATTCTCTACGGGCTTACGTTCATTATCTTCGGCCTGAATCACTTTATCAATGCCTCCATGTTGAGTGATTATGTGCCGATTCCTGGAGGGGTATTCTGGGTGTATTTGACGGGGCTGGCCATGCTGGCGGCGGCCGTTGCCATCCTGACGGGTAAGCAGGCGCGGCTGGCCTGCCAGCTGCTCGGCATTCTGCTGTTCATCTTTGTGCTGACCATCCACCTGCCCACCATGATCAATCAGGGCGTCATGGCCGGGCTGACGAACTTCCTGAAAGACACGGCACTGGGTGGGGCGGCCTGGGTCATTGCCGAAACCTATGCCGAACAACCCAAGCAGGCGGAAGCGGCCTGACCCAGAAGCCCAATCAATCCCCAAAAGGCCGGTCTCTGAGGACCGGCCTTTTTATGTCTGCGGAAAAGGTTGTTGACAGACCCGACAGCGGACATACACGGGGTACGCCCCTCCGGAAACGCCGGCATATTCATCCGGGGCGAAGGTACGCCTCTCCGAATGCGGTGCTATGACGCCGGGAGCCAGTCCTGTCGCGGTGGACTGAACACGTCGAGCGAGACGGTCGCTTCGAGGGCTTCCGCTTCATGTGGGACGTTGGCGGGGATGCAGACCACGTCGCCCGCAGCCAGCACCACCTCGCGCGCAGGCGCTTCACCGATCCGGAGCCGCAGGCGGCCCTGCAGCACGCAGGTGAACTGCTCGTTCTCATGCCGGTGCCAGGGCACGCGGGCACCCGGCTCGAACTCGAACCAGGCCAGCATGGCTTGCTCGCCGCTCGTCAGCCGGCGCGTCATGCCGGGCGCGGGCTCCTCCACCGGCAACGCCTTCCAGACGCTTACCTGAACGTCGTCCATCGTCGTCTCCCGTGTTTTTGCGTCCAAGATCGGACGTGCCGGACGCCGACGCAACGCATCTATCGGGCCGGCTGCGCGTTAACGGAAAGCGCATCGCAAACATGCCCGGAATCTATGGAGCTTTCCCCCCCGGTTGCTGCGCTGGCTGCCTCGGAGGAGTTGCGACGGAAGGCACGCACGCACATCGTGCTGCGCGGCGTGCGCCAGCACAACCTGAAGAACATCGACCTGGATCTGCCCAAACGGAAGCTGATCGTCATTACGGGCCCGAGCGGCTCGGGCAAGTCGAGCCTGGCTTTTGACACGATCTATGCCGAAGGCCAGCGACGTTACGTGGAAAGCCTGTCGGCCTACGCCCGCCAGTTCCTGGAGCGCATGGACCGGCCCGACGCCGATCTGATTACGGGGCTGGCGCCCGCCATTGCCATCGAACAGAAGGCCGGAAGCCGCAACCCGCGCTCGACGGTCGCCACCCAGACCGAGATCTACGACTACCTGCGGCTGCTCTACGCCCGCATCGGCCGCACCTACTCGCCCATCAGTGGCGAAGAGGTGCGGCGCGATTCACCCACCACCGTAGCCCAGGCGCTGCACGAGCGGCTGCCGGACGGCACGCGCTGCTACCTGTGCTTTCCCTGTCCCACGCACAAAAAGCGCACGCTGCAGGAGGAACTGGCCGCCCTGCGCCAGCGCGGCTTCTCGCGGCTGGTGGTGCTCCCTACCGAAAAAAAGGCCGCCGACGGAGCCGTCCCCGAGGTGCCGGACCTGAGCGAACGCGATCCGACTTCGATCCGCGTGGCCCGCGACCGGCTGCTGGTGCTGGTCGATCGCCTGGTGGTGCGTCCGGGCGACGAGGCCAACCGCTCCCGCATCGCCGATTCGGTGGAGCAGGCTTTCCGGGAGGGGGGCGGCCGCTGCGTCGTCGTGCGCGTGCCGCGCCGCGGCGAACGTTTCGACCCGAAGGCCGATCTACTTTGCTTCAGCGAGCACTTCGAACGCGACGGGATCGTCTTCGAGGAGCCCACGCCGCTGCTGTTCTCGTTCAACAGCCCGGTCGGCGCCTGCCCCACCTGCCAGGGCTTCGGGCGCGTGCCCGGCCTGGATCCAGACCTGATCATCCCGAATCCGGACCTGTCGATCCGCCAGGGAGCCATCGCGCCGTTCCGCACCGAAAAGTGGAGCCAGCACTACCGCCAGCTCCTGCGGCTCGCCCTCACAGAACGCATCGACATCGACAAACCCTACCGCCTGCTTTCCGAGCGCGAAAAGCGCCTGATCTGGGAAGGCAAGGGCGACTACATCGGCATCTACGGCTTTTTCCGCTTTCTGGAAAAGCACAGCTACAAGCCCCACTACCGGATCTTCCACGCCCGCTTCCGCGGCTACACGCGGTGCCCGGACTGCGACGGCTACCGGCTCCGCAAAGAGGCGCTTTACGTAAAGGTAGGCGGCCTGCACATCGGCGAGGTGTGCGAGCTGAC
This sequence comes from Rhodothermus sp., assembly GCA_015487635.1. Lineage (GTDB taxonomy): Bacteria > Bacteroidota > Rhodothermia > Rhodothermales > Rhodothermaceae > Rhodothermus. Next base: position 28,852 of record WFPM01000160.1, read on the forward strand.
GATCCGGGCCGCCCGGGAGTTTTTCGACACGCTGGAACTCACCCCGTACGAGCAGCAGGTGGCCGGCGAGCTGCTGGAGGAGATCCGGCGGCGGCTGCGCTACCTGGATGAAATCGGACTCGACTACCTGACGCTCGATCGGCTCAGCCACACGCTGTCGGGCGGTGAGTCCCAGCGCATCCACCTGGCCACATCGCTGGGCTCGGCGCTCGTGGGCGCGCTCTACGTGCTCGACGAGCCGTCCATCGGCCTGCACCCGCGCGACACAGATCGGCTGATCCGCATTCTGGAGCGGCTGCGTGATCTGGGCAATACGGTGATTGTCGTCGAGCACGACGCCGAGACGATCCGCCGCGCCGACCACATCGTAGACCTCGGACCGGGCAGCGGCCAGCACGGCGGCGAGGTCGTCTTTCAGGGTACCTACGACGCGCTGCTCCGGCACGAACGCTCGCTGACAGGGGCTTACCTGAGCGGCCGCCGACGGATCGAGGTGCCCCGCCGTCGCCGCCCCATCAACGAAGAAGACGCGATCGTGGTGGAAAACGCCCGCCAGCACAACTTGAAGTGGCTGACCGTGCGCTTCCCGCTGGGTGTGCTGGTGTGCGTGACGGGCGTTTCGGGCTCAGGCAAATCGACGCTCGTGCACGACACACTGTATCTGGGACTGGCCCGCCTCAAGGGCACCTACGACGGCGAGGCGAAGGTCGGCGCGCACGACGCCATTCATGGCCACCACCTGATCGATCGCGTCGAAATGGTCGATCAGAGTCCGATCGGCCGCTCGCCACGCTCCAACCCGGCCACCTACACGAAGGTCTTCGATCCGATCCGGGAGCTGCTGGCCGCAACGCCTCAGGCGCGCGTACGTGGTCTCAAGCCCGGCTATTTCTCGTTCAACGTGCCCGGCGGCCGCTGCGAGGTCTGCCAGGGCGAAGGGTTCGTGCGTGTAGAAATGCAGTTTCTGGCCGACCTGTACCTGGAGTGCGAGGCCTGCCGCGGCACGCGCTACAAGCAGGACGTGCTGGAGATCCGCTATCGCGGCAAGAACGTGCATGAGATCCTGAACATGACGGTGGACGAGGCGCTCGCATTCTTTGCGGACGTGCCCGCCATCGTCGACCGGCTGCGCGTGCTGCAGGAAATCGGCCTCGGCTACCTGAAGCTGGGCCAGCCGTCCACCACGCTCTCAGGCGGCGAGGCGCAGCGCATCAAGCTGGCGGCCCATCTGAGCAGCAACAACCACGAGCGCGTGCTCTACATCCTGGACGAACCCACCACCGGATTGCACTTCGACGACGTGCGCAAGCTCATCGACGCGCTGAACCGGCTGGTCGAGGCCGGCCACTCGGTGATCGTCGTCGAGCACAACCTGGACGTGATCAAGTGTGCCGACTGGGTGATCGACCTGGGTCCCGAGGGCGGCCACCGCGGCGGCTTCATCGTGGCCGAGGGCACGCCCGAAGAGATCGCCGCCCACCCGGAAAGCCACACGGGCCGCTTCCTGCGCGAGGTGCTCTGAGTCTACTCCAGAAAACGGGCAAAGACGGAGGCCAGAACCCGCAGGTCGTCCAGATGCTTCTGAAGCACCTGATACACAACACGCCGGTCCAGATCGAGATAGTCGTGGACCAGAATGTTGCGAAAGCCGATCATCTGAAGCCAGATCGATTCCAGACGGGAATCCAGGTATCCTTTTTCCCGAAGCAGCCTGGGGATATCCCGTGCCCATCGAACCCGCCCGAGCTGCAAATCGGCCACGACGTGACCTCCCATGTCGTTCAGCGCCTCAATGGCCAGCTGCAAAAAGCGCTCGGCACTTCCGTAATGCTCCGGATCGGCCAGAAACGTGGCTTCATCGTATCGGCGCAGGCGTTCCAGCACCTCCAGATAGAAAGCGAGTTGCTCCAAGCGACGTTGTAAAACTTCAGGGCGTACCATCCGACCCGGATTTCAGAAAATATTGCTGTAGATTGCGGCGAAACGGCTTCAGGTAGGGCAATTCGTCCCAGCAGCGACGGATTGTGCGGGAAAAATAGCTCCCGACGTCGAAGTCCGGTCGGGCATAGAGCAGACAGTTTGGCCGCAGCGCTTCGAGCGTCAGCACCATGTCGGCTTCTTCGAGCAACACCGGATCGGCCCGCTCCAGACCGGCTTCCACCAGCGCCTGCAGCAGCGCAAGATACTGTGCACGAAGCGCCTCGGCCGGCCCGACCAGCGCCAGATCGACGTCACTATCGGGCCGGGCCCGCCCTTCGGCGACGGACCCGAACAGGTAAACGGCCTGAAGCGCCGGAAAACGCGGGCCGATCTGTTGCAGGTGCGCGCGAAGCTGCTCGGGTGTCAGTTCGTCGGTACCCATGCGCTGCACAAAAGCCGGTGGCAGCTCTTACGCGATCGGCGGCGGTTCGCTCCAGGGCCAGCGACGCGCCTCGGGACTGTCCGGGTAGCGGCGAAGCAGCTCGAGCATGTCCTCCCGAAACTGCCGGCTGTCGCCGCCGGACTGCAGGTAGCGCGCCATCGCCCACCAGAGCATCACCTGCGCGGCCATCGGATGCTCGGGAAACAGCGCCCGCGCTTCCTCCAGCAGCGCAATGGCCTCGGCGTACTGCCCGCGTGGCACCAGCACCTTGGCACGTCCCAGCCGCCACACCAGGCGCAGATCGTCGGGCGGCAGGTAGCCCAGCTCGACGTGGTGCACCATACCACGCGCATCGAGCACGTAAAACGAAGGCGTCCAGACCGCCGCGTAGCGGGCCCGCACGACCCGATCGCGCCGGATGTCCTGGCGCAACAGCACAAACGCCTCGCGCAGTTCGGCCTGCACCTGCGGATCCCGGTAGGTGACCGCCTCCATTCGGTCGCATCCGGCGCACCCTTCCCGCACGAACATCAGCCACACGGGCCGACGCGTCCGGCGTGCTTCGGCCAGCGCCGCATCCAGATCGTGCAACCAGTTCAGCGGTTCATTCATAACAGCCTGCCGCAAAGCTAGAGCAAACCCTTTGCAAAGCAAGATATGGTACGCCAACGAGAAAAAGCGACGCTGGGCGGCGGGTGCTTCTGGTGCCTGGAAGCCGCGTTTCTGGAATTGCGCGGGGTGACCGACGTTGTGCCCGGCTATGCCGGCGGCCATGTGCCCGACCCCACCTACGAGCAGGTCTGCACAGGCACGACCGGCCATGCCGAGGTGGTGCAGATTACGTTCGATCCCTCGGTGATTTCGTATCGGGATCTGCTCGAAATCTTCTTTGCCATCCACGATCCGACCACACCCGACCGCCAGGGCAACGACGTGGGACCACAGTACCGCTCGATCATCCTGTATCATGACGAGCAGCAGCGACAGACGGCCGAAGCCGTTATCCGCGAGCTGGAGACGTCCGGCGTGTACGACGCGCCCATTGTGACGGAAGTGGTCCCCCTGAAGGCTTTCTACCCGGCCGAGCCCTATCATCACCGCTACTACCGGCGCCATCCCTGGCAGCCCTACTGCCGGGTGGTTATCGCCCCTAAATTGATCAAACTCCGTCAGCAGTTTGCCGATCGGCTGGCAGCGCCGGATCACTGAAACGCCTGTTACTTTTGACGGCGCTGCTGCGGCTTTTTACAGGCCGGAGGCGGGAAAGTCCCGTGATGCTTCGGTGAATTTACCGGGGTTTCTGAAAGGAATGCCGCTACCGGCGAATCTAAGGAACGGACGGATCCGTTTGTGCCGGCGTTGTGCGATTCGTCCGGGCCCGATGCCCCAGCAAACCAAAGCCGGACGCCCGGCATGTATACACCCGTAGCGACCGAACGTAAGGAGGCCTCGATTTACGCGCTGCCACGGGCGCCGCGCATTGCGCTGTTCACTGGCGCCTACAACCACATTGCCGACGGCGTCTCACGCACGTTGAACCGCCTAGTGGGCTACCTGGAACGGCGGGGCGCCTCGGTGCTTGTGTTCGCACCCACCATTCCCAATCCACCCGTCCGGCACGAAGGCACGCTGGTGCCGGTGCCGTCGATTCCGGTGCCCGGGCGCTCGGAATACCGCATCAGCCTGGGACTCACCTCGCGCCATCGCAGACTGCTGGCCGCCTTCGAGCCCGACCTGATCCACATTGCCACGCCCGATCTGCTGGGCCTGCAGGCGCTGCTGCTGGCCCGCCGCCGGGGCATTCCCGTGGTGGCCTCCTACCATACCCACTTCAGTGCCTACCTGAAGTACTACCACCTCCAGTGGTCCGAGCGCATGCTCTGGGCCTACCTGCGCTGGTTCTATCGGCAGTGCCGGCAGATCTATGTGCCCTCCACCTCCATGATCGAGATTCTGCAGGCGCATGGCATCGACCAGAACCTCTACCTCTGGGAGCGGGGGGTCGATACCGGTCTGTTCAACCCGGCGCAGCGCTCGTCCGCCTGGCGGCGCAATGTGCTGGGCGTGGCCGACGACGAAGTGGTGGTGGCCTACGTGGGCCGGCTGGTCTGGGAAAAGGGGCTGGACGTGCTGGCCGCCACGATCAACCGGCTCCGGCAGGAGCAGGTGCCCCATCGCTGCCTGATTGTGGGCGAAGGGCCGGCCCGGCGTGAACTGGAAACCCGGCTTCCGGAAGCCATTTTCACGGGCTATCTGGAAGGCCGGGAACTGGCACGGGCCTACGCCTCGGCCGACGTGTTTTTCTTCCCGAGCGAAACAGAAACGTTCGGCAACGTCACGCTCGAAGCGATGGCCTCGGGCCTGCCGGCCGTCTGCGCCGACGCGCCGGGCAGCAACATGCTCATCGAGCACGGCCGCACGGGCTTTCTGGCCACACCGGGCCGCGTCGAAGAATTTGCCGGCTACCTTCGACGGCTGATCCTCGACACCGAACTGCGCCACACCATGGGTTATCAGGCGCTGCAGCGCGCCCGGCACTTCGACTGGGAGGCCGTGCTGAACCGCCTCTACGGCTACTACCTGGACGTGCTCGCTCCGGCGCTGCAGCCGACCGGCGACGGCGCTGCTACCGAACTGCCCGAACTGACGGCCACGGCTGCCTGAGCGTTTCGGCATGGCCTCGCCGCTCCGGCTCCTGTTCGTCTCGCACTCGTTCCCACCGCCCGGGCGTCCGCTGGCCAACATCGGTGGCATGCAGCGCGTGGCGACCGAACTCGATGCCGCGCTGGCCCGCCACCCGGACGTCGCCTACCACCACCTGGTGCTGCGCACCTCCTGGCGCTGGACGCACGTGCGCGTGGTGCCGTTTCTGCTTCGTCTGGCGGTTCAGATTCCCCGCATGGTGGCACGCCACAGGATCGACGTGGTGCTGTTTTCGTCCATGGTGACGGCCCCGCTGGCCCTACTGCTTCGCCGCAAACTGAACGGCACGCGTCTGGTAGCCATTGCGCATGGGCGCGACGTGACCCTCCCAGTGGCACCCTACCAGCGCTTCCTGCCTCACGTGTTTGCGCACTTCGATGCCGTGCTGGCCGTCAGCCGGGCCACGGGCGAAGCCTGCCAGGCCCGGGGCCTGCTTCCGGAACGGCTGCACGTAGTCCCGAACGGCATCGACCCGGCCCGCTTTGCCCGACCGCTCGACCGCCGGGCTGCCCGCCACGAGCTAAGCCGGACACTCGGCCTGCCGCTTCCTGACAATGCCCTGCTGCTCTGCAGCGTGGGCCGACAGGTCCCCCGCAAGGGCTTCGCCTGGTTCGTCGAGGCCGTCATGCCCCGCCTGCCCGCCCACATTCACTACTGGCTGGCCGGGGACGGGCCCGACGCCTCCGCCATTGAAGCCGCCATCGAACGTCACCGGCTTCAGGAACGCGTGCGACGGCTGGGCCGCGTGTCCGACGACGTGCTGCACCGACTCTACCGGGCCGCCGACCTGTTCATCATGCCCAACCGCCCTGTGCCCGGCGACATGGAAGGCTTCGGCGTGGTCATGCTCGAAGCGGCCCTCTGCGGCGCACCCGTGCTGGCTGCCCGCCTGGAAGGGATTCAGGATGTGGTGGCCGAAGGCGCAAACGGTCACCTCATCGAAAGCGGCGATGCGGACGGCTTCGTGCGCTGGATCCTGCACTACGACCGGAACCGCGCGGCGCTGCAGGCGCTTTCGGAACGGGCCGCCGCCTACGTGCGCGCGCACTTCAACTGGGATGTGGTGGCCGACCGCTACGTGCAGACGCTCCGGACTATTTGCTCAGCGACGTCGTCGGCGCCGCCTCCGGCTCGGGGGCCGGACGCTTCTCCCGATCCTCCAGCCACTGAATGAGCGCGGGCAGAAAGACCAGCGCGGCCAGCAGGGTGGTCCCGATGCCCACGACGGCCAGTTCGCCGATAGAGCGCAGCCCTGGATGGAAGCTGAGCAGCAGCCCGGCAAAGCCCATCATGGTGGTCAGCGAGGCCATCGTCACGTGCTCGCCCGTCGAGCGCAGCACCTGCAGAATGCTCCCCGGTCCCCGCTCCCGGTAGCGATGCACCAGGTGTGCCCCTGCATCGTTGCCGATGCCCAGCACGGCCGGCAACACCACCATGTTGTAGAAGTTGAGCTTCATGCCGAGCAGCTCCATCACCAGCAGCATCCAGAGCACGCCCACCACGAGCGGCAAAAGCGCCAGCATCGTCCAGCGCGGCGTGCGGAAGTTCAGCCACATGAGCAGCGTGACGGCCACGAACGTCAGCAGCACCATCCAGGGCGCTTCTTTGAGCATCAGCCGGAGCATGTCGGCCGCCACCAGCGACGTGGAGCCCGCGTAGTACACCTTGCCGTTCACTTCCACGCGCCCGACGTCCTCAGCAAATGCCATCGAGTTGCGGCCGTCGGCCAGACGCACCGAGGGATAAATCAACACGAAGTTGCCGATCTCGCCGGTCTTTGACGTGAAACGCGCTTTCAGGAAGTCCGGCACTTCGTCGAGCGAGATCGGCCGCCTGGTCTGCACCGCCTCGCGCAGGCGCTGGATCCATACCGACGTGTCAGCCCGCAGGAACGGATCGTTGAGCAATTCCCGGATGCGGGCAATGCGGGCCAGCTTGGCCTGCTGCGCTTCGGGAGTCATCGGGAAGCGTTCCTGCAGACTTTCCACATCAAGGATTGTAGGTGAAAGGGTATCTTTTGCGGCCCGCTCCCGCAGCGCGGCCACCACGGCCGGCACCTCCGCGGGATCGTCCACCACGATGTAGGCCGGATTGCGCCGGCCGTGCGTCTGATAAACCCGCTCCACGTAATCCTGACGAGCTTCGTAGTCTTCGTAACGCGGTTCCAGCTTGCCGAAGTCCCACTCGAACGACACGCGCGGCAGAAACAGCAGCGCCAGCACGACGGCCGCCACACTGGCCAGCACCACACTACGCGCTGCCGGGAAACGCCCGCGCCCCACCTGATGCACGGGGGCCGCATGGCCGGCCTCCAGGTTCAACAGCCGATAGCGTTCGGCCAGCGCCAGCAGCGCCGGCATCACCACGAGCATGGCCACCAGCGCAAACAGAATCCCGCTCCCCGCGATGAAGCCAAACTCGCTGAAGCCCTTGAAGTCTGCGATCATCAGCACGTAGAGCGAGACGGCCGTGGTCAGCGCCCCGATCGTGATGGCCTGGCCCGTGCTCAGAAACGTGATCTCGGCCGCTTCGGCCACGTCGCGCCCCTCGGCCCGCTCCTCGGCATAACGTGCGTAGAAGTGAATGCCGTAATCGATGCCCAGGCCGAAAAGCACTAGCCCGAGCGTCGAAGTCATCAGGTTCAGCGTCTTAAAAGCCACGTAGGCAAGCCCAAACGACCACGACAGGCTCATCAGCAATGGCAGGCCGATCAGCACGGCCATCACGGGCATGCGGCCCAGCTCGGCCAAGAGCACGCGTCGGTCGAAGCGACGCCCGGCCCGCGCCCGGTATGACTTGTAGGTGAAGTAGAGCACCACCAGCAGTAGCACGGCCGTCACGCCCGCCCCGAACGAGCTGAACACGTCGTCGGTGATGGCCCGCACCTCGACGAGCTGGCGCAGCAGCCGTCCGGCCAGGACTACCTGCATCTCCGGATGATAGCGGTGCGGCTGCATCTCGTCGACCAGCCGCTGCAGGTCCCGGTACAGGTCCGCAATATAGCCGATGTTCGTCTGGGAGTTCGTCGGGTAGAAGCGCACGACCAGCGTCGTGCTGTCGTCCGAGATCGGATATTCCTTGCCGATCAGCTCCTCGTAGACGACCTGCAGCGCCTCGACCGTCGTGTCCTCCTCGGCCTCCTCTTCTTCTTCCAGCTCAAAAAAGAACGGATTGGCCTTCAGGCGTGCCTCTTCAATTTTTTCCTGGAGAAACTGCTCCAGGCGATCCAGCTCCTCGTCGGTCGCAAAGTAAAGGGCATTTTTACGCAAAAACGCCGTCTCGCGGCGGTACTCGACGCGGCCCAGGTAGGGTTCGTCGTAGCCCTCCCCTTTGAGCGCCAGCGCTTTGGGGATCAGATCCTCGGCGAAGCGCCGGTTGGCCTCGAACGACGGGCTAACGATGGCTACATCCACCGTGCTTTCGCCACCGACCATTTCGCGCAGCCGCTCGAGCGCCTGCACGCTGGGATAGGATTTCGGGATCAGCTTAGAGAAATCCGTGTCGATGCGCAGCCGCATGGCGAGCGAGACGCCGAGCACCGAAAGCGTCAGCGCCAGCAGCAGGACCGTTCCGGGACGGCGAACGGCCCAGCGAATCACCGGGCGCAATTGCTGAAACACCTGCTCCATCATGGGCTATCGAACCGCAGCAGCGGCCGGTAAGAGTTCAAAGTCGTCGAAATCGACCACGGCGTAGTCTTTCGTGTTGTCCGAGTCGCTCCAGATCGTAATCGAAAGCGGCCGGGCGGGCGGCTCTTTGCCGAATACGCGCCGGTAGTCGGCCACCACGTCGCGTTCGACCGTCACCCAGTGCCCGAACCCTTCCTGGGCGGACGAGGCCACGATGACCCGCAACGGCCCGTAATCGACCACGGTCTCACGGGGCAGCAAGGCGCTGTAGGTGTACTTGATGCTGATCGGGCGGCCCAGCCAGTCGGTGCCGAACGTCACATAGAC
>WFPM01000161.1 GCA_015487635.1 Rhodothermus sp.
ACAGGGCATCGTGCCACGCATGATTCCGAGCAGTTACGACGCGCCGTCCCGATCGCTTCAGCTCACCATCGACGCCCTGCAGATGCTGCAGAGCCATCCCGAAGTACAGGCGTTCGTGGTGGTCAGCGGCAACCGTTCGTACCTGCCGCTGCTGGAGCACCTGCGCGGCCACGGACGCCAGATCGCCCTCCTGCAGCTGGCCCCACCTTCCGACCTGGTCTATGAGCGCCTGGGTGATCGCCTGCTGCTGGATCCCCGTCCGGTCCTGGAGCATGCCGGCCTGCGCCAGCTGCTGGCACATCTCTCAGGTCCCGCGGAGGATACACCACCTGCTCCGCCGCCGGCCTTTGCCTCGCTGGCTGACGATCCGGATGCCCTGAAGGCACTTGAACTGATCCTGGAGCACTTCGGCCAGTACGAAGAGGTTTACCTTACCCCTCTGCTTCGAAAACTCTCGGAAACCTTCGACGAAACCCGGGTTGAGCCGAAAGAGCTGATCAACCGACTCGAAGCGGCCGGCGCCATCCGCCTGGAGCGCCGTCGCGGCTTCCCCTACGACTACACCGTGCTCATCCTGCACGAAGACCATCCCGACGTGCGTCGTCTTCGCGAAGCCATGACGTTCCGTTCCGAGACGGAACCTGAGGCCGGCGGAGATCTATCCGAAGAAGATCACGTTGAAGACACTTCCGGGGAAGAACCGTCGGCGTTCTAATTCGTCAACTCGTCTGCCATGGAGCAGGAACCCCTTACTTCGCAGGAGACCGGAATGAAGCGTGAACTGACCCCGCGCGAGATCGTCGCGGAGCTGGATAAATACATCATCGGTCAGGATGAGGCCAAAAAGTGCGTGGCCATTGCGCTGCGCAACCGCTGGCGCCGACTGAACGCCCCGCCGGAGATGCGGGAAGAGATCATGCCGAACAACATCCTGATGATCGGTCCCACCGGCGTGGGCAAGACCGAAATCGCCCGTCGCCTGGCGAAATTGGCCGGCGCCCCGTTCATCAAGGTGGAAGCCACCAAGTTTACCGAAGTCGGCTACGTGGGCCGCGATGTGGACAGCATGATCCGCGACCTGGTGGACATCGCGGTCAACATGGTGCGCGAGGAGCACGAGCAACGCGTGCGCGACCGGGCACGTGAGCTGGCCGAGGAGCGCATCCTCGACATCCTGGTACCGCCGGCCCGCCCGACGCCCCGTCCGGAAATGGTGCAGGGGCCGGGCTTTTTCCTGCAGAGCACGGCCACTACGGCCGCCGACGATGCCGAAGCCGAAGCCCGCGAGCGCACCCGCCAGCGCTTTCGTGAAAAGCTCAAGGCGGGCGAACTGGACGACCGGGAAATCGAAATCGAAGTGGCCGCCGACACGATGCCCATGGTGCAGGTCTTCGGACCGCTGGGCATCGAAGAAATGGGTGTCAACCTGCAGGAACTGTTCGGCAACCTGACGGGCCGCCGCCGCAAGAAGCGCCGCGTCACCGTGGCCGAAGCGCGCGAGATCCTCACGCAGGAAGAAGCGCAGAAGCTCATCGACATGGACAAGGTCACGCGTGAGGCGCTGGAGCGCGTGGAACAGTCGGGCATCGTCTTTATCGACGAAATCGACAAGGTGGCTGCCCGCGACGGCACCCGGGGCGGCCCGGACGTGTCGCGCGAGGGCGTGCAGCGCGACCTGCTGCCGCTCGTGGAAGGCTGCAGCGTCATGACCAAGTACGGCATGGTCCGCACCGACCATATCCTGTTCATTGCCAGCGGTGCCTTCCACGTGGCCAAACCCAGCGACCTGATTCCGGAGCTGCAGGGCCGCTTCCCGATCCGTGTCGAACTGAAGAACCTGACCGAGGAGGATTTCTACAAGATCCTGACGCAACCGAAAAACGCGCTGCTCAAGCAGTACCAGGCCCTGCTGAGGGCCGAGGGAGTCGAGATCGAGTTTACCGACGCGGCCGTGCGCAAGATTGCCGAAATTGCCGCACGCGTGAACGAAGAAGTCGAAAACATCGGCGCCCGCCGCCTGCACACGGTGCTGACCACGCTGCTGGAAGATATCCTCTTCGAGGTACCCGACAACGTGCCCGAGGATCGCAAGATCGTGGTGGATGCCGACCTGGTGGAGCAGCGGTTGAGCGGCATCGTGCAGAACCGGGATCTGAGCCAGTACATCCTCTGAACACAGACGGTCGGCGTTCGACGCGCCCGTGATCTGCTATCGGCTGGAAGATCCGGAAGGACGGCGACGCTGGGAAGCCCTGCAGGCTGCCCGGACGTCGCCGTTTGCGCATCCGGAAGTGCTGCTCGGGCTGGCGCGGCTTTTCGACCGTCGCGTCGAGATCGTGGAGGTGGACGCCGAGGGCGGTTCGGCCGCCGTGGCACTGCTGGCGCGTCGCGCGGGCCCCTGGCGATGGGCTTCGCATCCACCCCTGCTGCCCACCTCGCCGCTGATCGTACCGGATACGTCCGTGCCGGTGCTACCGGAGCGGCTGCTGGAGGCGCTGGCCCGGCGCTACGCCCGCGTCGATCTGCACCTGCCTCCAGGGTGGACGGACGTGCGGCCGGCCCTGTGGCGCGGCTGGCGGGCCCATCCGCTCTACACTTACGAGATCGACCTGGAGCAGACTTCGCTCACACACTGGTCCGAAAATCCTCGCCGCCTTTTCCGCAAAGCGGCGACGAACTACCGGCTGATCGAAGACGCCAGACTGGCCCCCGTAGCGGCCCGTCTGGTGGCGACCGGCTACCGACGCCACCACCGCCCCCCTCCGGCGTCGGCCGAGCGACTGGCCGCACTGATCCAGACACTTGCGGAGACCGGACCGGTTCGCCTCTTTGGCGTGCAGCACGCGACGGGAGAGACAGAAGCCACCGTGGTACTCATGGTAGCCCCCCCTCGCGTCTGGTACTGGCTGGCCGGAAGCGTGCCTGGCCCGGCCATGACCGTACTGCTGGGACACCTCTGGAGCCAACTCCGGGAAGAAGGCTTTCGATGGTTCGATTTTGTCGGGGCCAACACGCCCTCAATTGCCGAATTCAAGCGACGCTTTAACCCGACGCTCCGGCTGTACTTTCGGCTGACCTACGATCGCTCGCCGCTGCAGACGCTGCTGCGCCACGTGCCCGGTCTTCACTGAGCCATGGAGCCTGCCCCCACATCCACGCCCTCAACCGACCGCCCGCTCCGAGGGCCGGTACTTACGCTGCTGTCCGGCTCGTCGATCGCCCTGGGTCTGTCCTATCTGGCCCAGCCCCTGCTGACGCGCCTCTACACGCCGGAAGCGTTCGGCGTGCTGGATGCCTTCGTGGCGCTGGCGAGCCTGCTGTTCGTGCTGGGAACGCTCCGGTACGAGGACGCGCTGCTGCTGCCCCATGACGAAGCCGAAGCACGCGGTCTGCTCCGGCTTGCTATCCGTATCCTGCTCGGCATCAGCCTGCTCTGCCTGGTGCTGAGCCTGCCCGGACGCCTGCTGCTTGCGCGTGCGGGCGAGGTGGCCCTGGCCGACTGGCTCCCCTGGCTCGGTCCCGCGCTGCTGCTCATGGGCGGTGGCCGCCTGGCCGAGTTGTGGCTGATGCGGCGAGAGGCGTTCCGGACGCTCTCGGCCGGCACGGCCCTGCGTGCCGCCACCACGACGACGCTGCGGCTGGCGGCCGGTCTGCCACCCCTGCAGGCCGGAGCGGCCGGACTCATCGGCGGTTTTCTGGGCGGGCACCTGAGCGCCCTGTTGTTCTACGGCAGACGCCTGCGTTGCCAGACACCAACTACGTCGGACGCTCCACCACTGACCGCCCTGGCGCGCCGCTACCGCCGCTTTCCGCTGTTCACCCTTCCGGCCGCCCTGCTCAACGCGCTGAGCATGCGCCTGCCCTTTCTGTTGCTGCTGGCCTTCTTCGACGCCCGGGTGCTGGGTTTTTTCGGCCGTGCCTTCATGGTGCTGAGCGTTCCGCTGGGGCTGGTGGGCGGCGCGACCGGCCAGGTCTTTTTCGTCCGGGCCGCCGAAGCCCGCCACGGCGGCGGCCTGGCCGCGCTGACCCTGCGCGTCTATCGACGCCTGCTGCAGGTGGGCCTCTACCCGGTGCTATTGCTGATGCTGCTGGGCCCCGACCTGTTCGCCTTCGTCTTCGGCCAGCCATGGCACACGGCCGGCCAATACGCGGTCTGGATCGCCCCCTGGCTGCTGCTGGCCGCGCTGGCCTCGCCGCTGAGCCGGCTGTTCGACGTGCTGGAGCGCCAGCGGGCCGATCTTGCCACCAGCGTATTGCTCTTTCTGCTGCAGACAGGCGCGCTCGTTGTCGGCGGACTGCAGGGACGACCGGAGACGGCCTTGCTCCTGCTTGGACTGGCTGGCGTGCTGGGGCGTCTCGTCCAGCTCGGCGTCCTGCTCCGCCTGGCCGGTGTTTCGCTGCGCGACGCCCTCACACCGCTGCTGCGCTATGCGCTCTTCAGCCTGCTGCTGCTGGGGCTGCTCTACCTGAGCGCTTCGTCCCTGAGTCCTTCACTCTACCTCGCCCTGGCCCTGCTCAGCGTGCCGCTCTATCTGGGCCTCGGCGTCTGGCTTGAGCGGCATTTTGCCCGATCCGCGCATTAGCGCGGGGGCCGATCGCCGTAGCGACTGGTCTCACGCCGGCGACGCTGACCGAGCTGCTCCAGGTAAAACAACACGCGGAGCTGCTCCGGAGGTGCGCCACAGGCGACGGCCCAGTCGGTCAGCACCTGGAGCACGCGCTGGCGGCGCCGCCATGACCAGCGCGGCGCCCGGTCTTCCAGCACCCACCTCGTCAGCGCAGCCCCATAGCCTTTCTTGAAGAGTCGCTGCACGGCCTCCAGGGCCATCCTGCGTCGGAGCGGCGACACGTCCGGCGTCAGTTTTTCCAGCCAGCCGGTATGATCGGCACCCTGTCCGGATGGTCCGGCAAACGACAGGCACAGCACGGCCGCTTCTTCCGGAAACTCCCAGTCGACAGGAACGACCTGTTTAAAGACAGACGACTTCATCCTGTAGAACAGCAGCCCTGGAACTACACCGGCTCCCCGACTGTATCGTCCGGCACGCGACTTTCTTCAATCCGAAAACGACCATGGCCGAGATCCAGACGCTTCCTGCCACGCTGCGGCGCTTTCAGACGACCGACGAAGGGTTTCGCTGGGAGACGGTGCCGCTGAAGCACTACAAACCGGAAGGTACGCACTTCCGGGACATTACGCGCCAGGTGCTGTTCGGACCGGAAAGCGGCCTGCCTGCCGAGTTACGCTACTTCGAGGTGGAGCCGGGCGGCTACTCCACTTTCGAGCGGCACGAACACGTGCACGCCGTGCTGATCCTGCGCGGACGAGGCCGCGCCATCGTGGGCGCGCAGCTCTTCGAAGTGCAGCCGTTCGATCTGATTCACGTGCCGGCCTGGACCTGGCACCAGTTTCTGGCCGCCGAAGACGAAGCGCTGGGCTTTCTGTGCATGGTGGCGGTGGACCGCGACCGCCCGACCCGTCCCACCC
>WFPM01000162.1 GCA_015487635.1 Rhodothermus sp.
ACAAATTGCATAATGACCGGACAGTTATGCTCATGGGAGCATTGCGACCCCGAATAAAAACAAACAAGAGATACAGCCATGAAAAAGATATTGCTCCTGTTTGGATTAGCTTTACTTACCATGACAGGCGCGTTCCTACTCCCCCAGCCTTATGTCCGCGCCGTCCATTGCGAGCATGACACATGTGAAAATGGGAAGTGTACAGACGCACCGAAGTCTAATAAAGGTTGTGATGCAATAGACGAACCTCCCTACTGTCGCTCATATGAGTGTGATTTTCAGATCGAATGATGCGGAGGTGGTGGATCTGGCCGGGTCTGTGGGCTTGTATCCTCCTGGGATGTAGCAGGAACCCGGCGTCGGTCGGCAACGAACTCCCACTGCCGGCACCGGGCCACCTGCCTCCACCAGAAACGTTCGACTGGCAGGTAACGGCCGCGGATACCACCGACCCGGTCCTGGAAGCATGGGCCAGGCGGCTGCGCCAGGCCCGCCGTCGGTGGCAACGCGGCAAGCTGGTCAGTGAGGACCCGCACAGCATGTTCGGGAGCGTCTGGGATGTCGAAATCGATCAAAAAGGCCGTGTCCTGGTGCTGGACTTTGTCAATCAGGAAGTGCGGGTGTTCGACCGATCCGGGGCTTTCCTGACCACGGTTGGCCGTCAGGGAGAAGGGCCCGGCGAGTTCGTGCAGGCAGGTCATCTGCTGCTGGGGACAAACGACTCGCTCTACATCTATGACAACTCAAGAATGATGCTCCTAGTCTATTATAGCAAAATAAATACATATGTCTTTGAAAGATATGTTTTAATAAACAGAGGAGCATCTTCGTCATGCCTTACAAATGATAATTTGTTTACATACAATTACTATATTAAGGGACCTGAATTTATGGCTGTCAACCTGAATGGCACACCTGTATGGAATGCCGAAATTGATGGCTATTATCGAAGAGCAATTACTGGTAATAGAAGGGTCGATAATTTCATATACTCTACAATAACACGTGCATACATATCATGTGGCATGAAATTTATCAGCATAACCTATAGCTATTATCCTGTTTTAGATATATATGATCCTTATAGAAAAAATTTTCTCTTTAACATATGGGTTCATGATGTACACATTGCACCTCAGGTTTTCAATCCCAAAAGGGTAAGCATTGCCCACTTCTACGCGGAAGGCTTCATTCAAAAATATGACTATTCGGGAAAAGTGGACGATCCCCCGTCTGCGCTCTTTCTGAGCGACCACATCTTGCTGTACCAGTTCATCCGCTACGAAGGATACCAGGGAAAGGTGGTGCGGGCTTATCCCATAGCCTATTTGCTCGACCTGCACCGTCGAAAAGCCCGGCGGTTGCACCTGAGCGATTATCCTTTCGCCCGCGTTCTGGCCGTCCGGGACACCATCCTTGTAGGTCAGCGCTGGGATCTGCTGCAGGCCGACGTGCCCCATATCGCCTATTACACAATACCTGAAGAAACGGGCAACAGCTTCAGTGGCGCGATACGCCCTCCAAGCTGATCCGGGTCTATAATCGGATCGTCCACTGGCGGTCCTTCGAATGCTCCTGAAATTCCGGCGCTTCTGATCACCGCCCACAATCATCTCACTGCGTTGCGCGAACGATCTGAAGCCGCGTACGCATCAGCGCCAGGAATCCCCAGTCGCCCTGAAGGCGCTCGTAGAATGATGACTGCAGCGGCAGGCCCAGTCCCAGATATCCCCATCCGCTGCCGGACCGCCGCGCGCCCACGTTAGGAAACAGCATCACCCCGGTAAAGTCCAGATCCGGAGCCGCACGGGCCACGCCGGGATAGACCAACAGTCCGAGGGCAAAGCGGTTGTTTTCGATGGGCTCCCAGAAGCTTTCGCTTCCCACATAGAGGCCGCCGAACAGATCCCATCCCACGCGGACCTGCGCGCCGTATGCCCCCTGCTGGTATTCGAAAAAGCCGGTCAACCCGAGGGGGAAGATCTGCCCTTCCAGGGCCACGCCGATGCGCCAGCCCTGTCCGACGACCGCCCCCGCCGGTAGCAGGACCAGCAGCACGAAAGCCCCCGTCTGAAGCAGCCGACGCATTTCGCTTATCGTACATAGGCGATGATCCGACTGGCCGTCCGTCCGCCTACCTCCAGGCGGAGCACATAGAGGCCGGGTGGAAGCCGACGTCCCTGCCCCTGGCTTTTATTCCCTCCAGCATCCCCAGCCATACCAGTCGCTGGGCTGTGGCGGTACCGACGCCGGGCAGCGTCACCAGGAATGCCAGCGCAATGCGCACGCGCTTCATGGCCACCTCCTCGTATTGCGTTAACAACCACCCGGCTTACTGCTTCCGCTCCAGCCGGAGCGAGTATATGCCTTCGTAGCCGCCGTTTTGCACTACGAAGAAGATGCTTTCGTAGCCGCCGTTTTCCACCACAATACTCAGCAGATTTTGCGGATTGCCGATGCCCTGCTGTGCCAGCCAGGCGGCAAAGGCAAGGGCACGCTGATTGGCCAGGAGTTTTCGCTCCCGCTCGGTGTGCCCGTCGCTGCCGTCGCCCACGATGAGTAGGCCACCGCCGCGCTGGCGTATCGCTTCCAGCTCCTGTTTCAGCCGCTGCACAAAGTCGTTCCACCTCTGCCCGCCAGCGCGCACCCGTACTTCACCCGGAGCGAAGGGATTGGTGGGCAAATCAATCACCACAAAAGTACCCTCCAGCATGCGACGCTCACCTCCGGTGGATTCCAGGCCCCAGCTTCCATTGAAGGTCTGGCTCTGCGCCGCAAAGAGCTGCGGCAGGCCGTCCTGCGACACCGGCAGCGCCCAGTAGAGGAAGACGCCGCCGGCGGCGCGTCCCACAGGACGGCTGTAGCCAGCGATGCGAAGGCCGTCCACGAGCGCGGGGCGGTCCTTGTAGGGCAACTCATGACCACTACCTGCATCAAAGATGAATCCGATGGCCACCATCGGCGCTTCGGGACGGAAGGGCGTAAGGGCTACCCGCGTGCCGTCCACGAAGAGCTGCAGCTGCCCACCGCGGACCTGCAGCGCTACCCGGTGCGGCTGATTCGGCGTAAACTTGTACGAGCCGGGCGAGACCACATCCTGATAGCGGCGCTGTGCCGGATCGTAAACCCGGAGATGGACAAAAT
The DNA here is from genome assembly GCA_015487635.1 of Rhodothermus sp. Taxonomy (GTDB): domain Bacteria; phylum Bacteroidota; class Rhodothermia; order Rhodothermales; family Rhodothermaceae; genus Rhodothermus. The sequence continues at coordinate 3,145 of WFPM01000162.1, forward strand.
CATGGTCCGGATGGTATCCCCGGCCCATAATCAGATAAAGCTGGGAGGGACCGTCAGGCCCCATCCGCTCCCGCTCCAGATCCCGCGCCGTGTAGAGAAACACCTTGAGACGGGCCCCCGCTTCTGCGGAAAGATAGGTGGTCAACTCCACGGAAAAATCCTGCGGGAACGTAAGGGTCCGAAGCAGGCGGGTATCCCGCTCCAACGGCCGGAACCAGCGTTTATCCAGAAACTCCGCCACCTCGTAGCTTCCCCGGACGATCTCCCAGCCTTCCACCTGCGCGCCGATCGGCGTGCCCGAAAGATCTTCCTGATAAAGCACGTGATCGCCGGGTTCGAACTGCGCCGTTTCGGCACCCCCGCGGATCTGTCCATGGCCGTACCCGGCCAGTCCACTCAACAAAAGCATCCAGCAGACGATGCGACGGTGCTTCATGGCTTTCCGGTGGTCAGTGAACGGGGATCTCGAAAAGAAACGCCTCTATTTCAGGTCCGATATAGCCAAGCGTTGCCGTTGAACCGCTGATGCCGCCTACAATGCCAACGTTCATAGACCGGGCAACGGCAACACGACGGAACGTGCCCGCAAGGCGTCGCGCACCGGGCTGTGCCGGTTCGATCCGCCCGCCATGGATCCGGTAAAGCCCGCCGGGCCGGTGCGACGCGCGGAGATAGCTCACCAGATCGTTCGTGTCGGGATCAAAGACGGCGGCCACGAACGCATCAGACCGCGTGGCGATGAACACGTCGTTTCCTTCTTTCAGCCAGGGCGCAAAAACAGACCGGACGGTCCGGCGAAATGCAACGAGCGCTTCCTCGATAGCCCGGGAATCGGGATGCTGCGTCGGCACGATCCGGCCCTTACCCAGTCGGACGACCATGTAGAAGGAACCGGCCGCCAGCTCGACCCCGAAGCGTACGCCGTAGACCGGCCGGCCTTCCCGTAGATAAAGCCCGGTGTTTCGGCCCGGCCAACCCGCCTGTGCCGTGCCGGGCGGCCCTTCCTCGGCCACGCGCTCTAGAACCACCCTTCCTTTCAGGTCTTTCAGCGCGGCCATCCAGCGGCCATCTTCCTGCCGCACGTGCATCACGTAGAACCCGGAAGGTACCTCCGACCCTTCCGGCAGGTTGAATTCAACCAGGGCCAGATCCTGACCGGCGGCCAGCTCTGCCCGCGTCAGCTTCGCGCGTCCCTGCAGCAGCGCCACCGGGGAACGCATGAACCCCTCAGGACTGACCGCCACCCAGTTGGTCTCAACCCCACCCAGTCCATGCGCGCGGGCAACTCGATTCAAAACGGCGGTAACGGCCTCCCGAAAGCGGGCGTTGGCCTGCTCCAGCGCGGCCGCCTCAAAAGCGACCGGTACCGAGATGCGTTTTTCAGATACCTGCGAAAAAGCCTTCAGAGGGAGCAACGTGGACGCAACCAGCACGCTTACC
>WFPM01000163.1 GCA_015487635.1 Rhodothermus sp.
TTCCGTTCGAGGTGTGGTGGGATTCGCTGGGGTGGTACGGACGGCATTTTGGGGAGGCGTCGTTGCCGCGGGCGCTGGTGCGTCGGGAGGGGCGAGTGGTGGGGGAGCTGGGTTCGGAGGGGTTGCGCACGGTGCAGGGCGCTGCGTCGGTGCGGTTGCTGTTGGTGGACGATCGCCGGTGATCGGATAGAGGGTTCATGTTTCACCAAGACCAAAGGAGGTGTGCTATGAAGCGCTGGAAGGATCGGTTGGCGACGTTGTTTCTGGTGCTGGCGCTGGGCCTGAGCCTGCTGCCGTGGGTGTATGAAGTACGACCTGCGAAGGCAGATCCTCAAATCTGTTACAATGATCTCAATCCAGTAGAAGAGATCTGTGATATCCCTCCCCTCAACTGCTTCTGTGAGGTTATCATCACACCACAGTGATGGTGTGGGGCGATGTTAACAAGGGGCTCCGGTGGCTGTGGGTTGTGGTCGCCGGAGCCCTTTTGTGCGGATGCGGTGCGGAAAAACCCACCGAGGTTCGGGCGGTGCTGGTGCCGGTCGATACGATCCACCTGCAGGAGCCCGATACGTTGTTTCTGGGCGATTTTCTATGGGTTGAGGTGGAATTGCAGCCATTTCGGCTGTACGTACCAGATCTTCGGCTACGGAGAGTGGTGGTCTACGACAGCATGGGACGACCCGTTCAGGTGATCGGTCGACCAGGAACCGAAGAGCCAGGCGCGCTCTACCGAGTCGCGCAGGTGCTCGTGCATGGAAATCTGGTCTATGTGCAACAGGAGTACAGTCGGGTTAGTCGTTTCACAAAAACGGGCCGTTTTATTGATCATCCTCAATTGCCGGAAGGCTATGGGATTAATGCCGGCTTTCGTTCCCTGGACGATGCGCATCTTGTCGTGCCTTCTGTGGCGATGAACGAGCCCTGTTCATCGTGGCTTGAACCGGCCTGTGCAGGAACACGGGCGTTTTCGGTGGTGGACACGGGGCTGCATCGGGTTGTTTATCGCTTCGGAGTGTATCCGCAACGTTATCAGGAAGGCAACTACGTGCCGCGTCGTGCTGCCGTGGATGTGTTGCCCGGGCCTCGGTTGGCCGCAGCGGTTTATGACCTGTCCTCGGAGTTGCAGTTGTATTTTCTCGGGGAGCGGGAAGGGCGTCTGGTTCGGCGGATTACGCTTCGGCATCCTGCATGGCGGGATCCTCCGGAGGATATGCGCGCCGAACTGGCCGTGAATGACCGAGCGCGCTTCAATAAATTGATGCTGCAGAGTTCTTTTATGAAACGTGTGTTTTTTGTGGCAGACACCCTGGTTTTAGCGCACTTTTTCAACTTGAAGCCGCTTTATTTTGAACAGCAGGGCTGGGATGATCGCAAAGTGAAGCCCTACGGGGTGCTTGCTTCGATTTCCGGTCAATGGCAGCAACCGTTGGACTTGCCAGGACTGGTGCTGGGGCGGGATGAAGCCTATCATCTTTACATTCGGTTGTCGGACGAGCCGGATCGTCGGCTGATCGGCCGCTTTCGGGTGGAGGTGCGGCGGTGAGTCTCAGGAAGGCCCGGGCACCACTTCTTCGGCCAGGGCGAGGGCGCCCAGCACACCGGCGCGGTCGCCGAGCGCCGGCGGGACGATGAACGTGTCGAGGTCGGGCAGCGCCACATAGCCGTTGATGCAGGCGGCCATGTGGCGGCGGATGCGCGGAAACAGGTGCGTCTGGTGCATGACCCCGCCTCCCAGGATGAGACGCTGGGGCGAGAGTGTCAGGATCAGGTTGGCCAGCCCGAAGGCCAGGTAATGGGCCACTTCATCCCAGGCCGGATGGTCGGGTGGCAGTTCCGGAGCCGGTCGGCCCCAACGTGCGGCGATGGCTGGTCCGGAAGCCAGCCCTTCGAGGCAGTCGCCGTGGAAGGGGCAATGGCCGGGACGATCGTCGCCGGGCAGGCGAGGGATGAACAGATGGCCGATCTCGGGATGCTGGCGGCCGTGGTGGCGTTGGCCGTTGACGATGACCCCGCCGCCGATGCCCGTGCCGATCGTGAGGTAGACGAACGTGTGCAGGCCGCGTCCGGCCCCCCAGCGTTGTTCGCCCAGTGCGGCGGCGTTCACGTCGGTGTCGAATGCCACGGGCACGTTCAGCGCGCGGCGCAGCGTGCCCGCTACGTCGGTGTGCGCCCAGCCGGGTTTTGGCGTGGTTGTGATGTAGCCGTAGGTGGGCGAGTCCGGGTCGGGATCGAGGGGCCCGAACGAGCCGATGCCCAGCGCCGCAATCGGCTCAGGCTGGCGCCGGAAGAAGTCGATCACGCGGCCGAGCGTTTCTTCGGGGGTCGTGGTGGGAAAGCGTTCGAGCGCTCGGAGGTCGTCCGGACCGGTACCGACGGCGCAGACGAACTTCGTCCCGCCGGCTTCGAGGCCACCGAGGAGTGGGCGTTCGCTCATGGCATGCGGGTGCGTTTTTTCAGTACCAGTAGTAGGCAATCGTGTCCATAAGACGTTGGACCGTGTGCAGGTTCTGCCGGGCGATCTGGTGGCGGCGTTCGGGTGTGAGCGTCAGCGGTCGGGCCGTGTCGTGCAGCGTGGGCAAAAGGGGGCGCTCCAGCCGCTGTTCCCATTCGATGCGCCAGCTAAGGGGAAGCCGCTCCGGAAGTGGCCGGTCCTGCAGGATCAGGTACAGCAGGGCCCAGACGCGCACCGTGGCGTCGAAGTCGTAGCCGCCGCCCAGCGTAAAGAGCGCGCGGCCGCCGGTGTGTTCGTCGGCTAGCGTCTTCAGCCGCCGGAAGAGCTGTTCGTAGGCGCGCGTCGAAAGCAGCAGGTCGGCCAGCGGGTCCTGAAAGTGGGCGTCGGCGCCGCACTGGACCACAAGCACGTCGGGTCGAAACATTACCAGCGCATGGGGCACGACGCGCTCGAATGCTTCCAGGTAGCTTTCGTCCTCGGTGAACGGCTGGAGCGGCACGTTCAGCGAAAAGCCCTGGCCCCGGCCTTCGCCGATCTCCTCGACGAAGCCCGTGCCCGGAAACAGGTACTGGCCGGACTCGTGCAGGCTGATCGTCAGCACCGTGTCTTCATGATAGTGAATGGCCTGTACGCCGTCGCTGTGGTGGACGTCGATGTCGATGTAGGCCACGCGTAGCCCGGTGTCGGTCAGCGCCCGGATGGCGATGGACAGGTCGTTGTAGATGCAGAAGCCCGAGGCGCGGGCCGGGTGAGCATGGTGGAAACCGCCGCCGAGCTGGAGCACGGTGGTGGCCCGACCTTCGGCGATCAGGCGGGCGCCGTGCAGCGTGCCGCCCACCAGGATGCGGGCGGCGCGGTCCATGTCGGGAAATACCGGTACGTCGGGTGTGTCGAGGCCGAACGCCTCGGCATCGGGCACCGACTCGCCGCGCGAGGCCGCCTCGACGCGCGCCACGTAGTCCTCGGCGTGCACGCGGAGCACGTCCCCACGCGTGGCCTCCGGCGGCCGGATCGGCGCCGGCGCACAGCCCAGTGCTTTCAGGAGCGTCCAGAGCATTTCCAGCCGCACCGGGCTGAACGGGTGCTCCGGGCCGAAGCAGTAGGTCAGATAGTCGGGGTGGTAGATGACGGAGATCACGGCTTGTGCGGAGGCCAGGCGCGTTCAAAGCCTTCCGGTCGGTGCACATCGGCCGGCGGGCGTGTCCGGTTCGTGCCGACGTGCAACATCACGCGTAGCCCTTCGGAAGATTCCGGGCGGAAGGAAAAGAGGTGCATGGGGTGGGGGGCCCTGGCCGAGGTC
>WFPM01000164.1 GCA_015487635.1 Rhodothermus sp.
ATCAGTTCTGGCCCTGTTCTTTTTTCAGGCGGGCGATTTCGTCGCGCAACTGAGCGGCCCGTTCGTAATCCTCCTCCTCGATGGCTTTCTCCAGCATGCGCTGCAGGCGCTCCAGACGCGACATGGGTGTTTCAGGCTCCTCCTCCGTGGCCCGTGGTTCGCTGCCTACCGGAAATCCGGCACCCTCCTCGGTGGGGATGCCGGCCTCTTCCATCACGGCCGGCGCCACGAAGATCGGCGCATCCACCCGCACGGCCAGCGCTACGGCATCACTCGGACGTGCATCCAGTTGCCGCTCCCGTCCGTTGTGCACAAAACGAATCTTGGCGTAGAAGGTACCGTCGCGCAGCTCGTCGATCACCACGCTGAGCACCTCGGCTCCGACAGCCTCGAACAGGTCGCGCAACAGATCGTGCGTCATCGGACGCGGCGGTTGAATCTTCTCAAGCTCCAGCGCGATGGCCTGTGCTTCGAACGCACCGATAATGATGGGCAACCGACGATTTCCCTGAATTTCCCCCAGGACCAGCGCATATGCGCCTCCGCTGGTAGGACTGGTCGAAAGCCCGACGATGTCAACCTGAATCAATTCCATCGCGCACGCGCAAACGGTTAAACAACCTCTGGATCAGGCCTCCGGCTGCGCGACCTGGCTTACGGGGTCTCGTTGCCGGCGAGCGCCTTCTTCAACGCGACCATAAAAGCCCGGTTCTCTTCGGCCCGCCCTGCGTTTACCCGAACATACCCGCGCAGCTCGGGATAGCCGCTCATATTGCGGATCAGGATCCCGTCTTTCGCCAGACGAGCGAGCAGCACGTCGGGTTCCAGCGGTGTCCGAAAGATTACAAAATTGGCCTGAGATGGCACCGGCTCGACGTCCGGCAGCGCAGCCAGTTCCCGGTAGAGCCACTGCACCCCGGCCTTGATCTCGGTCACGCGCTGCTGCACCAGATTCAAATGCCGGAGCAGCGTGAGCGCCACCGTTTCGGCCAGCCGATCCACCATGAAGGGGATGCGCGCCTTGTAGAGTTCGCGGACCACGTCCGGGTGGCCCACCAGATAGCCCAGCCGTAGCCCGGCCAGCCCGAGGGCTTTCGAGAACGTCCGCAGCAGCAGCACGTGCGGGTAGCAGTCCAGCAGCGGCCGTGCCCCTACCCCGTCGACAAACTCCACGTATGCCTCATCGATCAGCACCAGACCGGGCGCCGCCGCCACCACCGCCTCGACGTCCTCCGGGGCCATGGCCAGCCCCGTCGGATTGTTCGGCGTGGTCAGAATCACCAGTGGCGGCCGATGCCGACGCATGGCCTCCAGCAACCCTTCGACGTCGAAGTGCAGGTCCGGGCGCGGTGCCACGGCATGGATGCGGCCGCCGTGCAGCCGCACAATCATTTCATAGAGCGCAAACATGGGCCGGGGCAGCACCACGGGCGTGCCCTCTTCGATCACGGCCAGCCCCACCGTGAAGGCCAGCTCGTTCGAGCCGTTGCCCACGACGATGCCCTCCGGGGTCCAGTCCAGGTACTCGGCCAGCGCCTGCCGCAACCGTTCCGGGTGTTCGGCCGGATACCGATTGAACGGCAGGGCAAAAAACGCCTCTAGCAGCTCGCGCTTGAGCGCCTCGGGCAGATCCCAGGGGCTTTCGTTCTGGTTCAGCTTGACGGGCGCCTCGGGCGGCGTTCCCACCACGTACGGTTTGCCCCGGCGTACGGCAGGCCGGATGGCCGCCAGAGCCTGCTCCAGCGTATCGGCCACAGGTATCATCGCAGTCGGTTTCGTTTCAGGCAGACGAACGCACGGCGGAGTCCGGCGCTTGTTCCGCCAGCCGGGCCAGCCGGACGGCCACCGCCTGGGCGTGCGCGGGCAGCGCCTCGGCCTCGGCGAAGCGCATGATGCGCGGACCGGTCCGGCGCAGCCGTTCGGCCGTGTAGGCGATGATCGACTGGCTCCGCACGAAGTCGTCCACGCTCAGCGCCGAGGCGTAGCGGGCCGTACCACCGGTGGGCAGCACATGGTTGGGCCCGGCAAAGTAGTCGCCTACCGGCTCCGTCGAAAACGGCCCCAGAAAGATGGCCCCGGCATGGCGGATGTGTGGCAACACCGCCCAGGGGTCCCGCACGATCAGTTCCAGGTGCTCGGGCGCCAGCTCATTGACCACCGCGTACGCCTCGCTCATCGACGGCGTCACGATGCAGGCGCCGTAGCGCGCCAGCGACGCCTCCAGAATGGCGCGGCGGGACGCCTCGGCCACCATGCGTTGCACACGGGCCTGGACGGCCTCGGCCAGCAGCCGATGGGGCGTAACCAGCACGGCCGAAGCCCGCTCGTCGTGCTCGGCCTGCGAGAGCAGATCGGCCGCCACGAACTCCGGATCGGCCGTGTCGTCGGCCAGCACCACGATCTCACTGGGACCGGCCACGACGTCGATGTCCACCCGGCCGAAAACCATTTTTTTGGCCAGCGCCACATAAGCGTTCCCCGGCCCCACGATCTTATCCACGCGCGGGATCGTCTCCGTTCCGAAGGCAAGCGCCGCCACGGCCTGGGCCCCGCCCACGGCATACACATGACGAATGCCCAGAAAGTGGGCCGTGGCCAGCACCAGCGGATGCGGCCATCCGGAAGGCCCCGGCGGCGATACCAGATGCAGCTCCGGCACGCCGGCCACCTGGGCCGGAATCGCGTTCATCAGCAGGCTGGACGGGTAGAACGCGCGACCGCCCGGCACGTAGAGTCCCACCCGCTCCAGCGGCACGATGCGCTGGCCCAGCACCACGCCGTCGCCGTCCTCGACGAACCACGACGTGCGCCGCTGGTGCTCGTGGAAGCGCCGGATATTGTCGGCCGCCTCGGCAATGATGGTCTTTAATTCGGGATCCATGGCCTCGAAGGCCGCCGCCAGCTCCGCCTCCGGTACCCGGAGCGAGGGCGGGCGCGCCCCGTCGAACCGTTCAGTTAGCGCCAGCAGCGCGGCGTCACCCTGCTGTTGCACCTGTTGCAGGATCTCCTGCACGGCTCGCTCCACCTCTGGATCGAACGTGCCGCCACGCGTCCAGAGCGCCGCCAGTCGCTCGGCGCGCTGCTCGTAGGGAACGATGGGAAGCAGTTCCATAACGTTTTCTTCAACAAGAACCAAAAAACAAAAAGCCGGCATTGCCGGCTTTTTGCCTTCTATATCCTGCTGTATGCTGTTATCTCATCCGGTCGCTTCATCACCCTGCGAACGCCGCGGTGCCAGCGGCAGTTCGGGCAGATCTTTGAAGTCGTAGTCGGGCAGATATTCCTCACGAATATGCTGCACCACTTCGTGAATGGCGGCAATGAACTTGCCGAAATCCTCCTTGTAGAGGAAGATTTTGTGCTTTTCGTAGCGATGATCGTCGATGCGTTTGCTCTCGGTGATCGTGATGAAGTAGTCGTCACCGGAGCGCGTCGGCTTCACATCAAAGAAGTAGGTGCGCTTACCGGCCGGTACGCGCTTGGAGTACACCTCTTCTCGATAGTGCCTTTCCTCCCGTGGAGCGTGCCGATCCTGCATGTTGTATCCGTCCGAAGACGCTCCCTGGTACCCGTAGTCGGTGTGCTGTTCGTAGCTCATGAACGTCCCTTCACTGCTTCACATACATACTTCCCCGTATCTGGTTCTTCCCGATCGGGAAGAACCAACCGGCCTTAAATATGCAAAGAAATCCTCGAAAACTCAATGCCCCGTCTAATTTTTTGTCTACAGGCCCGTCGATTCTAAAATTTCTTCGCAGATTGTTGATAAAGAATGCCGCGGATCAGTCGCTCCAGCCGATCGCGCACCTGGAGTCCCACCTGCAACACCTCTTCGTGCGAGAGGGGGCCCGCATGCAGCCCGGCCGCCATGTTGGTGATCGTGGAGAGGCCCAGCACCTTCATGCCCAGCTGGCGCGCCTGCAGCACCTCGGGGACCGTACTCATGCCGATAGCGTCGGCCCCCATGCGGCGGTACATGCGGATCTCGGCTTTCGTCTCGTAGCTGGGCCCCAGCGTCCAGAGATAGACGCCCCGCTGCGCGGGAATGCCCAGACACAGCGCCACAGCTTCGGCCTCGGCCAGCCAGTCCAGGTCGTAGGCCCGGCTCATGTCCGGCGCCCCGCGCATCAGCGGTCGACGGTCGGCAAGCCGGCCCACCAGCGGATTGCGAAACGCGGCGTTGATGTGATCGACGATGAACATGAGCGTGCCAGGGCGAAAATGGGGATTCAGTCCGCCGGCTGCATTGGTCACGATCAGGCGTTGCGCTCCCAGCGCATGCACCAGCCGCACCGGCAGCGTAACGGTCTGCGGCGGATAGCCCTCATAGCAGTGCAACCGTCCCTGGAGCACCACGACGCGACACCCTTCCAGCCGGCCGAAGACCAGACGTCCGGCATGTCCCGAGACGGTCGGTGCCGGGTAGCCCGGAATTTCCCGAACCGGCACCTCGACGGCCTCGGTCACCGCTTCGGCCAGCGCGCCCAGCCCGGAACCCAGAATCAGCGCCACTTCGGGCACTTCCCGGAGCTTCGGCCGCAGCCAGTCCAGTGCCGGCTGCAAAGACGCTTCAGTTCGCATACCTGGTCTGTTTTCCTTCCAGCAGAATGGCCGTCAGATCGTCTGCCAACTCGGTCGTACCGGCAAACGCGCGCAACTGCTCCTCCAGCGCCCCCAGGGCCTGTTCCGGTGCGTATCCATGCCTGCTGCTTTCGAGCAACCACTGTTGCAGGCGCTCGAGTCCCCAGCGTGCTCCCCTCGGCCCCGCCATCTCGGTGATGCCGTCCGTGTAGAGCAGGACGCGGTCGCCCGCTTCTAGACGAAGCACACAGCTTTCCAGCGCCTTGTCGAACAGCTCGGCGTCGGCCAGCCCGATGCCCATGCCGGACGGTCGCAGGCACTGCACCTGCTGCGCGCAGGCTCGGTAGTGCAGCACCGGCGGGTGGCCGGCTCGCGCCAGTGTGAGCGTGCGGGTTCTGGGATCCAGCACCCCGTAGATCATGGTCACAAAAAGGCCGCGGGGCGCCTGCTCCCGAAAGAGTCGGTTCAGGTGGCGCAGCACGTCGGCGGGATCGCGCGTCGAGAGGCTGAGCGCCCGCACATGGCCTTTGATGAGCGTCATGAAGAAGGCAGCCTGAATGCCTTTGCCGCTCACGTCGCCCACGACGACGGCCAGTCGCCCGTCCGGCAACCCAAAGACATCGTAATAGTCGCCGCCCACTTCGTAGGCTGGCCGGCAGAGGGCCGCCATCGCGACGCCCGGGACCTCGGGGAGCGTGCGGGGCAGCAGGGAAGCCTGCGCCTGACGGGCAATTTCCAGCTCCCGCTCCAGGCGTTCCTGCCGGGCCAGCTCCTGCAGGTAAGCCGGCACGTAGCGCGGCAGTTCCGCTGCAGAGCGCCGGCTTCGAATGCCCACAAAGCCGATCACCAGCCCGGTCCCCATCATGCCCAGCACGATCCATCCGTCCGGCCCGAATGGTCCGTTCGGCGCCATCCAGCCCGAGGCACTTCGCCACAACGCCCAGGCAGTCATGGCTCCTATTCCGCTGCATGCCGGCTCATAGCGCCAGCAGGCCCATGCCAGCACCACGCCCCAGCATGCGTGCACGATCAACTCGAAGCCGACCTGCTCCAGATCGATCGCGCTGACGCCGACCAGCAACAGCAGCAGGGTCAACGTGCCCACCACCCGCCCGCTATCGCGCCAGGGCAGCCGGACCATCACAGCCAGCAGCAGGTAAACCAGCAGCATACCCACCCACACGGCAAAGCCCAGCCACACGGCTGCCTGCATGCCGGGCCACGGGACGGTCCACGCACCCGCATCCAGTTGCAGGGATGCCCGCGGCCAGAGTCCGAGCAACCCGGTCGTCAGGCCTAGCAGCAACCCGCCCAACGCCAGACCCCGCAGCAGCGAAGCCCCCACCACCACGTTGCGCACCTGTCCGTTGCGCAACAGCGTCAGCACGGTCAGTTTCTCCGGCCAGCGATCGCGCGCCAGCGCATCGGACGTACCGGCCAGCAGAAAGACGCTGGCCGCCCCGAAAACGCCCACGACCAGCGTCGACACCAGCAGGATCAGCAGGCGCAACCAGAGATCCGACACCTGTAGAATCCCGGGCAATGCGCCGCCTAGCGTTGCCACGGCAAAGGCCAGTCCACCCAGCACGGCGTCCCGCAGCGGCCCCTGGGTGTCGAGTAACCGCCGATGCAACCGCCGTAGAAAAACGGTCAGCAACCAGATGCCCAGCGCTGCAAAAAGGAGCACGGACAGCAGATCCTGCATTTCGTGCACTGTGAATCCGCGCTCACCCCGCCGCGGCCGTCCTTCTTCGAGCGGGGAAGGCTCCGGCAGGTGCAGCGTCCCCCACGTTACTTCCAGTGCACGCAACTGGCCGGTTGCCGCCACTACCACCTGCACCGTCACTGAATCACCGGTGGGCATCTGCCCCCGGAACCGCACCACCGCCTGCTGCGGGCCGTTTGTCGCCCGCAGCCCCACCGAGTCCGGCCGCAACGCCAGCACCGAACCAATCGTCTGCTCAAGATGGTAACGAGCCAGTGCGACGGCCGCTGCCGGCCCGGGCCGCTCCGGCGTCTCTGAAGAATCTGGCGCGCCGGACAGCTTTCCCCACGATGCCAGTGGATCGAAGGCCTCGGCCGCCATCCCGGCGGCCGCCCGGGCGGCCGGATCCTCACCTGTGGCCTCCGGTCCACGAAAGCCCCAGATCGTTCCGTCTCCGGCCAGCACCACCTGCCAGCGCTGGCCGCTCATCTCGCTGGAAGGCCGGTACACCACCCATCGGTAAACCGGCAGCCAGGGCAAGTCCTCAAGGCGTCGCACCAGCTCCGGCCGCCCCCATTGCATCTGCCAGCGGCGCAACAGCTCGGGCGCGCGCCGCAGCACCACGATCGCCCGCGTCGTGTCGACCCGGTAACCCCGCTGCGCCAGAAAAGCAGCGGCCCGATGCCGGGCTGCCTCGGCCGACAGCATGTGCTGCAACGTTGCGTCGGGATGCTGATGCGGCAGTAGCCACAGGCCCAGCACCAGCCCGATCACTCCGGCCAGCGCCAGCACAAAATCTGATGTTGCAAAACGACGCCTGCTCATCGGGCCGATGCGTTCAGAATACGATAGTTGCGCACCCCCCAGCGAACCTGTTCGATTGCCACCCGGACGATGGTCAGAATGGGGATGGCCAGCAGCATGCCTACGATGCCGGCCAGTTGCGCTCCCACCAACACAGCAAACAGGATGATGAGGGGATGCGCCCGCGCCGCCCGCGAAAATATCAGCGGCTGAAACAGCACGTTATCTGCAATCTGCGTCAGCCCCATTGCAATCAGCACCTCCGGCACCATGGAAAAATCACCGGTTTGGGCGATGCCTACCAGCGTGCCCGCCAGAAAGCCCATCAGCGGGCCAAAATATGGAATCGTGTTGGCAATGCCAGTGAAAAGTCCCACGGCCACGGCAAAGCGCAGTCCTACCAGGGCCAGCAGCACACTGGCCAGCGTGGCAACTGAGAGACTCTGCAACAGAAGGGCTCGGAAATAGCGGCCTACGTTGGCTCCCAGTTTATCCAGCACGGCAAGCGTCAGCTCGAAGTAGCGGTTGGGAACCAGCCGAAGCAACGAGCGCCGCAGCCGTGTACCGTCCTTGAGTGCGAAAAACGTTACAAACGGAATGACGAGCACCGCATAGAACAGATTGGCAAACAGATCCAGCATCGAACCGATGGTGCTGGCCAGCTGCCGCTCTCGGATTAGCGTTTCGAAACCCTGCTGCAACGTGTCCATCAGCGTGCCCGGCTGAATGGGGAAAAAGCGCATCAGCCATTGCTCGAATTGCGTCACAGCTCCTCGCAGTGATTCGAGCGAAATCAGCCGCGACAGTTCGGCCAGCTGACGCGCCAGAAAAGGCACCAGCGAAGTAAAAACCAGGCTGATCAGCCCGGCTACAAGCAGCAACGTCACCAGAATGGCAGGCACGCGGCCCAGCCCCAGCTGCTGCACGCGATCCACCACCGGCCGCAACAGGTAGGCCAGCACCAGGCCGACGACCAGATAAACCACCAGGTTGGTGAAATAACCGACCACCCAGATCAAGCCGCCCAGTAGCACCAGACCGATCAATAGCCGTCCCGCCCAGTGCCGGGTCAGGAATTGCCAGGCCGAGACGGGCGCTGCCTGATCGAGAGGCGTTTCCGGTTCCGGTCGCAGCATCGGTCAGTCCAGTTCACGCAGGAGCCTGTAGGCAATTTCGGAAGAAAAGCCCCGTCGTTGCAAAAAAGCGATCAGCTTTTGCCGCCGCTTTCTACGATCGGGTTCGTTCTGGCAGAGCAATTTCCAGCGTCGCCGGGCCAACGGGCGGGCGATTTCCAACGGATCGGTCTCGGCCAGTGCTGCGTCCAGTGTCGCCTCCACCACGTTCGGCGGCACGCCACGTCGACGCAATTCGGCCCGCAGGCGACGCGGTCCATAGCCTCGCCCGGCCAGCCGTCCCCGCACATAGGCCTGCGCATAGGCCCGATCGTCCAGATAGCCCAGCGTTTCTAGCCGGGTAACTACCTGATCGATCACCTCTGCCGGGAAACCGGCCCGTTCCAGCCGCCGACGCACTTCCTGCACCGTTCGCGGTCGGGGCTCCAGATAGCGCAACGCCACCGCTTGCGCCTTCCGGCCCAACTCGGCCCGATAGAGCGCTTGCTGCACCGCTACCGGCAGCACCTGCCCTACCTCGACCGGATGCTCGCCGAGCACGTCACGATGCACCCCCATCCAGAACGCATCGTCGATGAAGATCGACACGCGCTCCGGATCGCGCGCCTGTGGCTCAAGACGGGTTACAATCCCTTCTTGAAACACGGGCGGCTTGGGGGCCTTCGATGTGCGTGCTCGACTCATGGGTTTACCGTCAGTCGAAGCGAATCCAGCGCAATACCGGCCACGATGCCCAGCCCTCCGTCGACGTTGGAGACGGGCTCCCGGCGCTCCGGAAACTCACGCGTGGCGGCAAACCGGGCATAGGCCCGTCCGCTTCGCAGCAATGCCACCCGTAAGGTGTGTGCGGGCAGCGGTGCCCGGGCCGAATCGACCGGTACGGCATAGACGCCGGTCCAGCGTCGCCGCCCGTTGCCGTCCGTCGGACTCTGTTGTTCCAGCAGCACCTGCTCGGTCCGCAGGAACAGGTCCACTACCACCGACGAGAACGGCACGGCCGGTTGCAGATGCGGCCGCACCCAGTAGGTGCTGTCCGGATCGTCCGGAGCCTGCCACCAGAGCGTCACCTCCACGGGGTACAGATAGCCCTGGCGGGCACCGATGGCCAGCGAGTCGTTAAGCACCAGCGAGTCGAGCAATACGGCCGGCACGGGCGCATCCGGAAACGACACCTGCACGCTGTCGATCCGGATCGGCGGGGGAAGCACATCACGGGCCCGGATCAGACGACCGCGCCATACGATCTCCAGCGTGAACGCCACCTCCGGTGGCAGCCTCAGTTCGGTGCGTTCTGGCCGGTAGTAGCCGGGTGCAGTCGGATCGGCCCGATAGGGGATGTCCAGCGAATCGAGTCGCAGGATTACCGAGGCATCCGTGACCGACTGGGCGCCGTTCGGATCGTAGGGGCCGGCCAGCGGACCGGTCTGGCGCAGGCGGATTGTCGGTGGCGGCGCGTCGGTCTGCAGAAACGCCTCCACCACCAGGACGGGCTCCGAACCGGGTACCACGGTATCGCAGCCCACCAGCCCTATTGTCAGCAAGAGCAGCCCGACGTGCCTTCTCATAACTCCATCTGCAGTTCCAACAACGGGAGCAGCGGGACACCCCGCCGGTCGATAATGCGCACGCCCGCGGGCGTCGGCTCGTAGCGCCGGTCGATCACGTTGCGGTGGTTGAGCAGGTTGTACACGTACAGTTCCACCTGCCAGCGGGCGCCCAGCCAGCCGAATCGATAGGCCACGCGCGCATCAATCCGCCAGTAGGGCGGCAGGCGGCCGTTGTTGATCTCTGGCCGGTAGAGATAGACGATCGGCTCGGGCTCGAGTGGATCGCCCAGCTCGTAGCGGGCCACGGGCACGGTGGTCGGGTAGCCGCTGCGCAGCTCGCCGGCCAGCATCACCTCCCAGCGGGGACGGGTGTAGCGCACAAAGGCGTTCAGCGCCCGCGGCACGTCGAAGCGGGCCGGACGGTCGGAGCGCTCCCCGAGCGCCGGCGCCCGGTTCAGCGAGCGGCCGCCCCGGTAGCTCACCCAGAATTGCCAGGGATCGCGGTCCACCCGCATCAGCGCCTCAATCCCATAAGCCCGGGCGCGGGCCGGCGTGTACTGCCCCAGCAATACACCGGTCTCGATACCCGGCCCTTCCAGCCCGTCTTTGGACTGATACACATCTTTCGGCAGCAGCGTTGCATGCAACCGGCGGTAATAGAGCTGCGTGCGCACCGTCAGCCAGGGATGCGGTCGGGCCTCCAGTTCCGTCGATCCCTGCCAGGCCACGGCCGGCTGCGCGCCGGGACCGGCCGGAATCCAGCGGGTCGAAACCACGTCGTAAAGATATGAGAACCGGTCTCGGAGCTGGTGCAGATACTGCACGTACCGCCCCACACTCACACGCAGTACCACCTGATCCGGACTCAGGCTGTAGCGCATGGACAGCCGGGGCTCCAACTCCACCGGCAATGCGTCGAAACGGCTGACCCGCAGCCCCACCTGTCCTTCCCAGCGCGTCGTGGGACGCCACACGTGCTGCGCATACAGCGCCACTTCGAGCGCCTGCTGGCGGCTCTGCTGCACCAGCGTATCGACGGCCGAAGGCGCCCGCTGCACCCACGCATCCAGCGCGCTGCGAAACGTGCGGCGCACGAGCTGCAGGCCCAGTTGTGTTTCGTGCTTCAGCGCGGCATAGTGGCTGGCTTCTACCCGAACGCCCATGTCTTCCAACCGCACCGTATAGTTTGAGGCCACGGCCGCGCTCCCGGTGGGTTTAACAAAAAAGGCTTCCCGTGCCCGATAGCCCGACACGTACGCCACCGTGCTCACAAAGAATCGCCGCGTGGGCAGATACTGATAACGCAGGCTGAGCAGTCGGTTACCCCAGCGCTGATCCACCTCGAAGAACAGATCGGCCGGCCGCAGCCACGACGAAAAATCCAGCGAAAAATCGAACGGCAAGCGCAGGTCTAGGTCGTCGCCGCCTTCGTAGTAGCTAAGCGAAAGCCGGTGACGCACGCCAGGCCGATAAGCCAGCTTGGCGCTTACATCATAAAAATAATAGCCGGTCCGAAGCGTGTCGCGTCGGCCGCTTTCATCTTTGACCGGATGCTCACGCCCGATGAGCTGATCCAGATAGGAACGGCGTCCGGAAAGCATAAACGAACTGGTGGACGTGATCGGGCTTTCGACAACAAATCGGGCGCTGAGCGGACTGAGCCCCAGCAGGGCGCGTGGATGCTCCAGGTTACCGTCGCGCATTTCGGCTTCCAGCACGGCGCTGAGCCGCCCGCCGTGTTCGGCTGGAAATGCCCCCTGATAGAAGCGAATTCCTTTGAACGTTTCGGTCTGAAACGTTGAAATCAGGCTGAAGGCGTGCCAAGGATGATAGACCGGCGCGCCGTCGAGCAGGTACAGGTTCTGATCGGGCGCGCCGCCCTGCACAAGCAATCCGCCGCTGACCTCACCCGAACGCTGCACACCCGGCAGCCACTGCAGCACCTGAAATAGGTCTTGCTCGCCCGGAAACGACGGAAGGCGCTCCAGATAGCCGACCGGGAGCGTAAACGTCCCGGCCATCCCATCCTGTTCTTCCAGCGGAAGCCGACTGGCGTCGATGCGCACCACGCCGATGCCCAGCATGACCGGCCGGAGCCGAAGCGTCAGCGGCTCGCCGCCGGCCCAGAGCACCGTATCGAGCGTCGCGTAACCCAGATAGGAAATGCGCACTCGGTAAAAAGCACGGGCAAGTGCCGGCAGAGCGAAATAACCGGCCGCGTTTGTAACGGTCCCGCGCCGCAGGTCTGGCAGGTACACGTGTGCTCCGGGCAGCACTTCGCCGGTCTGCGCATCAAGCACGAAGCCGGAGAGCAGCCCGGTCGAAGGTCCCCAGCTCCGCCGGGACGACCGCGTGGCCACCAGCACGTACTGACCGTCGCGAATGCGCCGGGCCCGCAGGCTCGTACCCCGCAGCACGCACGCCAGGGCCTCCTCTACCCGGTCGCCCCGGTAGCGGCAGGTGCTGCGCTGACGCGCAACCACTCGTTGCGCATAGACCAACCGGACGCCGGTCTGCGCTTCCAGCCTCCGGAGCGCTTCTGCCAGCGGCACGTCCTGCACGTCGATCTCCACCGGAGCGCTCTGCGCCCACGCACCTGACGCGCCGAACAGCGCGAGCACCAGGGCCAGCAGGCCATACTTCCAGCCCAAACGGACATGTTGCCAGGCCTGTCGCGACATGTGCAGGACCCTTCAGGGCGCCGTGGAGGAATGCGCCTATCTTACGCCCGGAAGGGGCCGGAGTTGTCCTTCAACCGACGGGAATCAGGCGGTAGCCGTCCGGCAACTGCTCCACGCGGGCACCCAGCGTGGCGGCCAGCGCCTGCAGGATCTCGGTAAGGGGCTGATCCTGCGCAAACGTCCCCACGATGGGCTCCTCGGCCAGCGAGGCTTCCACCATAATCGAAACGCCGTAAAAATCCGAGAGATAGCGGGTGATTTCGCCCAGCGGCATGCCGTCGAAGATGTGCAGGCCGGTCCACCGAAGCGCCTCGGGCACCCGCACCGGCTCGGGCGGTTCGGGTGTCTGTCCGGCCGCCACAAGACTTCGCTGTCCCGGCGTCAGCACGACCGGCGCATTGGTACGTCCCCGTCCGTTCAGCGCCACGCGGCCTTCGACGAGCACCACCTCGGTCCGTCCCCCGACGCTCCGCACGCCAAAGCGCGTGCCCAGCACCGTGACGACCGCCTCGGGCGTCTCCACGACGAAGGGCCGTGTGTCGGGTTGTACCTCCAGAAAGGCCTGTCCCTCGAGCTGCACCTTTCGATCGAAGCGGACGGCGTAGCGCAGCACGGCCGGTCCTACCAGCCGCACCGTGGAACCGTCGGCCAGCGTGCGCACCTCGACGGCGCCGTTGGCCACCGTCCATTCAACCCGCTGCCCGGTCTGCTGCCACCAGAGAATGCCGACCAGCGCCAGGATCACCCCGCTCAGCGCCACACGCACCACCCAGCGGTAAGCCGGCCGACGGTGCAACGGGCGCGGTCGCCGTTCGGCCGCCGGACGCATCCGGTGCCGCTCCGACGGAAAGTGCATCGCCCAGGCCTCCTCGAAGTCGTCACAGGCCGCCGCAATATCTTTCGCGACCGTTTCCAGTCCCGGTAGCGCCTGCAACGCCCGCTCCAACGCGGGCCGCGCCACCTCCAGTTCGGCCCGCTCTTCCGGCGTCAGCAGCGCTTCACGCCCGCTGCGGACCAGCGCGTAAAGCACGAACAACCGTCGATCCGGCACCGCCGCCTCCACGCGCGCACGCAGATGAGCCTGCAGCGTCTCCCAGTGCCGGAGCGCCCGCGCCAGCGTCGGCTCCCGCTGCAACAATGCCTGCAGCGCTGCTCGCTCCTCCGGCGACAACTCCTCCCGGAAAGGCAGTGCGTCAAAATCGGCGGCCATGGGCGTTTACGTCAACTTCCTGAAATCTCGTTGTACCTCTTATAAAGCCGCTGGCTGCGTTTCGCAGGTAACGGCGGCGTTTGCTCAGGACTTTTCCGACCAGCCGGGCAGTAGCTGGCGCATCTTTTCGAAGGCACGCTTGACCTGCATCTTGATGGCGGCCTCGGTGGTGTTGAGCATCCGGGCGATCTCCTGATAGCGATAGCCATAAGCCCGAAGCTCCAGAATGCGCCGGGCATGCGGGGTGAGCGCCTGCAGCGCCTGCTCCAGATCCAGCCGGGGTTCGCTTTCTCCGGGATCATCGGCTACTGACGGCGGCTGCTCCGGATCGAAAAGCTGCTCCCGTCCGTGATACCGCCCCCGGTAGAAGTCCTGCAACTCGAACAGCGCCGCCTTCATGGCAAAAGCCCGGAGTCGGGTATCGTCTTTCAGGTCCGGAAGTCCCGTATGCACTCGGAGCAGCGTATTCTGCACCAGATCGTCGATTTCCGGCACCTCGCCCAGCCGCTTGAAGAAAAAAGCGCGCAGCACCGGCTCCAGCCGACGCAGCAACAGGTCCTGCGCCTCAGCCTCACCCTGACGCGCCCGGGCAACCAGCCGGGCAGAAATGTCCGGCGCACGGGCCATTGCGATGCCTCCTGAACGTTGCCGTCTGACGGCCCGTGACCGTCAGATCGGTTCGAAGCGGTTGGCCTCCCGATTTTTTCGCACCCGATCCGGGTGAAAGATACGGCCGTTCATGGCGATATACACGCCCGTCGGTAGGGTCTGCACGGCCGCCAGCGCAAAGCCGATGTTGAACTCGGCATCGCTGCTTTTAAAACGGGCCGGGCTCAGGGAGCCTACCAGCACAATGGTTTTGCCTGGAATGCCCTGCAACGCCTTCGCCGTTTCGATCATCGTGTCGGTGCCGTGCGTGATCAGAATACGCAGGCAGGACTCCTGCCGCACTTTTTCGACAATGACCGCCCGGTCTTCATCGGTCAGATCCAGGCTATCCTTGCGGAAAAGCGTCTCCAGCTCCCAGTCGATCGTAACGTTCGCCTCGCGGAGAATATCCACGATCTGCGGGTCTCCCACCTCGTAGGTACTCTTCGCGTCGAAGTACACCTTGTCGATGGTGCCGCCCGTGGTGAAAATTTTCACGTCCATGTTTTTCGATCCGTCTGCTGCCCGCGCCGGAATCTGGAAAACGCCCTTTCGGTTCCCTCATCGGTTCCCTCAGAGGTCAAAGATGATCCGGGCATACCATTGCCCGTCCTGCCGCTCCAGCTTGAGTCCATGATAGGTGATGGCCTTGACTTCGGTATAAATGGGGTGGCGCTTCGGATCGATCGGCTCGCCCCATGCCTGTGCCACAAGGTGTCGTTCGGTGAGTTGCTTCACTGCGAAGCGCGAGAAGACCCATCGCTGCGTAATGTGGTAGTAGTTAAGCTCTGAAAGCCAGCGCACCAGGAGCGCCTGCAAGTCGGGTGCCTCCAATTCAAAGGAAACCGCCTCGCGGGACTCCACGGTGTCGGGATCGGTCAGGACGGCAAAAAGCCCCCAGGCGGCCCGCTCGAAAAGCTCCGGCAGCGATTCGGCCCAGACTTCGATGCCCGTGTCGGCCGTGTGATCGAGTTCGCGGAACCAGGACGGCGCGCTTTGCTCCATAGCACAACGATCGTACATTGTCCGAAAACCATGGCCTTCATACGCCCGAGATGACCGCTTTTGTTCGTTTCCGCGACCGGCGCGAGGCCGGCCGGCAACTGGCGCGCCTGCTGATGCCCTACCGGGCCGAGCATCCGCTGGTGCTGGGCCTGCCGCGTGGCGGCGTCGTCGTTGCCTACGAGATCGCCCGCACCCTGCAGGCACCGCTCGATGTAATTGTGGCCCGCAAGATCGGTGCGCCGCAGCAGCCCGAGCTGGCCATCGGGGCCGTGGCGCCCGGTGGCGTCGTGTTCTTTTATCCCTATACACTGCGGGCGCTGGGCATCTCGCCGGAGCTGGCCCGTCAACTGGCCAAGCGCGAGCAACAGGAACTCGAACGCCGCATCCGCCGCTACCGGGGCGATCAGTCGATGCCGGATGTGCATGGGCGTACCGTGATCGTGGTAGACGACGGGCTGGCGACCGGCGCCACGGCGCTGGCGGCCGTTCGCGCGCTACGTCGCCAGCACCCCCGCCGGATCGTGCTGGCCGCTGGCGTGTGCGCGCCGGAAACGGCCGAAACGCTGGAGCCCGAAGTGGACGACCTGGTGTGCGTGGCCATGCCCGAAGATTTTGTGGCCGTCGGGCAGTGGTACGACGACTTCCGGCCTGTGACCGACGAAGAAGTGATCGCGTTGCTCGAAGACGCCCGCCGCTGGAGTGCATCCGACGCCGAGCCGTCTTCCGACGCCCCGGACGCTACTTCATAGTCCCCCCGGCGACCAACGCCTGACACATCCGCTTACTACCGACACGTCGCCCAAAAAGTCGCCTGTTGTTTGCTGCACATCCCGAAGCAAAGTAGCACTGATGACCCTTCACCTGCACGTTGAGCCTACCTGCAGGCTTCCTGTAGTAAATCAGGCGTTTCGGCGGCCACCGCTTCGCGCTACCACTACACGCCCGGACCCGACCCGCTCCATTTCGTCCCCTTCGGTTGCCTTTTTGCGAAACCGAAAGCACGGCCACGGGGTTCACTGATGCGCAATTGCCCGGGTGGCGGAACTGGTAGACGCACGTGACTCAAAATCACGTGGCCCCCGCGGCCGTGTGGGTTCGAGTCCCACCCCGGGCACCGGCGCGTTACCTTTCTCCTCAATTCTTCGAAGCTCCTTTAACGGAGAAGGCGCACACAAAACGCCCGGTATGCCACAGGGGCACACCGGGCGTCTGTCCCCGGAGCCATGCTGCTGCTTATTGCTGCCGGCCGCCCAGTACGAGCCGGAGCTGCACGTAAGCCGTGCGGCCGTAAAGAAATAGATTGCGCTGATGGGCACGGCGGGTGTCCCAGACGGTCTGGCCCAGGTTGGTCACGTCCAGCACGTTCTTGACCCCGGCGGTAATCCAGAGGCGCTGCTGCCAGAAGGCGCGTTGCAGGGCCAGATCCAGCAGGTGATAATCCGGCACCTCGGCCTGCTTCAGGAGCGTCTGTCCGGTGGCCCGGTCCCGGACGGTGTAATAGACCGTCCGGCGGCCGCCGTAGTGATACAGCGCCAGCCCCTGCACCTGTCCGGGCAACCGCACCGTTACGCCTCCCAGCAGATCCGTGGTCCGTTCGTAGCGTGGCGCTTCGGGGTACATTTCCGACAGTTCCACGTAGCGCCACAGCGGGGCGGCCGTCGCCCAGAGGCTCAGGTTGTGGCGACGCAAGCGTAGCGTGAGCGTGCCTCCCCGCGTCCGATACCGCTGCACGTTCTCATAGTGTCGGGTCCAGATGCCCTGCGCGTTCCGCACCAGCGGACTGAGCGCAATCAGGTCCCGTACATTATTCAGAAATGCCGTGGCTTCCAGTTCCAGCTGCACGCTACCCAGCAGGCGCCGGTAGTCATACCGAAGGCCGACATGCCAGGAGATCTCCGGCTTCAGGTCGGGCGTGCCGGTGATGTGATAGGTGCTGGGCCCGATGGTCATCCAGTAATCCAGATAGCGTTCTTTCAGCGAAGGCGCCCGGAAGCCCTGCGCCAGCGTCAGCCGCCAGGTATGGGCCGTCCCCAGATCAAGCCTCACGTTCAGGGCGGGGGTCAGCAGCGCCTGCCCTTCGTCGTTGAACGAATACCGAAACGCCGGACGCACCTGCACCGCACCGGCCCGATACAGCACGCCGCCGAAAAGGGCATAGGTGCCCAGCTGCCGGCTTCCCGAAGCGATACGGGCGCCTTCGATCTGCTCGACCCACACCTCGCCGCCTCCGAACAGTTGCAGGCCGGTCGTGCCCAGATGGTGCAGGTAGTGGCCACGCACAAAGCCCTGCCGGTAGACCGTGGTGTCGATTGCCTCCGTCTGGCGCGTGCGGCTCCCGGTCTGCGTCTGCACCACGAAGGGGATGATCTTGCGATCGTAGCGACTCCAGCTCCCGGTCAGATGCAGATACCGGCCGGTCCACCGGCGGGTGTAGGTCAGCGTATGCCACAGGCGCCGGCTCCGGTACTCCCGGTCCTGCGCAATGCCCTCCGCATCGGGCTCGCCCTGCTCGGTGAGCGTCTCGTCGAAAAGCTGCCCGGTGTAAGTTAACCGGCCCCAACGCCCTGCCCAACCTGCGGAGGGAAGCAG
Source organism: Rhodothermus sp. (assembly GCA_015487635.1). Lineage (GTDB taxonomy): Bacteria > Bacteroidota > Rhodothermia > Rhodothermales > Rhodothermaceae > Rhodothermus. The sequence continues at coordinate 17,904 of WFPM01000164.1, forward strand.
AAAGCGCTGCTGGCGCTCGGGCCAGTCGGCCGCCCGCGTGACGTCCTGGCCGCCGAGATAGCCATCGAACGCATGGCGTCCGAGCTGCAAGCCAGCCCAGAGCGCGCCCCGTCGGTAACGAAGGTCCAGACTGTTGTCCCAGCTCCCCACGCTTTCGGCATAGCTACGGAACGCCGCCGAAGGGCCTTCGGCCCACTGCCAGCCGGAACGTGTGATCAGGTTGATGACCCCGCCCAGCGCGTGCGAGCCGTAGAAGACGGACGAAGGCCCTTCGACAATCTCGACCCGCGTCACGTTACTCAGCAGCATCTGGGCCATGTCGAGCCGGCCGTCGATGCGTCCCGTCACCGGCACACCGTCGATCAGCACGGCCACATGCTGCGGCCCCAGCCCCTGCAACTCCGGAGCACCGCCGAGCACCCGATGCTGCAGGACCCCGAGCTGGGGCACCTGGTAGAGCAGGGCCTGCAGGTGCGAAGCGCCCTGGAGCTGCATCTGCCGGGCCGAGATCACCCGCACCGGCTGCACCGCCGCGTGCAGCGGGGTCGGCTCGAAGTGCGCGGTGATCACCACCGAGTCGAGCCGGGCTTCAAGCAGGGGCGCTTCTTGGGCCTGAAGCGCCCGGCTCAGCCCCAGCAGCAGGAGCCCGCTCAGTAGCATCCCGACACGCATCTCAATAGATGTCGTTGGCCGTGTTGTAGACGTTGAACTTGCCGGTAGGCGTAATCAGCCAGTCGCCCTGAATCACCTGCTTCAACTCCAGTGTCCGATCGTCGTAGATGAGAATGGCGTTCGTGGACGGATCATCCTTCCGCCCCCAGGCCGACACCCACACCTCGTCGCCGTTCTGGTTGAATTCCAAGTGGACCGCCCGCGCCTTCGGGATTGATTCGGGAATCTTCAATTCTTTGACCAGCTCCAGCGTCTCGGTATCGAACACATAGATCGTGCGCTGCAGCCCCGGATCGTTGTTGAGTGTGCGGTCCACCCACAGATGCCGCGACTTCGGATGCGTCTTGATGAAAAGTACCCCGCCTCCCACACCGGGCAGTTCCAGCTTCTTGACCACCTTCCACTGGTTCGGCCCCGGATCCGTGGCGATCAGCGCGATCGTATTGTCACCCAGATGACCGGTAGCCCAGAGATTTCCATAGGTAGGATTGTAGAAATTGGCTCCTCGTCCCGGATGCGGCCGCCGCCCCGTCTCGACAATGGCCTCCACTTCCTTCTCCTGCACATCTACGACCACCACTTTGTTCTTGTTGTTGGCCGCCACCAAGAAGTAGCGCTTCGTATGATCCCAGCCGCCGTCATGCAGAAACTGCTCAGCCTTCAGCACATCGATGCTTACATTGCCCTGGGCCACCCCGGAATAATCGACCAACCAGACCTGGCCGGTTTCCTTTACGTTGACCACCCAGAGCGGGTCATGATGCGAGGCCACGATGGAAGCCACCCGCGCCTCGTCGTAGAAAAGCCCCTCGTTGACGTCGTATCCGCTGGTGCGGATGATCTTGAGCGGCTCCAGCGTCAACCCGTCCAGAATCACAAAGTGCGGCGGGTTGTATCCGCCGAGAATTGCATACCGGTCGATAAAATCTCCTTTAGGCCCTTTATACTTGCTCACGTCCACCGAGCGGGCATCGTAAGCACCCTTGATCTCGGCGACCATCTGGGGTGGATCCATCCAGAGATCGATCAGCGTAACCTTACCGTCGCGTCCCACCGAGTAGAAATAGCGCCCGGAAGCTGAACTACGCAGGATGTGGACGGCAAAACCGGTGTTGACAATGCTGAGTAATTCCTTCGTGTCGCCGTCGATGATGGCCACCTTGCCGGCATCCCGGAGGACGACCCCGAAGAAGTTGCGCCAGTTGCGGTTGTGCTGCGGCCGCGTCGGACGCTGCTCGACGGGCACGTGCACCTTCCACGAAGCCCGCATATCCTCCAGGTTCAGTGGTGGAATGGGCGGCGGCGGAAGCTGCAGGAAGCGGGCCAGTAGATCGATCTCTTCTTCGGAAAGAATGCCCTGACGCCCCCAGTCGGGCATGCCCCCGGGCGTTCCATTTGTGATGAAAGCCTTGATGGCCGCCGTACCCAACTGGCGCGTGCCCGGATACGTGCTGCCTTCCGGCGCTTCGGGCAGCAGATGCGGCCCAGTAGCACCCCGCCGGGTCGTTCCGTGGCAGCCTGCACAATAGTTGAAAAAGAGTTGCTTGGCCCGGACAAACTCTTCCTCTGTGAGCGAGATTGCTTCAGCTGGCACGCCCTGCTCATCCGAAGTGCTTTCCGGCTGGCGACAACCGATCACCAGCCCCCATGCTCCCAACAGCAACCCCAGCGCCAGCGCAACCAGTCGATAGCCTTTCATAGCAATATCAGCGGGTAGTTATTTAGGACAAAGTACTACACTTTATTAAAACAGAAAGGCTCCTCGATCAAGACAGGCGGTAACCGTTCCGATCGATTTGACACAGGATTCCTATTTTCTCCCCTGCTTCTTAACAGAACCAGAGCGTGTGGCCGATCAGCGACAGCGTGGAGGCTGGCGGCCGAACAGACTGCCCACAGCCTCGGCCACGGCGCGGCACTCGACGGGATCGGCCAGATGACGGAGCAGGAGCTGTGGAATGCGGGTCTGAAACACGGCTCGCTTATAGTACTGCCCCAGTTCCCATAGCCCCAGCAGCTCCACCAGCGGCTCCAGACGTGGATCACGGGCGCCGGGCTTAATTCGGGCCAGCGTGGCCTCGATCCAGGGCAGATCTTCAACGGCGGGTTTCGGCAGGTAGGGTCCACCCACACTACCGGTAGCCGCCCGGCGCTTCCCGAGTTCTTCCTGTCGCTGGAGATACCGGGCCACGCGCCGGAGCGTCTCAGGCTCATTCCAGAGTTCCTCAACGAGCCGCCGCACCCCGGCGAACCCCCACCGCCCAAGCAGCGCCAGCGTCATTTCGCCCCCTTCTTCCTCGCGCAGTGCCTGCATCAGGAGCCGCCAGACGTCCTCCCGGAGCTCCTCCGGAATCTCCAGCGTCTGGTGGATGAGCCAGAGCCGATATTCCAGCGATAGATCTGGATCCTCAAGCGCCCGGCGAACCAGCCAGGGATCGAGCCTTTCTCGAGGGACAAGGTGCCCGAT
>WFPM01000165.1 GCA_015487635.1 Rhodothermus sp.
GAACGCACATTATGCACAAGCCTTGCCCGAGTCTTCCGGCGGCGCTAACTTGCGGGCGTCCCCCGATCCTGCTACGGGAAACCATGCCACGCCCTGTTACCGCCGCGCTGCTGATCTTAGTGCTTCTGAGTGCGGCCGCCTGCCGTCGTGCCCCGTCGGTTCCGGCTCCCGGCACCGACGCCTATCAGGAGACCGTCACGGCCTTCTACACGGCCCTGGCCGCCCTGCAGGCCGGCGAAGACCGGGGCGCCCGTACGCTGCTGGAGCGGGTGACCGAGCTGGCACCCGGCGAACCGGCCGCCTGGGCCAACCTGGGCCTGCTCGCACTTCGCCGCAACGACCTGGAGACCGCCCGCCGCTACCTGAACGAAGCCGCCCGCCTGGCGCCCGAAAACGCCCGCATTCAGGTACTGCAGGCCCGCCTGGCCCTGGCCGAAGAGCAGCCGGAAACGGCCCGCCGCCACCTGCTCGCTGCCCTGCAGCACGATCCTACCCACCTCGAAGCAGCCTACCTCCTCTTCCAGCTCCTTGAAACCCACCCGACGCCCGGCGACACGCTGACGGCCGATACGCTGCTGGCCCGCATGCTGCGCCACCGCCCCGACAACCAGGCGCTCTGGCTGGAGCGCCTGCGTCGGGCCATCGTCGCCCAGGACGCCCGGGCGCTTCAGGAAACGATCTCGCACCTGCAATCGCTCGTGGACACCTGGCCCGAGGAAGCGCGGACGGTCTGGCAGGAGCTGCTGGTGCTGGCCCGCGAGGCCAACTGGACGGCGCTCCGCACCCAGGTGGCCTTCCTGCGCAACACGCTGCTGCAGCATCCGGCCTTTCGGACCGACCTGGCCGAGTTGCAACCGCCGCCGGAAGTGCTCAGCCCCCCACTGGCCGAGCCGCTGCGTCTGGAGCCGCCCCGGGCTACCTTTGCCCTGCCCGACACGCTGATGACGTTCCGAACCGAGCCGCTGGCAGGCGGCCCCGCACAAACTGCGCACGTGCTATGGAAAACCGCCGAAGCCACGCCGTCGGTGTTGGTGGTACACACGCACGAGGTGCAGTTCGACGACGGCACCGCGCTGCAGCGCCCGGGACCGTTGCCCCAGACGGCCACGCCCGCCCGCAGCGTCGCCCTGCTCGACTTCGACAACGACTTCCGCATGGACGTGGCGCTGACGGGCAGCAAAGGCGTCCGGCTCTACCGCCAGGACGCCGACGGTGCCTTCGCCGAAGTCGCCCTGCCCGCACTTCCTGCCGACGGGATTACCGGCCTCTGGGTGGCCGATTTCGATCTGGAAGGCGACCTCGACCTGCTGGTCGGCACAACCGCCGGTGTTTTTCTGATGAGCAATAACGGAGACCAGACCTTCCAGGCCCGACGTGTCTTCGACGTGGCCCCCCGCCACGTCGCCTGGAGCGACCTCGACGGCGACGGCGATCCCGACCTGGTTGCACTGGACCTCAAAGGCGCACTCCACCTCTGGCGCAACGAACGCCAGGGCCTCTTCCTGAACGACCCGACCATCCCCAACAGCTCCAGCTGCACGCTCACCACCGCCGACCTCGACCACGACGGCCTGCTCGAACTGACGCTGTGGAGTCCGGACGGCACACTCCACCGGCTCGCTTACGCACCGCGCACCCGCTCCTGGGAAGCCCGTCCGCTGCCCGTCCGAACCCCTGCGCTCGACGAGACCGCCTGCCGCCGGGCCCATCTCTTCACCGCCGACCTCGACAACAACGGCGCCCAGGACCTGATTGCGTCGATCCCTGGTCGGACCTGGATCTGGCTCACCAGTGCGCGTGGCCATCTGCGCCCCGAACCACTCACGCTCGCCGTGCAGACCTTCGACGCCGCCGACCTTGACGGCGACGGCCGCCTGGACCTCGTTGCCGTGCAACCCGACGGAACGCCCGTCCGCCTCCGCAACCAGAGCGATGCCCCCTACGGCTGGACGCAACTGCATCCACAGGCCGTCGTCGTGGGCGACCGGCGCGTGAACAGCTTCGGCATCGGTGGGGTCGTCGAGATCCGCGCCGGCACGATCTATCAGAAACAGCTCATTCAGGCGCCCGTGGTGCATTTCGGGCTCGGTCTGGAATCGCGCGTGCCGCTGGCCCGCATCGTCTGGCCCAACGGCAACGTGCAGGCCGAATTCAACCTGGCCGCCAACGAAACCGTCCAGGCCACGCAACGCCTGAAGGGGTCCTGCCCCTGGGTCTTCACGTTCGACGGCGAGCGCATGATCTTCGTGACCGACTTCATCTGGGGCTCGCCGCTGGGCCTGCGCATCAACGCCCAGGAGACCGGCGACATCGCCCAGACCGAGGACTGGATCAAGATCCGCGGCGACCAGCTTCGCCCGCGCAACGGCATCTATGACATACGCATTACGGCCGAACTATGGGAGACACACTTTTTCGATCACGTGTCGCTCATGGTGGTCGATCATCCGGAGGGGACCGAGGTCTGGGTGGACGAACGCTTCGCTTTTCCGCCACGTCAGCTCCGCCTCTACACTACGGGTCCGGTGCACCCCATCGCCCACGCCCGCGATCACCGGGGCCGCGATGTGACGGCAAAAGTGCAGCGCCGCGACGGCCGCTACTTCGACACGTTCGCGCCCGGTGCCTACCAGGGCATCGCCGAACCCCATTTCATCGAACTGGACCTGGGCGAAGGCGTGCTGACCGACCGGCCGCTCTACCTGATCGCCTACGGCTGGCTGCGCCCGACCGACAGCTCGATCAACGTGGCAATTAGTCAGGGACGCCATCCCCGACCGCGCGGCCTGCGCGTCGAGGTGCCCGACGGCCGGGGTGGCTGGCGCGTGGCCTACCCGGACCTGGGCTTTCCGGCCGGTCGCCTGAAGACGATCGTGATCGACCTGAGCGGGCAATTCCCGGAGGGCGGTCCGTATCGCGTACGGCTGCACACGAACCTAGAGATCTACTGGGACTGGATCGGCTGGGCCGAAGCACGCCCGGATGCTCCGCTTCGCACCACGCGCCTGGCACCCACGCGGGCATTGCTGCGCTACCGGGGCTACTCGGCCACCGTACAGCCCGAACGCTCCGCACCGGAAGTCCCGCTCTACGATTCGCTGGCCGGTACGGCCCAGCGCTGGCGCGATCTGGAAGGCTACTACACGCGCTTCGGCGACGTGCGCGAACTGCTGGCCGAGATCGACGACCGCTACGTGATCATGAATGCCGGAGACGAACTCGTCTTCCACTTCCCCGCCCTGCCCGATCCGCCGGCGGGCTGGGTGCGCGACTTCGTGCTTATCGGCGACGGCTGGGTCAAGGACGGCGACTACAACACGACGTTCTCCCGCACCGTGCGTCCCCTGCCCTACCACGGGATGCCCGGCTACGACACGCCGCCCGGCCGCCTGTGGGACGATCCGGTCTACCGCCGTTTCCCCGAAGACTGGCTGCACTTCCACACGCGCTATGTGGCGCCGGACCGCTTCGACCGGAAGCTGGCGCTACGGGCCGAGTAATCAAAGTAGACCCCGGCCGGATAGTCATCTGCGTCCTCGCTTATCAACACCAGTACCTGTACACTACCCCATCTGATCAGGAAAACGCCGGTCAAACGTGAAAACCTGACGTACGCCCCTGTGATGGGCGGAAGCCCATCACAGGGCATCGGCTATGGAATCATGCCCGGATGGCAAACAGCGCATCAGCGCCTGCAAAACCAGCGACTTTGCACAACCAATCGGTTGCAGATTTTTCTTTTATAGAAGCCAGATCAGAGTTTCAACGACCTGCCTACGCGGAACACCATAAACGGACAGCAGCACATACGCCGTCTCTGCAAGTACAAGCAGTGAAACGCCCGGCACTTCATCACCATCCAGAATAGCTGCAGCCCGAGCGGCCATCTCCTCGGGCGTTCCGGTCAGATAGCGCACCAGCACACTGGTATCGACCAGCGACCTACCGGTTCTCTTTTTCCTGGCTGATGGCTTTCCATGCCTGCTCACGAAAGGCGGTCCCGTCGTCCGTTTCCGGCTGACGCTTGATGTGCAGGGCCGGCATACCCTTCAGGGAACGTCGATGCACAGAGGGGACAAAATACAGTTCGACATGATCTTCGACCGGCAATTGAACAACTTCCCAGCCAGGCGCAAGCCCCAGTTTATCCCGGATCTCCTTGGCAATAACGACTTGCCCCTTTGGACCCATCTTGTTAAGTCATGGGGAAGAGGTACAACTACAGACACTTCTTTCCGGGTTCAAACTGCTGCAGACGGCCGCCGAAAGAGCAGCACGCGGGTTCGGTCGTGCGTGCGAGCGGCAATAATGCGTGGGCCGACGGCGATCTCCACGACTCCCCGAGGCAAATAGGCATCGGCCAGTAGCCGGCCCTGTTCGTCGAAGATCAGCCAGCGAGCCCGGGCGGCCCCGGCAGGTGGACTGAGCCGCACCCAGACGGTCGCGTCCGGCCCAAGCGCGAATGTGGTAAATACCGGTTTGTAGGGCGGAAACTGAAATCCAGTCCCCTCGACGATACGCCGAACATAGTCGTTCTGTAACACGGAATCCCGATCGGCCTGGGAGACCGGCACGGGATCCACCGCATAGTGCAACACAACGGTCGGTTGCCCACCGAGACTTTTGCGCACGATTTTCAGCGAATCGGTTCGGCCCCACCACAGCCGTCCTTTTGCGTCTACCTGCACTATTGTTTCTATTGCAAATGGTCGGGATGTAGCCTGGATACCCCCATTGGCACGCACCAGCACCAGCGGCGCTTTACCTTCCACTTCCAGCAGGGTATCTGGCATTAGATGCCCTCGATAATCTGCCCGAAAGATCAACAGCGGATGCGGTTTGTTCAGATCTTCATTCGGGCCATAAGGCATGGAATAGCGCACCCAGAGGGCTCGCCCAGTAGCAGCCAATGGTTCGAGGCCAAACGGAAACCAGCGGGGCGCTTCCGGCCCATCCCAGGTAAAGGTGAGCGTACGCACAAAGCCGCTTACGCCATGAAAGACACTGAGCCGAGTAAGCTGCAGATCCCAGACGTACAGCGAATCGCCGACTCCCACCACTGCGTTGACCAGTCGCATAAACTCTCCGGGCCCCTCGCCCTTGGCGCCATAGTGCCGGATCAGGCGCCCGTCCGGTGCGAAGATGTAGACGCGATGGGCCTGCTGGTCTGCTACGACAATTCTGTCCCGGTGATCGACGGCCACGCTACCGATTTCGCCCAGCAACACCGAATCTGTCTCCTCTCCCAGTGTCTCTACCAGTTCCAGCGTCCAGGTCGTCGGCGGTTCGGGAAGCTCGGGAACGGTCGATGGTGCTTCGGGACGGCAGGCCGACAGCCAGAGGCTGCCCAGTCCGACGACAAGCCAGCGGTTCATGAAGTCACCCGGTTTGCAATTGGCAGAAAAAACGAGACGCTTTTTCGATGAAACGAGGCAGCCCTGCTGTTTATTTTGAGCAGACCGAAGGGCCTCCTCCGCAAAGAATCCAAAAAGCGGTTCCGTTTCCAAGCCCGAAATTTTGTAAAATGGAGCGCACCGGCATCAGTTGCGACCTGCTATGAAGCTCTGCGTCTGCATCAAACAGGTACCGGACATCCAGGCGCCGTTTCGGATTGTGGACGGGCGCCTGCAGTTCGACGTCGAACGCCATGTGCTGAACGCTTATGACGCCTCGGCCGTCGAGGGCGCCCTGCAGCTCGTCGAGCAGCACGGCGGTACGGTCGAGGTCGTCGCCATCGGGCCAGCTTCAGTCTCGGAGACGATCCGCAAGGCGCTGGCCATGGGCGCCGAGCGCGCCTACCACATCGAAGCGGATCCGTCCGGCTGGGATTCGGCCACCGTGGCGACGGTGCTGGCCGCGTTTTTCCGGGACCGAAGCTACGATGCCATCTTCACCGGCAAGCAGGCTCAGGATACCGACGCCGGACTGACCGGCACGATGCTGGCCGAACGCCTGGGCCTGCCCTACGTGAGCAATGCGGTGGGTCTGGCCTACGAAGACGGGCGCCTGATCGTCACACGCCAGGGCGACGCCGGCCGGGAAATCATCGAGCTGACGCTGCCGGGCCTGGTGACGATCTCCAACGACATGAACGATCCCCGCATTCCGTCGATTCGGGGCATCATGCAGGCCCGCCGCAAACCTGTCGAACAGCTCACGCTGTCGGATCTGGGGCTGTCGGATGACGCGCTCCGGCCACAGACGCGTGTGACCGGCTATCGTCCGGTCCCGCCCCGCGCCCCCGGCCGCAAGCTCGAAGGAGAACCGGCCGAGGTGGTTCGTGAACTCGTTCGTCTACTCCGCGAAGAAGCCCGTGTGCTGTAACCATGAGCACCTACCTCTGCTATATCCCCGTGCAACAGGAGCGCCCCACCCGGGCGGCGCTGGAGGTGCTGACGCACCTGCGCGCGCTGGCTCATCGGGATGGGGCCCAGTTGGCCGCCTGCGTGCTGCATCCCGAAGCGGATCGCTTCGTCGAAGCGCTCAAGCCCTACGGGGTGAACCGGGTCTATCTGGTAAAACATCCGGTGCTGGCCCGGCATCTGAATGCACCGGTGCTGGCCGCCCTGGAGGCCGTCTTCCGGGCTGCGCAACCGGCGCTGATGGCCCTGCCCTCCACCGAGGCCGTTAAAGACGTGCTGGGCGCGCTGGCCGCCCGCGTCGGAGCTGCTGCGCTGCCCGATGTATCGGCGTTCGACATCGGCACGTCCGTCACGGCCACCCGTCCAGTGATGGCCGCCCGCGTGCTGGCCGACACCGAGACAACCGTGCGTCCGGTGCTGGTTTCGGTACGGGCCGGCTCCTACGAAGCCCGGCCAGCCGAAAGTCCCACCGAGCCGGACGTTGTGGAGGTGCCGTTCGACTTCGACACGGCCACACTACGGGCCACGCTCCGCGAAGTCGTCACCGGAGCCACCGGTCAGGTGGACCTCTCCGAAGCCGACATTATCGTGGCGGCCGGACGCGGCGTGCGCGACGAAGCCGGCAAACAACTCGTCGAAGCACTGGCCCGCGAGCTGGGCGCCGCCATCGGGGCCTCGCGCGCGGCCATCGAGGCCGGCCTCTTCCCGGCCTCGCTGCAGATCGGCCAGACGGGCAAGGTGGTCTCGCCCACGCTCTACATCGCCGTCGGCATCTCGGGCGCCATCCAGCACATAGCCGGCATGGCCGGCAGCAAAGTGATCGTGGCCATCAACAGGGACCCGGACGCGCCGATCTTCAACATCGCCACTTACGGCATCGTGGGCGACCTGTATCAGATCCTGCCCCTGCTCCTCGAAGAAATTCGCCGGATCAAGGCCGAAAGCTGATGGAAGCCGAACGCTTTGGCTGCATCATCGTCGGCGGCGGCATTGCCGGACTGAGCGCGGCCATGGTGCTGGCCCGCCACGAGGTGCCCTTTCTGCTCATCGAGCGCGGCGCCTACAGCGGCGCCAAGAACGTTTCGGGCGGTGTGCTCTGGGGCACCGACCTGGCCCGCCTCGTGCCCGAGTACTGGAACGACCCGAACGCCGGCTTCGAGCGCTTCGTCAACCACCGACGGCTGACGTTTCTCGACGAACAATCAGCCTTCTCGATCGACTTCAAATCGTCCCACTACGACATACCGCCCTACATGGGCGTGACCGTCCTGCGGGCCGTGTTCGACCGCTGGCTGGCCGATAAGGTGCAGGAAGTCATTGACCGGAGCGCCTGCGCCGACGCGTCCTTCCTGGCCTTCGACGTACTTGTCGAACGCCTGCTCGTCGAAGACGGCCGCGTCGTGGGCGTCGAGGCCGGCGGCGAGCGCTTCTATGCCGACTGTGTGATCCTGGCCGAAGGTGTCAACAACCTGCTCACGCGCCAGATCGGCCTGCAGGCCGAGTACGTGCCCGCCGACCACATGGCCGTCGGCGTAAAAGAGGTGCTCCGCTTCGACCGTCGGGTGCTCGAAGACCGCTTCCAGCTCTCCGAGCGCAGCGGCATGGCCAACGAGTTCATCGGCGCCATCACGGACGGCGTCGAAGGCGGCGGCTTCCTCTACACGAACCGCACCACCGTGTCGATCGGACTGGTGCTCGGGATGGCCGACCTGCGACGCAAGCGCAAAAAGCCCTACGAACTGCTGGACCGCTTCAAGACGCACCCCGTGGTGGCCGACATGATCCGGGGCGGCGAAGTCGTCGAGTACTCGGCCCACGTGGTCTCGACCGGCGACATGCGGGCCATGCCGCGCGAACTCTACGCCGACGGCGTGCTCGTGGCCGGCGAAGCGGCCAACCTGCTGCTGAATGCGGGCAAGGCGATTCAGGGCATGGACTTCGCCATGCACTCGGGCATCCTGGCCGCCGAGACCGTCCTGGAAGCCCGCCGGATCGGCGACTTTTCGGCCGCCACGCTCCGACGCTACCGCGAGCGCCTGGAGCAGAGCTACGTGTTGCAGAACATGCGGAACTTCCAGGCGGCCGTCCGTTTGCTGCATGAACCGGTGATGTACGAGCGCATGCCCCGCCTGGTGTGCGACCTGGGCCGCGAATTCTTCCGCGTGGAAAACCGCCCGGCCCCGAAACTGCGCCAGATCCTGCGCGACGTGGTGCGCCGCCACAGCTCGCTGCCGGAACTGCTCAAACTCACCTACCGGGCCTGGAAAGCCCTCTGATGCCATGACGATCGCCGAACGCCTCGGAAAGGTCAACTACCGCAACCAGGAGCGCCGGGACGCCCGGCCCCACATCCTGGTGGACACGAACATCTGCAACACGCGCTGCCCGCACAAGGCCACCACCTACGTATGCCCGGCCAACTGCTACACGCTCGACGAACAGGGCCATGTGCACTTTCAGTTCGAGGACTGCATCGAGTGCGGCACCTGCATGTACGCCTGCGACCAGGGGGCTGTCAGCTGGCACTACCCGGATCCCGAGCAGGGCCGCGGCGTGAACTGGAATTACGGATAAGTATTGCGATCGCAAAAAATTGGATAGACCATGGGCTCGTTTCCCTTCAATCCGGACGACGCGTTCCTCTTCGAGTCGATGCTGAAGGAAGAGGATCGCCTGATCATGGAAACGGCGCGCGAGTATGCCCAGAGCTGCCTCGAACCCCGCGCGCTCGAGGGCAACCAGCAGGGCATCTTCCACATGGAGATCCCCCGCGAGATGGGCGAGCTGGGCCTGCTGGGTGTGACGATCGATCCGAAGTACGGCGGCGGGGGCGCCAGCTACACGGCCTACGGCCTGATCGCCCGCGAACTGGAACGCGTCGACTCGGCCTACCGCTCGTTCATGTCGGTGCAGTCGTCGCTCGTGATGTTTCCCATCGAGAAGTACGGCACCGAAGAACAGAAGCGCAAATACCTGCCGAAACTGGCCACCGGCGAGCTGATCGGCTGCTTCGGGCTGACCGAGCCCGACCACGGCTCCGATCCCGGCTCGATGGAGACGACGGCCCGGCGCGTCGACGGCGGCTGGGTCCTCAACGGCACGAAAGCCTGGATCACGAACGCCCCGATCGCCGACATCGCGGTCGTCTGGGCCCGCGCAAAGGAGCACCCGGACGACGAGGGAGAAATCATGGGCTTCATCCTGGAGCGCGACATGCCGGGCCTCTCGACCCCGGAAACCAAGAACAAGATGTCGCTGCGGGCCTCCTCGACCGGCGAGATTGTGATGGAGGATGTGTTCGTGCCCGATGCGAACGTGCTGCCGGGCGTGCGCGGGCTGCGGGGACCGTTTTCGTGCCTGAGCAACGCCCGCTACGGGATCGCCTGGGGCACGGTGGGCGCGGCCGAAGACTGCTACCAGCGCACGCGGCGCTACGTGATGGAACGCACCCAGTTCGGCTACCCGCTGGCGGCCATGCAGCTCATCCAGACGAAGCTGGCCAACATGCTCACCGAGATCACCCAGATGCAGCTACTGGCCTTCCGGCTGGGACAACTGGCCGACGAAGGCAGGGTGACGCCCGCTCAGATCTCGCTGGCCAAGCGTAACAACGCCGGCAAGGCGCTGGAAATCGCCCGCATGGCCCGCGACATGCACGGCGCCAACGGCATCGTGGGCGACTACCGGGTCATCCACCACATGGTGAATCTCGAAAGCGTCAACACCTACGAGGGCACCTACGACATCCACGGACTGATTCTGGGCCGCGAAATCACGGGCATCCAGGCCTTCGTACCACGCGGCAACGACCTGCCCCCGAAGAAAAAGCCCGCTCCGGCAACGACCCGATAAATGCCTGAATGCGACGAGTGACTCCGCCGAGATCGGCATCTATTCTCACCGCTTTCGGCGGCAAGGCCTCCCGCAGGGGCATGGATGGTCAGAGGAGGTGATGTGCCGGGTAATACGATTGCTCGGGGATCATGAGGCATGTACGCGGCATCCCCCGACCCCTGCTCTGTAGCTTCGAGGACAAGCCGCAAGGCTTCAGGGAAGCCGTAGCCTATAGCACCCTCTTCAGGGCCTTCGGGCCAGCTCCCCCAAAAGAGGGGTATTTCTGTGAACCCCCTTGTAAGGGGGAGCGGAGCCTCCGGACGGTGGCTGGCGATGGCAGCAGGCGTCTGTTCGGGTTTATGCGTCGATTCCTTATGTACTTCCCCCTCTGGCGGGCAAGTTTGTAGCTGAAGTACCCGCTCCTATAACGGATGATACTTTCCCTTATGTACTGCCCCCTCCCTGCCAGGGAGGGGGGCAGGGGGAGGGTCCAAGCTGGTGCTTTCCACGCCAACGTGCGGGAAGCTGGCGTTGGTGGTTGGCGCCGTTCATTTTCCGGGCTGCCGGACAGACGACGTCCTTTCCATCCTGTAGCAGCGGACGGCTGGGTCCAGGCTGTTGTGCCCGGGGCTCCTGTCGGGCGCACGGGGTGTGGTGCCATCATGCGCCGGTAAATCATCGATCACATATTATTCTGTTCTTGCTTCTCTATTTTGAGGAACTATATAAACGCGAAGAATAGATTTGGAAAAAATAATTTTTGCCAATTTATAAAAACCTAAAAACAATATAAGAAATATTATCAACCCGGAATAATTTTCTGCAAATATATACTTTATTACATTAGGATATGTGATTTCATATGGATATTGCGGATTTATTCTGGGAGTCGCAATCGAATGAATGCCCACAGTGAAAAAGATAACAGTATTTAGAAAGGCAAACAAAAGCGAATATAGATTTTTTCCGAATATATTTTTTCTTTCTTTTCATATTCGTACTTCATAAGAGAAGATGTAAGCCATATTGATGTCATTAACATAATTAAAATAGCTGCATACATGAAAGAGAAGTATATTTTTTGAGCAAGATTAATATTAGATGACAGAGCAAATAAAAGAGTAAATTTTAGAATAAATCCTATAAAGAAAAAAATCACTAACATTGAAAATGGTTTTGCATTTAACATATTATAGAATTTGCTCTGTAATATGTTGATTTTATTATTCATAGCTATATACAGGTTATCTACTGAACTTCAATTACCTCTTCACAGGCTGCTCTGTAATACTCATTATCTCGACATACGGTATAATTCTGGCGACACCAACGAGTCAGATCGACTTCAAAAGCTTCTTTTGTGGAAAAATAAAAATACCATAATCCCGCCACCAGTCCAGCAACTAATCCAGCCATACAACCCTCTGGCCCGGCAGCGGCTAATCCCAGACATCCTGCAAAAGTAAACATGATCACATCCTTTACCGCCCCTTCAAACGTCCGATAGTCTCCAAGCTGTGGCATGCTGTTGAGCTCACACGCCGTATTCTGCTGCACCAGCCGAAGCCACCCCCTGCCTCCCAACCACGCCATGCCTCCACCTCCGCCACCTTCCCCCATCAGCTCCTCAACCAGCGCCCAAAATGCCTCCACCCAGGCCTCCCGCAGCAACGGCTCGGCCCACACCTCCGGCACCACTTCTACCTTTACTTTGCCACCCCGCTCCAGAATCCCAAAGACCGGCAGCTTACCCGCAGCCTCACGTCCCCGCCTGCCCCGACGACGACCGCCAACGTAGCGCTCGTCCATCTCGACTTCACCCGAAAGCTGGGCTTCCTGGCTGCTGGCCCGATAGAAACAACCGATGCACCGTATTGTAGGCCAGGCCCAGTTCGCGCGCTGCACGCCGGGCCGACACCTCCCGTTCAAATAGCTTCAAGGCCAGCAGAAAATTGCCCAGCGGCAGGCGCAAACCCTCCAGGAGCGAACCCTTCCGGGGGCTCCACGTGCGGCGGCACCAATAGC
>WFPM01000166.1 GCA_015487635.1 Rhodothermus sp.
GTCGATGTGGAAGGCGGGCAGGTGCGTGAAATCAATGCGGTCGCCGGTGGGCTCGAAGGGTGCAATCGTTTCGGCGGCGGTCAGCACCTCGGGCGGAAAGGTGGGTTCGATGCCGGCCAGCAGCGCGAACGTATCGACGGAAGCGTCAAGGCGGCCCGCGCGCAGCAGGATTTCCAGGGCGGCTTCGCGGGTGGTGAGGCCCCGGTCGCGGGCCACCTCGGCCAGCACCTCGGTGGCTTCGGCGCGTTGTTTCTGGCGCAGGTAGGCTTCGAGCGCGTCCAGCAGCGCAGCCGGTACTTCGGGCAGGTCGTCGGCCTCGGCGTCGAGCAGTTGTTCGAGCTGCTCCCGCAGCGCCTGGCGTTTGGCCTCGCGTTCCCGGCGGCGGCGTTCGGCTGTCTGCAGGGCTTCCACCTGCTCGGGCGTGCGGGGGGAGAACGTCAGGCCCCGGCGGGCGAAGTACAGCGTATCGGCCAGCAGCGCCCGCAGCAGCGCCGCCTGCTCCAGCGCCCCGGCCTCGCCGAAGTAGAGCCGGGCCAGGGCTTCCAGGTCGAACGCCTCGCCTTCCTCACGGGCGATCTCCCAGAGCAGGGCCAGGTCAATCTCCGTCTGCAGCGCGTCGATTTGAGCCTCCAGCGTGCGCACTGCTTCGGCCAGCGCTTCGGCCGAAGCAGTGCGTTCGTGGCGAATGGCGATGCGACGGGCCGGCAGCCGGATGCGGCGGCCGGTGGGCGTCAGCGCCTGCACGGTGCCGTCGCGCGTCTCCAGCACCAGCGCGAACTGCGGCCGGTCGCCTTCCAGATATTCGACAAGTGTACCCGGTTTCATGCGCTTCGAGCAGGTGAGTTCATAAAAATAGGCGATTCCGGATGTATCTTGACAGACCTTCCCTAACCAACTGAAACGTCGATGTCGCGTCGGACGCTTCCGCTCACCGAAACGCTGTACGAATATCTGCTGGACGTTTCACTGCGCGAGCCCGAGGTGCTCCGGCGCCTTCGGGCTGAGACGGCCCGCCATCCCCGGGCCGAAATGCAGATTGCGCCCGAACAGGGGCAGTTCATGGCGCTGCTGGTGCGGCTGCTCGGGGCGCGGCGGGTGCTGGAGATCGGCACCTTCACCGGCTACAGTGCGCTCTGGATGGCGCTGGCCCTGCCGCCGGACGGTCGGCTCGTGGCCTGTGACGTGAGCGCGGAGTACACGGCCGTGGCCCGACGCTACTGGGAAGCGGCCGGTGTGGCCAATCGGATCGAACTCAGACTGGGGCCGGCGCTCGACACGCTCGAAGCGCTGCTGGACGAAAGGGCCGCCGGCACGTTTGATCTGGCCTTTATCGATGCCGATAAAGAATCGTACGACGCCTACTACGAGCGCGCACTGCAACTGGTGCGGCCCGGCGGATTGATCCTGCTGGACAATCTGCTCATGGGCGGCCGCGTGGCCGATCCGTCCGATCGGGAGCCAGCCGTCGAGGCCATCCGGCGGTTCAACGAGAAACTCTGCAGGGATCTCCGCGTCGATTATGCGCTGCTCCCCATCGCCGACGGATTCGGACTGGCCCGCCGGCGCTGAAGGTGCGTCATTTTTGCATACAGGCCGACGGGCACGATCTGTGCAGCAGGTACCCACGGGCGCGCGGTTTGCGCTGGCCGGGCGCTGTGGCTGAAAATTCGACAGGACGGGGTTGCGAGTGGAGGTAAGGAGCTATGGCACAGACGGTGAAGGATTACTACGAAATTCTGGGCGTTCCGGAGAACGCTACCGAAGAGGAAATCAAAAAGGCGTACCGGAAACTGGCCCGTGAGTGGCACCCGGACCGTAACCCGGACAAGCCGAACGCCGAGGAGCGCTTCAAGGAGATCCAGGAGGCCTATAGCGTGCTCTCGGATCCCGAGAAGCGCCGGCAGTACGACATGATGCGCAAGAATCCGTTCGGCGCCTTCGGGGGATTCGGTCCGGGCAACGGCAGCCGGTTCTACCGGACGCCGGAGGGAACGTACGTTCATTTCGAGACGAGCGGCAACCTCGAAGACCTGCTGGACGAAGAATTCGGCTTCGGCAGCCTGGGCGACCTCTTCAGCCGCTTTTTCGGCGGGTTCGGGCGGACCGGCACGCGGCACGATCCGTTTGCGCGGGCGCGCCGGCCGCGCGATGTAGAGGTGCGTGTGCGGCTTCCGTTCGAGCAGGCGCTCCGAGGTGGTAAAACCGACATCACGTTGCCCGACGGCCAGAAGGTCCGGATCAACGTACCGAAGGGCGTCCGCTCCGGCTTCAAGATTCGTCTGAAGGACGGCGGTCCGACGATCGCCGGCGTGCCGCAGGGCAACGTGTACATCATCTTTGAAGTCGAGCCACATCCGCGCTTCCGGCGGGAAGGCGACGACCTCTACACGACGATCACGATCAACCCGCTGGAGGCGATGCTGGGCACCACGCGCGAGATCGTGGATGCCTACGGCCGTCGGATCAAGGTGCGAATCCCGCCGGGCACGCAACCGGGCGAGCGACTGCGCATCCGCGGCCATGGCGTAGAGACCGACACGCACACGGGCGATCTCTACGTCGAGGTGCAGCTCGAAATCCCGCGCCACCTTTCGGCCGAGCAGCAGCGCATCTTGCGAGAGGCGGCCGAACGGGCCGGCCTGATTCGCTCGTAGTCACCAGGGCGCCGTCAGGCGCCTTTTTTATAACTTATCCGGAAAACAGGGAAGAGACCTGGTACGCCAGTGTTTTGCGCTGCGTCTCAGGAGCACGGGTTTGTAGTAAGCCACGAAGGCGTCCGCCGTAGTGGCGTTACCTGAGACGGCACTACGCTTCGCTCCGCGCCTGACTACAAGCGCGCTTGTGATACGATTTCCGGTGCATGTGCACGGTATCCGCATCACCCCACCTTCCATCTCTACAGACGAGCCGCAAGGCTTCATCAGAGCCGTAGCTTATGCTGCCCCCTCAGGCCCTTCGGGCCAGCTCCCCCTGGCAGGGGGAGCGAGGTCTGTAGGTTACGGGGGCAGAGGGCTGCGCGTGTCAACGACCGGGTCGGGCTGAAGAGGGTTTGTGTAGCGCATACGCTGGGGTTGCTACTGCTTGCTGTGGAGTTGGACTTCTCCTCCCTGCCAGGGAGGGGGTCAGGGGGAGGGAGGCTCCTGCAGGTTCCTGGTGCCGACGCCCGGGGGCTGGCGTTGGCGGTTGGCCTTGCGCGTTTGCGGGCTGAAAGTAAGGGCGCACACTGCGATGCGCCCTACCGGACACCTGAAGGCATTCCGCCGTGTCGGCGGACACAAAGGTCCGCTCCGTAACGATCCCCGATCAGCTCTTTTCCTGCAGAAATGCCAGTACGGTGCGGGCAAAGGCTTCGGGCGCGTCGGCGTGCACCCAGTGGCCGGCGCCCGGGATCGTAACAAGGCGGGCTGCAGGAAAGAGCCGGCGAATGGCGGGCAGGTCGGCGTCGGTGATGTAGTCGGAGCGTGCGCCTTTCACGAAGAGGACCGGTCCGGTGAATCGGCGGCCGTTGGCGATGGCCGCATTGATGCGATCGTAGTAGCGAATCAGCCCCTCCAGATCCATCTGCCAGGTGTAGCGCCGCGTGGCCGGATCGTACAGGAGATTTTTCAGCAGAAACTGACGAATCGGCGCCTCAGGTACGTAGGTGGCCAGCGCTTGGTCGATGGCGCGGCGACTGTTGTAGCGGGCAGGATCGATGACCTGCAGGGCGTCGAGGATGGTTCGGTGGCGGGGTTCGTAGGCCCGCGGCGCGATGTCCACCACCACGAGCCGATCCACACGCTCCGGGGCGCCGAGCGCCAGTTCCATGGCCACCTTGCCGCCCATCGAGTGGCCCAGCACGTGCGCTTTTTCGAGGCGGTGCCGATCCATGAAGGTCAGCACGTCGGCGGCCATCGTGGGGTAGTCAATGGGCCGGGCGTGTGGTGAGCGGCCGTGCCCGCGCAGGTCCAGCGTGAAGACGCGAAAGTGCGGGGCGAATGCTTTGCCGGCCAGCGTGTGCCAGTTTCCGCTGCTGCCCAACAGGCCGTGCAGGATCAGCAGGGGCGGTCCTTCGGTGCCGTAGCTCCGATAGGCCAACTCAACGGTCTGGAGGGTAGGGTGCGACATGGCCAGGAACGGGTTGCAGATCGTGTTCGGAAAGGGGTTCGAATTCACCGATGAAGCGGATTTCCGGCTCCAGCCGGTAGCCCGTACGGGCCTCGACTACCCGTTGCACGTAGGCGATGAGCGCGCGTACCTGCGCGGCGGTGGCGCGGCCACGGTTGACGATGATGTTGGCGTGCTTCGGGGAGACTTCGGCGTCGCCGATGCGCGTGCCTTTCAGTCCGCATTGATCGATGAGGCGTCCGGCGCCAATGCCGTCGATTTTCTTGAAGATGGAACCGGCACTGGGTTCGGTCTCCAGCGGGGGGTGGCGTTCGCGCCGCCAGGCGAGGTTTGCTTCCATGATTTCCCGCATGCGGGTCGGATCGCCCGGCGTCAGTTGAAATGTAGCGGCCAGCACGATGTCGTCGCGTTCGTGCAGGATTGAGTAGTCGTAGCCGAAGCGGAAGTAGTCGGGGCCGACCGTGCGGCGCTCGCCCTCGGCCGTGAGGAGTTCGGCCTCGGCCAGCACTTCTTCGATGAAGACGGTGCGCTCGCGCTCGGGCGGCGGAGAGAGGAAATGGAGGTTCTGCCAGAGCGCGCCGCCCACCGTGGAGGGAATGCCCACGTAGTGTTCCAGACCGGAGAGGCCTGCGTTGACGGCCGCTTCGATCAGGTCGGGGTAGACGATGGCCCCGCTTTCGGCCCAGAGGCGGTGCCCGGGCAGCAGGCAGTAGGTGCGGGCCATGTTGCGGATGACCAGTCCCCGGAAGCCCCGGTCGCCTACCAGGATGTTGGCACCCAGGCCAAGCACGAAGTAAGGAATGCCCAGCGCGCGGGCGACCAGTACCGCTTCGGCCAGTTCGTCGCGCGTACGTGCTTCGAAGAACAGGTCTGCTGGCCCGCCGATTTTGAACGTCGTGTACGGTGCCAGCGGCACATTGCACTGCACGCGCTCCGGCCCCAGGCGCGCATGCAGCTCCTCATATGACGTTCGGCCAGACGACACGTCGGCATGGCGGCTTGAAAAAGAAGCGTTCCCTATACTACCAGGTGCTTTGGAAGGTTCGTCACCAGAAGCGCTTCCATTCAACAAGAATATGGCACTGTTCATCCTGCGTTTTGTGCCGTTGAGTCAAGAAGATAGATTGAATCAGAAATATATTCACGTTCAAACAATTGCTGGCGTTTTGCAATTCTCACCAACTCGATACTGGCCATGAGAAGACTAAAGCTTCCGTCCGTTCTCGGAGCGCTCCTGCTCCTGGTGCCGCTATGGGCTCAGGCCCAGGGTGTTTTACGGGGACGCGTGACCGATGCCGAGACTGGCGAACCGCTTCCGGGCGCGAACATCGTACTGGTAGAGCTCCAGCGTGGAGCGGCGTCGGACATCGACGGGAATTATGAAATTGTGGACATTCCGGTGGGGACCTACACGCTGCGGGCTTCTTTCGTGGGGTATCGGACCATGGAGCAGTCGGTGGAGATTCGTAGTGGAGTGCAGGAGTTGAATCTGGCACTCCAGCCGGATTACAC
>WFPM01000167.1 GCA_015487635.1 Rhodothermus sp.
AGCCGGTCCGGGAGGTCGTTACGCTGGGGGGCCGGGTTGAGCAGCGGGCCGGTCAGCGGCGTGTCGAGGGCCGTCACGAACGGTGCCAGGGTCGAAAACAGAAACTCCTGCTGAAACTCAAAGAAGTCGTCGTCGAAGCCGGCCCGGTCGCCTTCGTGTCCGACAATGTCCAGAAAAAGCAGCCGCGGCCAGTCCGGGAAGCGCTCCTGGGCTTCGCGCAGCAGCCGAAAGAGCGCCTGGGCCGCGTCTTCGAACGAGTCGTCGGGGCCCACCACGTGGTAGATGGACACCGTGTTGTCGAAATTCATCCAGATGCCCGGCTGTTTCGGGCGGTTGTAGGCGGGCACGAACGCGGGACCTTCCATGGCCGACGGTGCGGTTTTTTGAGCCGTTGCGGTGGGCGAACGCCGGGCACGGCCGCGAGATTCGCCTTGCCCGGCTTTTAATCAAAAAGGCCGGCTGCCGGGTCGGGTATGCGGTGCTCAGGCCGGCACGCTCAGGCGATTCAGGACTTCGACGAGCGCACGGCCCACCCCTTCGGCCGAGGCCGGGTTCTGGCCCGTCACGATCCGATCGTCCACCTCCACGTGGGGGGCGAAGTTCTTCACCGACACATGGATGGCGCCCAGCTCCTTCAGTCGTGTCTCCAGCAGGAAGGGCACGATCTTGTCCAGCTGGACGGCCTGTTCCTCTTCGTTCGTGAACGAGTTGATCCGGCGTCCTTCGACGAGCGGCCGTCCGTTGAACAGCTTGATCGGGATCAAACCGGACGGCCCGTGGCATACGGCCCCGATGGCACCACCCCGCTCATAGATGCTGGCGGCAATGCGGGCGATCGCCTCGCTTTCGGGAAAGTCCCACATCGTGCCGTGCCCGCCCGCGTAGAAGATCGCCACGTAGCGGGATGGATCGACCTGCTCGGGCGCCAGCGTCTCATCCAGCCGCTTGCCGTGCGTTTCCCAGAAGGCCTTGTTGATCGGATCGTCCAGCTTGTAGCTCTTCGGATCCATGGGGGCCTTGCCGCCCTTCGGGCTGACGAAGTCGATCTCGTAGCCGGCCTCGTGCAGCACGTGGAACGGGTGGGCCACTTCCGACAGGTAGTAACCCGTCTTCTGCCCCGTGCTACCCAGCTCGCTGTGATTCGTCACGACAAACAGAACACGTCCCATGATCGCCTCCCGCTTTTTATTCAACCATGCATGACACATCAATGGGAGAAGCGGATACAGGTTCGAAAGGCTTTTTGACGAATTCGAAACAGATCGGCCTGAACAAAAAACGCCCGGCCTGTGCAGACCGGGCGTTTATCGTCACGCGTTGAGGGCGTGTTCAGAACAGTTCGGACGACCGCGAGAGGCGTTCGACGTTCATCGCGCTGAGCCCCTTGGGCGTGCGCTCGACTTCGTAGGAAACCTCTTCACCTTCGCGAAGCCCTTCGTCCCAGCCAAGGCCGGGCACGTTGTTGCGGTGGACGAATACGTCCTTGCTGCCGTCATTGGGTTCAATAAAGCCGTAGCCTTTGTCGATGTTGAACCACTTGACGCGTCCTCGTTGAGCCATGATACCTTTGGTGTTGTGTCGCCTCGCGCAGGGCAAACCGAAACCCCCAGTACCCGTGAAGAGCAACCCGGAAGCGGCCAGACCGCAGGAGGTGACGTCGTGTAAAGTAACGTTAACAACCACCCCAACGGATGGCCGGGGCGGTGGTTCCGGGGGATACGAATTTTCTGGAGCTCAAGTCCGGGGCATGGGAAGGAGCGGACAGCGCCCAGAGCGTATCGGTCGGGGTCGCGTAAACCGCGGAGGCAAAGAGCAGCAACAGCATTGTAGCGTGCCACCCTGTTCGCTTCATGGCTGATGCATCAATGGTTGAGGTGTCCGCTGCCTGTGAAAACGATCCGTAACCTCAGAATCTTGTGCGCATTGCGAAAGAAACAGGAGGTTTAGATATTAGCGCTGAGCAGAAATGGCGTCGGATGTCCATTTAAACAGGGAATTCCCATGGGAGGGCGCATCTTTCTTGTCCTGATCGGCCTGTATCTGGTAAATCCGGTCGCCGCGCAACTCCGGCGGCCCCCGATCGATACGACCGTCGTCACGCGCCACACGGTCACCGTGAAGGGCCAGCGCATACCCTATCGGGCCGAGGCCGGCATGCAGCCGGTCTGGGACAAATGGGGGCGGCCCATTGCCACGATGTTCTACGTGTACTACGAGCGTGAGGATGTACAGGACCGCTCCCGACGGCCCCTGATCTTCTCGTTCAACGGCGGACCCGGCTCGTCTTCGGTCTGGATGCACATCGGCTACACCGGCCCGCGCCGCGTGCGCATCGATCCGGAAGGTTTCCCGATTCAACCTTACGGCATCGAGGAAAATCCGCATTCCATTCTGGACGTGGCCGACATCGTCTATGTGGACCCCGTCAACACGGGCTTTTCGCGCATTCTGAGCGATACGGTAGATCGGCGACAATTCTTCGGGGTGAACGAAGACGTCACCTACTTGGCCGACTGGATCGCGGCCTGGGTGAGCCGACATGATCGCTGGCGCTCCCCCAAATTTCTGATTGGCGAGAGCTATGGCACGACGCGCGTGGCGGGACTGGCCGGCGCGTTGCAGGAGCGCCACTGGATGTATCTGAACGGCGTCATCCTGGTCTCGCCCACCGGCCTGGGCATCGAGCGGGACGGTCCGGTAGGCCAGGCGCTGCTGCTGCCCTACTATACTGCGGCTGCCTGGTACCACCGCAAGCTGGCGCCTGAGTTGCAACAGCGGGATCTGAAGGAGCTGCTGCCCGAGGTAGAAAGATTCACCGTGGAGGAATACCTGCCCGCGCTGGTGCGGGGCGGTTTCTTGGAGCCGGAGCGCCGCCGCGAGATCGCCAGCCGTGTGGCCACCTACGCCGGCCTTTCCGAGGAGGTAGTGCTCCAGTACAACCTGGCCGTGCCGCGCAACGTCTTCTGGAAAGCACTGCTGCGGGATGAAGGACTCACCATCGGGCGGCTGGACTCACGCTACCGGGGCGTCGACCGCCAGGCCGGCGGCGAACGCTTTGACCACGATCCGGCACTCAGCGCCTGGAATCATGCCTTCACGCCGGCCATCAACTACTACCTGCGCGAGGTGCTGGGCTTCCGCACCGACCTGGAATACTGGATCTTCGGGCCCGTGCGCCCCTGGAACCGTGAAGGGAACGAGACCGGTGAGCAACTCCGGCGCGCCATGGCCCAGAATCCCTACCTGCACGTGCTGGTGCAGGCCGGCTACTTCGACGGGGGGACCGACTACTTTTCGGCCAAGTACACGCTGTGGCAGCTCGATCCGAGCGGCAAGCTGCGCGACCGGCTCTTTTTCAAGGGCTACCGCAGCGGCCACATGATGTATCTGCGCGACGAAGACCTGGCCACGGCCAACGACGATCTGCGCGCCTTCATCCAGAAAGCCCTGGAAGCCGCTCGGACGCCGGCACGTTACTGACGCACAACCAGCCCCGGAACAGACCATGCGATTTCGAGCCGTCTGGTTACCCGTTCTGCTGCTCGGCCTGGTCCCGACGCTTTGGGCGCAGGACCGGGCGGCCTGTTCTGTGCCGCTGCCTTCGGCCGAGCGCATCGAAGCGGTACGCACCTACATTCGCCAGAGCTGGGACGTGCTGACGCGCTCGCACCGCGACCTGCTGGCGGCCATGCAGGACCCCAAGATCGAGCACGAACCCGGCACGCCCTGGCCGCTCTACATCGCTGCCACGGAAGACTCGGCGGCGGTGTGGCATCGGCTTCAACATGAATTGCCCGACTCGGTGCTGCAGCAGATCGTGCTGCGTGTGCTGCCCGAAGACCCGGTGGCCCATCTGGACGAAATCCACCCTCACGGCCTGCTCTATCTGCCGGAACCCTACGTGGTGCCGGGCGGCCGCTTCAATGAAATGTACGGATGGGACAGCTATTTCATCGTCGTGGGCCTGCTGCGCGACGGACGCATCGATCTGGCGAAGGCCATGACGGACAACCACCTCTACCAGGTGCGCCACTACGGCAAGGTGCTCAACGCCAACCGCACCTACTACCTGACGCGCTCGCAGCCGCCATTCCTGAGTGCGATGGTGCTGGCCGTTTACGCGCACACGAAGGATCGCGACTGGCTGGCCGCGGCCGTCCCGCTCATCGAGCGCTACTATGCCTACTGGACCACGCCACCCCATCTGGCTGGCGAGACGGGGCTTTCGCGCTACTACGATCTGGGCGAAGGGCCGGCACCCGAGGTGGTGGCCGGCGAGCGCGATGCGCAGGGCCGCACGCACTACGACCGCGTCCGCGAATACTACCGCACGCACGAAGTGACGGCCTACGATGAATCGCTCTACTACGTGGCCGAGGCTGATTCGCTGACGCCGCTTTTCTACAAAGGTGACCGCTCAATGCGCGAGTCGGGCTTCGATCCGTCCAATCGTTTCGGGCCGTTCAGTGTGGACATCATCCACTATGCTCCGGTGGGGTTGAATGCCCTGCTATACCGGATGGAGACGGACCTTGCCCGCATTCACGAAATCATGGGCGATACAACGGCCGCCGCCGTATGGCGCGCCCGGGCCGAGGCGCGGCGCGAACGGGTCGATCGCTACCTGTGGGATCCCGAGCGCGGCCTGTACTTCGACTACAACTTCCGGACGGGGCGTCGCAGCGATTACGTGTTCGCCACCACGTTCTATCCGCTCTGGGTGGGGATGGCCTCACCCGAGCAGGCGGCCCGCGTGGCGGCCAACCTGTATCTGCTGGAGGCGCCCGGCGGCCTGCTCACCAGCATGCATATCAGTGGGAGTCAGTGGGACGCGCCTTACGGCTGGGCGCCGCTCTACCTGATCGCCGTCGAGGGGCTTCGTCGCTACGGCTACGACGAGGCGGCCGACCGGCTCACGGCCAAGTTCGTGTCGATGATCGTGGAAGATTTCGAGCGAACCGGCGTGATTCTGGAGAAGTACGACGTGGTGCAGCGCCGCTCCGACGTAGCGTTGCGCTACGGCTATACGTCGAACGAGATCGGCTTCGGCTGGACGAACGCCGTCTTCGCCGAACTGCTGGCCCAGATGGACTGAGGACAGCCATGACACGCACGCTTCCTGCCACGATGCGGGCCATGGTGCTGGAGGCCCCGCAACGTCCGCTGGTACTCCGCGAGTTACCCGTGCCCGAACCCGGGCCGGGCGAGGTGCTGCTTCGTGTGGAAGCGTGCGGCGTGTGCCGTACCGATCTGCACATCGTGGACGGCGAATTGCCTGCGCCTAAACTGCCGCTGATTCCAGGGCATCAGATCGTGGGACGGGTAGTGCGATTGGGTGAAGGCGTGACCCGCTTTCGGGAGGGCGACCGGGTGGGCGTACCCTGGCTGGCCGAGACGTGCGGAAAGTGCCGCTATTGCCGTCGGGGCCAGGAAAACCTGTGTCCGAATGCCCGCTTCACCGGCTACACACGCGACGGGGGCTTTGCCGAGTTCGTCACGGCCCGGGCCGACTACTGCTATCCGCTGCCCGACGACGTGTACGATGCGCCGCATGCAGCGCCGCTGCTGTGTGCCGGGCTGATCGGCTACCGCACCTACCGGCTGGCCGGTCCGCACGTCGAACGCCTGGGCCTGTACGGCTTTGGCGCGGCCGCGCATCTGATCATCCAGGTGGCCGTGGCCCGTGGCCAGCAGGTCTACGCCTTCACCCGGTCTGGCGATACGGCTGCGCAGGCGTTCGCCCGGAAGCTGGGGGCCGTCTGGGCCGGGGCTTCGACGGAGCGTCCGCCGGAGCCACTCGACGCCGCCCTGATCTTCGCGCCAGTAGGGGCGCTGGTGGTCGAGGCGCTGCGCTCGGTGGACAAGGGCGGCGTAGTGGTGTGCGGCGGCATCCACATGAGCGACATCCCGTCGTTCCCCTATCGGCTGCTCTGGGAGGAGCGCGTCATCCGCTCGGTGGCCAACCTGACGCGCCAGGATGGTGAGGAATTTCTGAAGCTGGCGCCTGCCATTCCCGTACGTACCGAGGTCACGTGTTTCCCGCTGGAGGAAGCCAACGAAGCGCTCCGACGGCTCCGGGAAGGACAGCTTCAGGGTGCTGCCGTGCTGGTGATGGCGTGATCGAACCTCGATTCAGAAGAGCTGACCGAGCGCCTGCAGCAGCAGGCGGCCGGCGATGAAGAGGGCCAGCACGGCGAAAATGCGGCGGAGCCAGACGGTGCGGAGTCGGTGGGCGGTCTGCACGCCGAAGCGGGCGCTGACGATGGCGGGCACGGCCAACAGCAATCCGTGCAGTACGTCCACGTGTCCCAGCGTGGGCATGCCGGGTGGAGCGGCTGGCGACGAGAGCGCGTAGCTCAGGATGCCCGTCAGCGAAATCAGCACAATCGTAGCGCTGGAAGTCCCGACCGCCCGGTGCATGGGCAGGCCCAGCAGTCGGTGGTACAGGGGCACGAGCACAATACCGCCCCCCACCCCGGCTGCGGCGGCCACGGCGCCGGCCACCGTGCCGGCACCCGCCAGCACGGGCCAGCGCAGGCGAAAGGTGGGCGTGGTGCCCGGATTGCGTCCCTCACCGCGCAGCATGCGCAGGGCGACTGCAGTCAGCACAAGTCCGAAGACCAGCCGGAAGGCCGTTCCGTTGTACCAGGGCTGGGTGGTGACGTAGCGCGTGGTGAATGTGATGGCCAGCGCGCTGAACAGCCCGGCCCCGAGTGCCACGGCGGGCACGACGGCCTGTCGCTGGTACTGAAACCAGGCGCTGCTGAGCGAGGCCAGCAACGTGCAGAACAGACTGGTCCCCAGCGTCAGCGGCGTGACCACCAACGCCGGGACGCCGATGGCCTGAAAGTAAAAGAAAAGCACGGGCGCAAAGACAAGTCCACCGCCGATGCCGACCAGGCCCGCCAGGAAGCCACCCAGCAGCCCGATGCCCAGCAGGAGCAGCAGGTAGGCAGGTTGCATCAGTTCGGCGACAGCAGGGCCGCGTAGGTCCGGGTGTCACGAAGCAGTTCGGCCGCCCGCTGCACCACGGGATCGTCGGCCAGCAGGTAGCGCATGCGTGTTGCCGGCGGCAGGTAGCGGGCCAGTAGTTCCTGGCGGATCTGACGGCGGAGCGCATCGGCTTCGCGCTCGAACGCTGTCTTTTTCGCGCGGGCCAATGCGTCGCGGACGTTTTGCAGCGCCACCAGCGCCTGCGTGTAGTCGGCCGCTTCCAGCTGCGTCTCCAGCGAGGCCAGCGTATGCTCGGCGGCGATCTGATAGTCGAAGTCCCGGCTGTTCAGCCAGGCCCGGAATTCCTGCAGGATGCGATCGTCCACCCGGATGTCCGGCGTGGGCGGCTCCGGATACCGGGCCACGTAGTGGTTGGCAAAGAAGAAGAAGGCGGCCTGGCGACGCAGCACAGCTTCGAGCGGGCCGGGCTCCGGAGGGGCAACCACCACGTCGGGTTCAATGCCGTGGCCGTCTCGCACGACGCGACCGTTGCGGGTGTAGTAGGTGCGCCGCAGCGAGTCGGGTACGAGCTGGCCGTGGCCGTCGTGTCGGCTGTAGTCGATGGCCTGGATGCTACGACCGCTGGGGGTATAGTAGGCGGCGGTGGTCAGCTTAAGCGCCGTGTTGTACGGAAGCGGGCGGATGATCTGCACAAGCCCCTTGCCATACGTGTTCGTGCCGACGATCAGACCACGGTCCAGGTCCTGGATGGCGCCAGCCACAATCTCGCTGGCCGAAGCGCTGAGCTCGTTGACCAGCACCACCAGCGGTAGATCGGGATAGAGCGGAGCCGATTCGTTGCGGTAGACCCGCGTGCGGTCCGGCGTGCGGCCGCGCGTCGAGACGATCGGTGCGCCCTGGGGCACGAACAGCCCGGCCACTTCAACGGCCGCCTCCAGCAGGCCGCCGGGGTTGTCCCGCAGGTCGAGCACCAGGCCCCGGAGCGGGCCGGCCGCCCGGAGCTGTTCGATAGCCTGCCGCACCTCTTCGCCGGCCCCCAGGGCGAACCGCGCCAGCCGGATGTAGCCCAGACCTTCCGTCGTGTCGTCGTTCAGAAAGCCGACATACGTCACGTTTTTGAGCTGCACCTCCTCGCGCGTCAGCACGAACTGCAACGGCAGCGGCTCTCCTTCGCGCTCAATGGTCAGCGTGACGGTGGTACCCGGCTGACCGCGCAGCATGTGACGCACCGTCTCCAGCGACAGGCCGTCGGTGGGCTGACCGTCGATGTGCGTGATGATGTCGCCCGTACGAATGCCCTGCCGGTAGCCGGCCGCTCCTTCGATCGGGGCCAGTACCGTGAGCCGGCCGTTCCGGATGCCCACGTTCAGCCCGACCCCTCCATAGCGGCCACGGGTCAGCAGGTCGATCTCTCCCCGGTCCGCCTCGTCGAAAAACGTAGTGTACGGGTCCAGCTCGGCCAGCATGGCATCGATCCCCTTGCGCATGAGGCGGCCGGGATCGATCGGATCGATGTAGTCGGTGACCAACGTCTCGTAGAGTGCGCCGAAGATCCGGAAGTGCTTCTGCAGCGCAAAAAATGTGTCGCTACGAGGCGCAACAAACCCGATGCTCAGCCCCAGAAGCAGGACCAGCAGCAGGGGCGCCAGGTTGCGTCGCGGCGTCTTCATGGCGATTCAGGGTCCGTACAGGGCACGGCGCAGTTCTTCTTCCCGTCGCCGGCTTACGATCGTCGCTATATGTATCGACAATTCATACAACAATAAAAGAGGAACGGCTACCAGCACTTGCGAGATCGGATCGGGCGGAGTAAACAGGGCGCCCAGCACCAGGGCAATGACCAGCGCGTAGCGGCGGCCCTTGCGAAGCACATCGCCCGTGATCAGGCCCATCTTGGCCAGGAAATACACGACCACCGGCAGTTCAAACAGCAGGCCCACCCCGAAGGCCCACATCGTGATCATGTTGAAATATTTGGTGATGTCGAACTGGTTGACGATCTGCTCGGAGATCGTGTAGTTGGCAAAGAACTGCAGGGCCAGGGGGGTGATGACCAGGTAGCCGAACAGCACGCCCAGAATGAAAAAGCCCGTGGCGAAGACGGCGGCGAAGCGCATGCCCTGCTTTTCGTGCGGATACAGGCCGGGTTCGATGAACTTCCAGATCTGATAGATGAGCACAGGCGAGCCGATGATGACGCCCACGAACAGAATGGTACCGATGTGGGCAAAGAACTGGCCGGTGATCGTGCGGTTGAGCAGTTCCAGCGGCCTGGCCTCCAGGCCGAAGACCCGGTACATGAAGAAACTGGGGCGCGTGGGTCCCAGCAGGATGTTGTCGATAATCCATTTGCTGAAGAAGCTGCAGAGAATCGTTGCCGCCAGTACGCCCGCCAGGCCTTTGATCAGGCGCCAGCGTAGCTCCTCCAGGTGATCCAGAAAAGACATTTCGGCCATGTCGGCCTCCGGTGCAGCCCCCGAGGGCGCACCGTCACCCTGGGCAGGGGGCAGCGGAGATGTGGTGGCCGGCGATGAACTACGCGATCCGAACAGTTTCATGGCTTACTCCAGCACAGCGCGCAGCGGACCTACAGCGAGTCCGATGCGCTTCGGGGTCCGTCCCGCAGATTCAGGTCCAGCAGCGAATCGACCCAGAGCCCTTCGGCCTCCAGGCGGCTCCGGCCGCTGCTCCAGGTGAAGTTGAACAGCGTCAGCACGCCGCACACTTCGAAGCCGTCGCTACGAAGCAGCGCTACGGCCCGGGCTGCGCTGCGGCCGCTGTTCAGGATGTCGTCCACCAGCACGACGGGCTCCTCGCGGCTCAGCGGGCCTTCGACCAGCCGGTGGCGGCCGTAGGGCTTGCGCTGCTCCCGGATGAAGCCGCCACGCAACTCCGGCGCGCCGGGCGGGGGTGGCGCTGCCAGAATGGCGCAGACCAGCGCGTAAGCGCCGAAGCCGAAGCCGGCAACCTGGCGGACGCCCCGCGCGCGCACCCGTTCGGCCAGCACCCGGCCGACTTCCCGGAACGTGTCGCCTTCCAGCATCGGGATCCGCGTGTCCAGCAGCCATCCGATGGGCTGGCCGCGCGGATCGGTGATGGGCTCCTGCTCACGACGCACCAGCGCCCGCGCGTAGAGCCGGCGTCCAAGATCGACCAGGTCGGCATAGGCCGACGGGCTCAGGGTACGCTCTGCCATGGCCATTACAGAATCCGGGCCCCGGCGGGGCCCAACTCCAATAATTTGATCGCTCTGAAAACCCCAAACCGGCCGGTGCGTTCCGGCTCAGGCCACCACGAAGTCGTATAGCGGGAACTGGCGGCACAGCGCCTCCACTTCCTGGCGTATCCGACGCCGGAGCGCCTCGTCGCCCGGATGCGAGAGCACCTGGTCGATCCAGTCCACCACCTGCCGGAACTCTGCTTCCTTGAACCCGCGCGTGGTCATGGCCGGGGTGCCGATCCGGATGCCGCTGGTGACAAAAGGACTCTTGTCGTCGTAGGGCACCATGTTTTTGTTTACCGTGATGCCCGCTTCGCCCAGCAGCGCTTCGGCTTCCCGGCCGGTCAGCCCTTTATTGCGCAGGTCGATTAGCACCAAGTGGTTGTCGGTGCCGCCGGAGACCAGGTTGTAGCCGCGTTCCAGAAAGGCTTCGGCCATCGCCTTGGCGTTGCGCACCACCTGACGGGCGTATTCCTTGAACTCCGGCTTGAGCGCCTCGCCGAGAGCCACCACCTTCGCCGCGATCACGTGCATGAGCGGGCCGCCCTGCGTGCCGGGGAAGACGGCCGAGTCGAGCACTTCGCTCATCTTCTTGATGCGGCCGCTCTTGGGCGCCCGGATGCCGAAGGGGTTGTCGAAGTCGCGGCCGATCAGAATCATGCCGCCGCGCGGCCCGCGCAGCGTCTTGTGCGTGGTGGTGGTGACGATGTGCGCGTAGGGCATCGGGTCGTTCAACACCCCGGCCGCAATCAGCCCGGCCGTGTGCGCCATGTCCATCCACAGCAGGGCACCCACCTCATCGGCAATTTCCCGGAAGGCCTTGTAGTCGAAGTCGCGTGGGTAGGCGCTGGCGCCGATTGAGATCAGTTTGGGCCGCACCTTACGCGCCTTATCCCGCACTTTGTCCATGTCGATGCGGCCGGCCAGCGGGCCGTCTTTTTCCACGCCGTAGTATTCGGCATGGTAGAGGATGCCCGAGAAGTTGACCGGGCTCCCGTGGGTCAGGTGGCCGCCGTGTGCCAGGTCCAGTCCCAGAAACGTGTCGCCAGGCTTGAGCGTGGCCAGATAGACGGCCGCGTTGGCCTGAGCACCCGAGTGGGGTTGTACGTTCACCCAGTCGCACCGGAACAGCTTGCGTGCTCGCTCCCGCGCCAGCTCCTCGACGATATCCACGTACTCGCAGCCACCGTAGTAACGCTTGCCGGGCAGGCCTTCGGCGTACTTGTTCGTCAGCGGCGAGCCCATTGCCTCCAGCACGGCCCGCGAGACGAAGTTCTCCGAAGCGATCAGCTCCAGTCCGTTGTTCTGACGCTCAACTTCCTTCTGGATGGCCTGAAAGACCTCCGGATCCTGAATCTCCAGTACCGACATGACTCGCTCATTGATTGGATCAACCAGGGTGCCCTCGAACAAAATACGAAAAAACGCCGGATCTGGTGGGCGCACCCTGTGCGAAAAGTTTTGTCAGCGTTTGGGACGCTCGATCAGAAAGAACTGGCCGCCAATTCCCAGAAAACGCCAGTAGTCCTTTTCGCCGTCGTCGCCGTCGGGATCGACGGTATAAATGCTCCACAGGTAGTAGTTGTTGCGCCGGGCAGCCTTTCGGGCCAGCACGGCCGCCAGATCGGCGCCTGCGTCGGCGAAAGCCCGGCCGATGGCCGAGCTGCCCAGCTCCCGCTGCAGGTGCTCGGAGGCCCGATTTCGCACGTATTCCTCAAACGCCCGGGGCTTCGGGTTGTACAGGTACAGCACCCCGGCCACCGTCAGCAGCAACACCAGTCCAATCCGCATAGCCGTCGCCTCAGGTAGGTGGTTTGAGTCGGGTCAGCGCATAGACCAGGATGTTCGTGCCCATGCGCAGGGCCGCCTCGCGCTTCTCCGGGGGATCGCCGTGCACCGAAGGCGCTTCCCAGCCGTCGCTGATGTTCGTTTCGTAGGTGTAGAAAACGACCAGTTGCCCGTTGTGGAACAGACCGAACCCCTGTGGGGGCTTGCCATCGTGCTCGTGGATCTTGGGCAGGCCGTTGGGAAAGTCGAAGTGAATGTGGTAGATGGGGTGGCTGAAGGGCAGCTCGACAAATTCCTGTTCGGGAAACACTTTTTTCATTTCACGGCGGATGTACGGGTCGAGCCCGTAGTCGTCGTCGATGTAGAGAAAGCCGCCGTTTTCCAGGTAGCGGCGGAGCCTACGGGCCTCGTCGTCGGTGAGCACGATGTTGCCGTGCCCGGTCAGAAACAGGAAGGGGTAGCGGAAGATGCGATCGCTGCTTAGTTCGACTACGTCGGCCTGCGGCGCCACGTCGATGTTGGTGTGCTCGCGCACGAAGCGCAGCAGGTTAGGCAACGGCGAGACGGCCTGATACCAGTCGCCGCCACCCCCGTACTTGACGGCCGCAATGCGAAATGTGTAGTTCTCCTGGGCTTGGAGGGGCGGCACCAGGCCCAGCAGGAATCCCAGCAACAGCAGCGCACGCCTCATGGCTTCACTCCGGGTTGGCCTTCAGGGCGCGAACGCGATGGCCCTGCCAAAGTTTGGGGCTGGATTTTTTGCAGCCGAAGCGCGAACTTTCGGGCAGAAAGCTAACACCCTATTTTTAAAGCAAAAATAGCGCCATGATGAGCAAGCGGGTGGGCCTGCGGTTGCTCGGGGTACTACTGGGCGGTCTGGCGTTGATTTTCGTACCGATGCATTCGGCCGGAGATCGGACGCCCCTGGTGGCCACGTTTTCCATTGTCGGCTACGATCCGGCCACGGGCGAGCTGGGCGTGGCCGTGCAGTCGAAGTTTCCGAACGTGCGGCCGATCGTGCCATGGGCGCGGGCGGGTGTCGGCGCCGTGGCCACGCAGAGCTTTGCCGAACTGGACTATGCGCTGAAGGGGCTCGAGCTGATGGCGAACGGGGCCACGGCCGAGGAAGCGCTGCGCATCGTGCTCCGGCAGGACGAAGGACGTCAGCTCCGACAGGTGGGAATCGTGGATGCCCACGGGAACGCGGCCAGCTGGACGGGCACCGAATGCTTTCCGTGGGCCGGCGGCCGCGTCGGCCAGCGCACGGGCGAACCGGCCGCCGCCACGCCCGGCCATGTGGTCACGGGCTACGGCTACACGGCGCAGGGCAACATCCTGGTCTCGGAAGAAACGGTGGTGGCCATGGCCCGGGCCTTTGAGGAGACGCAGGGACCGCTGGCCGAACGCCTGCTGGCCGCCCTCAAGGCCGGACAGGAAGCCGGCGGCGATCGGCGCGGACAGCAGAGCGCCGCGCTGCTTGTTGTGCGTGAAGGCGCCGGCTACGACGGGCTCGACAACTACATCGACATCTCCGTCTACGACCACCCCCGGCCCATCGACGAGCTGATTCGGCTCTACGAACTGAATAAGCTGTACTTTACGCCCGGGCGGCCTGAAGACCTGATCCCCGTTACGCCGGAAATTGCCCGCGAACTACAGCAGATCTGGAAGGACCGGGGCTTCTACGATGGCCCCATCAATGGTGTGGTCGATACCACCTTCCAGCGCATTCTGATCGATTTCATGGGCTGGGAAAACTACGACATGCGCATACCGGCCGTCGAAGCTGTGGACCTGACGGCGGGCGACACGCTCAAGATCGACCGTGTCATGCTGGAACACATCCGGAAGGTCTACCGCGAGGGCCGCTGGGTGCCCCGCCGCCGGTGAAAAACAGAACGCGTCGGGTTTACCTGAGAAAGGCGAACAGAAGAGCGATGAGAGTGCCGATCTGACCGACCCAGAAGATGAACATCCACCGGATCAGGTCCGCCCGGACACCTGCAATGCGCTCGCCCATCTTTGCCATTTCTGACGTGATCCGATTGTCTACGGCCGCGATCTGCTGCTGGAGTTTGGCTACTTCTTCGGTGATGCGGTTATCTACGGCCGCGATCTGCTGCTGGAGTTTGGCTACTTCTTCGGTGATGCGTTGATCCAACCGTTTTTCTGTCTCGGCCAGCAATACCTCCAGCCGAGCCACTTCCTCCGCAATTCGTTGATTCAGTCGGGCGCCCTCCTCCGCCACCCGCCGTTCAAAACGTTCCTCCAGAATGCCCAGCAGGTTGTCGCGTTCGTGATGGGCTGCTTCGTTCAGAAGCGTGATGAGCGCCTCGACGCCGTCGTCGCCGAGTTTCTCGCGCAGAACTTTCGGTACGGTCAGAATCGCCATGCGTCCATGACGGCGTGGATTGCTTTCTCAGAAATTCGCGCTTTTCTTCGAAGGTTCCCAGTTTGCGGTGGGCCGCTGCAGCGAAAGCGCACGCAGTGACTGCTGCAGGATTTCGGCCGAGCGGCGCAGGCCTTCCAGTTCGTCCGAAGCCAACTCGGGGAGCACCCGGCCTTCGATGCCCTGCAGGCCGATCACGCAGGGAATGCTCAGGCACACGTCCCGGATACCGTACTCGCCGTTCAGGCGCACGCTCACGGGCAGCACGCTTTTTTCGTCATCCAGGATGGCCTCGACCAGGCGGGCAATGACCACGCCGATGGCCGTGTTCGTGTACCCCTTGCGTTCGATGATGGCATAGGCCGCGCGGCGGGCTTCCTCGAAAATCTGCTGCATGCGTTCCTGATCGAAGGGGCGTCCCAGCACGGTGCGATTCAGAATGCGCTGGCCGCCGATGGCCACCTGGCTCCAGATGGCCACCTCCGAGTCGCCGTGCTCGCCCAGAATGTAGGCATGGACCGAGCGCGGATCGACGCCGTAGTACTGGCCCAGCAGCGCCCGGAAGCGGGCCGTGTCGAGCAGTGTGCCCGTTCCGATGATGTGCTCGGCGGGGCGCCGGCTGAGCTCCTGCGCCACGTAGGTGAGAATGTCCACCGGGTTGGTCGCCACGATCAGAATGGCGTCCGGTGCATGGCGGTCCAGCTCGCCGATGATTTCACGGAAGACCTCGGCATTGCGGTTGAGCAGGGCCAGGCGGCTTTCACCAGGGCGCTGCGCTACGCCCGCGCTGATGATCACGATCTGCGCTTCCTGTAGATCGGCATAAGTGCCCGCCCGCACGGTCATGCTGCCCACGAGCGACTGGCCGTGCATCAGATCCATCGCCTCGCCTTCGGCGCGGTGGGCATCTTTGTCGATCAGAATCAGCTCGCTGGCCAGTCCCTTGATGAACAGGGCGTAGGCGGCGGCCACGCCGACGTGACCGGTACCGACGAGTCCGACAACGCGACGTTGAAGCATGGCACCAGCAGGCTGTTTTCCGGAAGTCGTTCGCCGTTAAATTACGGACGTGCCCTTTCGTCAATTGAAACGCTCCGGTTGAAGAATCGCTACCGAAAACAAAACCCCCGGCCTCAGAGGAGGCCGGGGGAATTCCTGCACGTCCGGGTTGTCCGTCCTTATTGCACCTGCAGGTTGGTGCCATAGACGGCGTTGATGGCTGCGGCAGCCTCCTGCGCCACCAGCCGGTGGGCGGCCGCGCTGGGATGTACACCGTCCAGGCTGAAATAGGGCCCGAACGGCTCGCTGCTGTTTACGTCCGGGAAGATCGGGATCTGGCCCTGGTTTTTGAGTTCGAGCAGCTTGACGTTCGGGTCCAGATACGCCCAGCCCATCTGATCGGCCTGCTGCTGGATGAACGCATTGTACTGCTGGACGGTCTGGACGATCGTGTCCGTCTCGTCTGGCGAAAGCATCCGCGGGTCGTTTACGCAGTCGAGCGTGACGGCCTGGCCCTGCATGGCGGCGGCCAATAGCTCGCCGAAGGCATAGGAGAACGGCACGAGGGCCGTCGCGCCGGTGGTGGCGCAGTTGTCGGCCACGTCGAACGTCGGGGGGAAGGCGCCGGCCTGCTCGGCCTGCGCGTAGGCGATGCCCGGCGAGAAATGGGGGATGACCGTCACGTTTGCCACACCGATGAGCAGACCGCCCTGCACGCCCATCGCCTGGAGTTCATTCAGCATCTGTGTGTAGCGCTGCTGGAAGGTGTTTACCGGCGTGATGAGCGCCGTGTTGCCGGCGATGGCGGCGCCGAGTACGTCGTTGTTGCCGATCCAGACCGACACGAAGGTCGGGTGCGCCTCGGCAGCAGCTTCGAGCTGGGTGCGGCCACCCAGCAAGAGCAGCGTCAGCGTGTTGGCCGAGGTGCCCTCGCCCAAGTTCGTGAGCACATCGATCACTTTGGCGCCGGGCACGGCCACGTTGTTGATGATGCGCGGCGGCGGTACCTGTCGGTAGGCGCAGAAGTCACCGGGCAGACCGCCCAGGCGCTCGCCCGTGAGGATGTTGACCAGCGGCGGCGGGCAGCCCGGATCGCGCAGCAGCGGCAGGTTGAAGGGGGTGCCCATCGCCCTGGCCAGCAATACCGGATAGGCCTGCTGCTGCAACGTGGCGTTGATGCCGCCGGACTGATAGCCGGCTGTGATGCTGTTGCCGATGGCCACGTAGCGGGCGAACAGCGTTCCGCCGGTGGGTTCCGGGGGTAATAACCCTTCGTCTTGGCAGCCGAGGGCGAGCAATAGCAGGCCAAACAGCCCCCAGCGGAGCGGTCGAAACGTCATGTGCCAGCGATTGCGATTCATGGTGATGGCTTGCCTGGATGGTCCGGGGTTAAAGCGAGACACTGACGGTCACCGAGGCCACATGAGCACCGATCTGGTAGAGGCCGCTGTTGAGCGCCGGCGTGGGTTCGGTGCCCGGCGCGGGATCGACGACGCGACCGCGTCGGTCGTCCTGCCGGACGTACTGGTAGGCCAGGTCCAGCACCACGCCGCGCCCCAGCCGCCAGCCCGTGCCCAGCATGATCAGGTTGCGGTTGGCATCGGGCAGCAGCGGGGTAACGGTCTTCGAGGGCGCGGCACCCTGGGCGTAGGTGTAGCCCAGACGTACCTCCAGAATCGGACTGGCCTGAAAGAGCAGGCCGGTCCGAAGCGTGTGGGTGTTCCGGTAGTCCTGAATGCGTTCGATACTACCACCTCCTTCCGTCTCAATGGTAAACTTGTTAAATGCGCTCCAGCCCGTCCACTGGTAGTCGAACAGGAGCGTCAGCTCCGGCGTGGCCTGCCAGCTGAAGCCGGCGGCAAACTGGGCGGGCATAGTGAGCTCAGTTTCTGCTTCCTGGTCGGTCAGCCTGTCGTAGGCGCCCAGGCTGGCCAGCACCACGTCGAGGGGCGTACCGGCCGGGATCGTCTGGCCGCTCAGTTCAACCGTTGCCGGAATGATGATGCCGGTCGAAAGCGGGCTGAAGCGGATCGTGCCTGAGTAGTTCAGTTTGATGGCGCTCAGATAGCGCAGCCCGATCCGGAACTGCTCGGTCACCTGAATGAGCATTCCGACGTGCCCGCCGAGGCCGTATGCCTCGTCGCTTTCCATTTTCACGTTCGCAAAGGAGGTCCCCACCGGAATGCCCAGCGCGGCAAAGGGCACGCCGGGCAGCGCTTCCTGTTGTGACAGATCGAGCTGCTGCCAGAGTGCGACGGTGCTGACGGCTAACACGGGTCCGGCGCCTACCATGACCCGATCCGAAAGCCGATAGGCCAGCGTGGGCTGCAGGTAGGTGGTCTGCATGCGCGTCCGGTAGCTGACGAAGCTTCCTTCGAAGGTGCGCGGCCACTGGAGTTCCAGACCGTAGGGCATGTAGGCGCCGAAGCCCACGGTCAGATCCGGCGCGGCCTGTGTGGCGGCAAACAGGTGCGGAACCAGCACGGGCTGCTCCTTCAGGCGCGTTTCTTGCTCGGTGTAGTCGTCTGTAAAGCTGCCGCGGCTCAGATAGAGGGTGGCACCGGAGGACACCGCCAGCCGGTTGATCAGCGCCAGCCCGGCCGGGTTGAGGGCCACGGCCGAGCCGTCCGCGCACGGCTGGGCCACGCCGGTGCCGCCGCGTCCGAGCGTGCAGGTGCCCGGCGGATTCAACGAAAAGCCCTGTCCCAGCGCGGGCAGGCTCAGCAGCAAACTGCAGAGTCCGACGAGAAGACGCTTCCGAAGACGCGGAAGCACAGCCCCTGTTACGATGCGCATGGTACTTGCAGAGCAGGTGAACGTTTGTTTAGTGCTAACAATAAAAAATTCCTGCAAAGAATTCAAAGGGAGGATGGTGAACGGTGCAATTTTATCCCTCATCGGTCGGGAGCCAAAAATCAACCGAGGCGTAGTGTGGCGTCTTTGAATACACGGACCATGCATCCCAACGGGCTCATGCGGATCGGAATCGTCTACGATCTGTTCGACGACTATCCCTGGGAGGTCGGTGAGCCGCCGGACGCCGACGCCGAAAACGAGCCGCCGGAGACGGTCGATGTGCTGGCGGCGGCCATCCGCAAACTGGGCCATAAGCCTGTCCGGATCGGCACGGCCTACGATCTGCTGGTCGAACTACCGGATCTGCGGATCGACTGTGGCATCAGCATCGCTGAAGGGGCTCGTGGCCGCAACCGTGAGGCTTATGCGCCCATGCTGTTCGAAATGGCCGGGATTCCCTACATCGGCTCCGATCCGCTGACGCTTTCGCTCAGCCTCGACAAAGCCTGGACCAAAGATCTGGCCACAGCCGCCGGGGTGCCCACGCCGCCGTACCGGACCTATGCCGGTCCCGAGGCCGTCGATCCGCATGATCTGCCCGGACCGTTTCCGCTGTTCGTGAAACCCCGGTACGAAGGTTCCTCGAAAGGGATCACGGCCGCCTCTAAGGTTCATTCGCTGGAGGCGCTGCGCGAGCAGGTGGCCTGGCTGACGGCGACCTACCGCCAGGAGGTGATTGTGGAGCCGTTCATCGAAGGGAGTGAGTTTACCGTGGCCGTCATCGGCAACAATCCGCCCGAACCGCTGCCGGTGCTGCAGCGGGCGGTGGAAACCACCACGGGCATCGGACTGCACGCGCTGGAGCATCGCGGCATGAAGCCGGCGGCCGCACTCGAAGCGGCGCCCTACGTGCCGCTGACCAACGAGCTGGAGCACTGCCTGCAACAACTGGCCGTGCGCGTCTACGAAAAGCTCCAGTGCCGCGACTTTGCCCGACTGGACTTCCGCGTCGATCGCGAGGGTAAGCCCTGGTTTCTGGAGATCAACCCGCTTCCGACGTTTGCGCCGGACGGAACGTTTGCCATCCTTGCGGAATTGATGCAGCGGCCCTACGTGGACTTTCTGGCCGAGATCCTGCAACGCGGGCTCCGGCGTCTGGGCCTGGCCTGAAGACCTGGCATCGAAACTGCGGGGACGAGCACGTATGGCCTGCCCTCCTTTTGATTCTTCCCATCCCGAATGGCGCAACTGGCGGTGGCAGATGCGCCACCGCATCCATACCGCCGAGGAACTGTCCCGGTGGATCCATCTCACCGACGAAGAGCGCCGGGCGATCGAAGCCACCCGCGGAGTCTTTCGCTGGAACATCACGCCCTATTACGCCCGCCTGATGGATCCGGAGGACCCGAGCTGCCCCATCCGGCGCCAGGTGGTGCCCCGCCTGGAGGAGCTGGCGCCGGACCTGATCGGCGTGATGGATCCGCTCGAAGAGGTGGCCCACTCGCCCGTCAAGAACCTGATTCACAACTACCGGGACCGGGTGGCTTTCTGCGTTACCAGCGAATGCGCCATCTACTGCCGTTACTGCCTGCGCAAGCGCATGGTGGGCGATGCCACCTTCATGATGCGAAAGGCGGAGCTGCAGGCGGCCATCGACTACATTGCGGCGCATCCGGAAATCCGGGACGTGCTGCTGACAGGCGGCGATCCGCTGACGCTGAGCGAGACGCACCTGGCCTGGATTCTGGATCGGCTCCGGGCAATCCCTCACGTCGAGATCATCCGCATCGGGACCCGGATGCCGGTCAAGCTGCCCTATCGGATTACGCCCGAGCTGTGTCGCCTGCTGGAACGCTATCACCCGCTGTGGATCAACACGCATTTCAACCATCCGAAAGAACTGACGCCCGATGCGGCCGAAGCGGTCGATCGCCTGCTGCGGGCCGGGATCCCGGTGGGCAACCAGACCGTGCTGCTGCGCGGGATCAACGACGACGTTGCCACGATGAAGGCGCTCTGCGAGGGGCTGGTCCGCATGCGGGTGCGGCCCTACTACCTCTACCAGGCGCAGCTCATCGGTGGCACCGCCCACTTCCGCACGCCTATCGAAAAGGGCATGGCCATCATGCGGGCGCTACAGGGACGCACGACGGGCTTTGCCATCCCGAAGTATGTGCTCGACACACCTTACGGCAAGGTGCCGCTCGATAGCTCGTACGTGCGCGGACGGGCCGGCGACTACGTGATCGTTGAGACGCCGCGCGGGGTGCTCTGGGCGGAACCCAACCCGATTCCGCCGGACGAAGACCTGCCGTTCCGCCTCCCCGAGATCCCCTGGCCGGAGGAGGTCGATACGATCGACGTGGAACAACCGCTGCATACCAGTGCACATTGACCGCGGGGATTGGTAGAAATAAATTGCATAATTTTTCGCGACCGTTGTATTTTCCTTTATGTCGCCTCCAGAAGGGCGTGTAACGATGATTCGGGCAATGCTCTGGCTGCTTTCCTTGGTTGAATTGCTGCTGGGATTTACGTTGTCCCAGCCGTGGCTCTACGTGGCCGGAGCGGTCCTGCTGCTGGTGTTGCTGGTGATTGCGCTGGTGGAATGGCTGCGTCGCCGTCGTCGGAAACAACCGCCGGTGGTCATCCCGCCACCTCCGTCCTCGCCTGAAGAAGAGCTGCAATCGCTGGGTATTCTGGAGATTCGTCCCCGGCCGCGAACCCATCCTTCCGAAACACTCACCACTGAGGCGACTGCGAAAGCGTCTGCTTCAGAGCTGGCGTCCTCAGAGAAGGAAGCGATACCGGAAGCGGAAGCTGCTGCGACGTCGGAGGCCGACGTGGAGGCGGCTTCTCCGACATCAGAGCCGACGGACGCGTCGGAGACCCGCGATCCGGTACTGACGCCCTGTCTGGAGGCGCTGCGGGCCGCGCTGGAGGCCCAGACCGTGGCGCTGCTGGTGCAGGAGGACGTATCACTCGAATACCGGGTGCTGGGAATCAGCAGCGAGATGGGCGGGGTGCCGCCCGGCTGGACGTTCACGGCACCGGTGCCGTTGCTGGCGCCCAGCATGGTAGACCGGCCCGTCACGGTGCGCGAGGTTACCGGTGAACTGTACGAAGCGCTCGGCTACTACACCAAGACACCGCCCCGGGTGGCGGAGGTGGCGCTTTCGCCCATTCCTTTTACGCACGAGGGCGCGCTTTACTTTCTGGTGGCCGATGCGCCGGAGCCGGGACGCTTTGATCGGCTTTCGGCCTCGACGCTCCTGCTGGAGTTCGGGCGCCTGCTGGCCACCATCCTGGAATTTCAGCAGTCGCGTAAGGAGGAAGCCGCCCGGGCCTATCGCCCGCGTCGCGAGATCATTGCCGAGGAGATGACATGGGCGCGCAGTCGGGGCGAGCCGCTGGCGCTGGCGCTGGTGCATTTGAACCGGGCCGATGCGATTGCTGCCGAGGGGCCGGTAGCGCTGGCAGCCGCCGAGCAGGCGCTGAAGGCGGCCCTTCAGGAAAGCGCTCCGGATCAACGCGTGGAACGTTTCGGCGAGCTGACCTACGGCGTCTTCTACCGAGCACCGGTGCCCGAGGTGGAGGCCTGGGCGGCCCGACTGCAGGCGCAGCTGGCCGAGGCCGGCGGCTGGCTCGAAGGCGGCGTGAGCATCGGCGTGGCCGTGCTGCAGGAGCGCCACCAGAGCCCCGAGCAGTTCCGGGCCGACGCCACCGAAGCGCTCCGCGAAGCCTACGAGACGGGCACCTGTACCATTCTGGAGTAACGTATCATGGCGGATCCCGGTGTGTGGCTTTCCGGTTTGCCCTGGCGCAAGCCTGATCCGACAGCAAAACATCCATGCTCGGTCTGAAGTGGTTGGCCCGGCGCTCGTCCGTCCTGCTGGCGAAGCACCCCCCGCGTGAAAGCTTCTGGCGCCGCCTTTCGCCCCCGCAACTGTTCGTCGGCTCGTTTCTGCTGCTGATCCTGCTGGGCACGCTGGGCCTCAAAACGCTGCCCGGCCTTTATACCGGCGCGCCGCTTTCGTGGCTGGATGCTCTGTTCACGGCCACCAGCGCCGTCTGCGTGACGGGGTTGATCGTGGTTGATACGGCCACGTACTTCACGGTCTGGGGACAGGCCTTCATTCTGCTGCTTATCCAGCTCGGCGGACTGGGCATCATCACGTTCACTACCGTCCTCATCGTGGCGCTGGGACGGCGGCTGTCGTTGCGCCAGCAGGCGCTGGCCGCCAGTGCCGTCGAGGCCGCACCGCACGTCGATTACCGCCAGCTGGCCCGCGACGTGGTGCGCTTCACGTTGCTGATCGAAGCGGCGGGTGCGTTGCTGCTCTACCTGGGGTTTCTGCCCGAGCTGGGCTGGCGC
The DNA here is from genome assembly GCA_015487635.1 of Rhodothermus sp. GTDB lineage: Bacteria > Bacteroidota > Rhodothermia > Rhodothermales > Rhodothermaceae > Rhodothermus. The sequence continues at coordinate 22,522 of WFPM01000167.1, forward strand.
GGCGCCTTCTGGCCGGCGGTTTTTCATGCGATCAGCGCGTTCTGCAACGCGGGCTTTTCGATCTTCTCCGATTCGCTCGTCGGCTTTCGCACGAATCCCGTCGTGCTGATGGTTGTCATGCTGCTGATCGTGGTCGGCGGGTTGGGCTTTTTGACGCTCGAAGAGCTGTACCTGTGGCGGCGGTCGATCCGGGAGCGGCGGCGCTTCCGGCTGTCGCTGCACTCCCCCCTCGTGCTGACTACGACGTCCCTGCTGCTCGGTGTGGGGTGGATGTTTTTCGTGTTTTTTGAATGGAAGGCCACCTTGGCCGACCTACCATTCGGGGCGAAACTGCTCAACGGCCTGTTCATGAGCGTGACGGCGCGCACGGCTGGCTTCAACACGATCGACTATGGTGCGGCCACCGAGCAGACCAGTTTTCTGACCATTCTGCTCATGTTTGTGGGCGGCTCGCCGGGTTCGACGGCTGGTGGTATCAAGACGACAACAGTTGCGCTGCTCGTACTGCTGGCCATCTCCAGGCTCCGGGGACAGGAGATCCCGAACTGTTGGAGCCGCTCGGTGCCGCACGAGGTTGTGCAGCGGGCGGTCGGGCTTTTCGTGGTGGCCGTGGCCGTGCTCATGCTGGGAAGCTTCGTGCTGACGGCCACCGAAATCGAACATGGCGTGACGGCACCGGGAAGCTTCCTGAAGTACCTGTTTGAAGCCTACAGCGCCTTCGGGACGGTGGGGCTGTCGATGGGTGTGACGCCGTCGCTTTCGACGGCCGGGCGCTGGATCATCATCCTGCTGATGTTCATCGGACGGGTGGGACCGCTGACGTTCGCCGCGGCGTTGACGATCCGGCGGCACCGCACGCCTCAGTTTCGGTACGCTTACGAAGACGTGGTGGTCGGATGAAACGCTTTGTTGTGATCGGACTCGGCAACTTCGGCGCCAGTGTGGCCGAGGCGCTCTACGCCGAGGGAAACGAGGTGCTGGCCATCGATCTGGACGAGCGGGCCGTCGATCGCATCGCCCCGCATGTGACGCGGGCGGTGGTCTGCGACGGCCGCGACCTGGAGACGCTCGAACGCCTGGGCGTCCGCGAGGTAGACGTGGGCATCATCTCGACGGGCGACGACATTACAGCCAGCGTGCTTTCAACGCTCGTGCTGCGCGACCTGGGCGTCGGGGAGATCTACGTGAAGGTCATCTCGCGCAACCACGCCCGCGTGATGAATCGCTTGGGCGTGACCGAAACGATCTTCCCGGAGCGTGAGTCGGCGCTGAACCTGGCCAGCCGCCTTTCCGGCCGGGCGCTGCTCAACTACTTCCGCATCGGGACGGGCTTCGGTATTCAGGAGATGGCCGTGCCCGATGAATGGGAGGGCAAGACGCTGCGCCATCTCGAATTGCGCCAGCGCTACGGGTTGTCGGTCGTGGCCGTGCGCGACGTGCTCAGCGATCAGATTCACATTCCGCCGGATCCCGACGTACCGCTGCGTGACACCGATACGCTCTTCGTGGCCGGCAAGGAAGAAGACCTGGAGCGGGTGGCCCGCCTGAAATGAACACCTGCGCGATGGGTCGTCGCCTCGGCGTCTGTTTGCTGCTCGGCCTGCTGGCCAGCGTGGCCCGGGCGCAATGCTTCGATCTGATGGGCGGCGGACCGGGCGGGCACGCCTGGCGCCAGCTCGAAAGCGCGCATTTCCGCATCGTCTATCCGGCCCCGCTGGATTCGGTAGCCCTGCAGGTGGCCGCCATTGCCGAGGCGAGCCACACGGCACTGGCGGCCTGGTTCGGGTTCGAGCTGCAGGGTAAACCCCGGCTGTACCTTTCCGACGCCGACGACATCGCCAACGGGCTGGCCGTACCGCTGGGCGAGGGCTACAGTTGCATCTGGGTCTACGGCCACGACGTGGACGCTTGGACGGGCACCACGCCCTGGCTCGAGCGGGTGGTGCCGCACGAGCTGGCCCATCTGTTTCACTACCAGGCCGTGCGCACCCGGCCCGCATGGCTGAACCTGCTGCTCGGCCGGCCGCTGCCGCGTTTCTGGACCGAGGGACTGGCACAGTACACGACGGAAACCTGGAACGCGCAGCGGGGGGAGCGCTGGCTGCGCACGGCCGTGCTGGACGACGCACTCTCGTACGAGGACGGGCGCTCTCGCTGGAACGGCCGCCTGATGTACGCCGTGGGGCACGCCCAGAGCCGCTGGCTGGCCTGGCAACAGGGCGACTCGGCGCTGCGCCGCCTCCTGGCGCACCGCACCCGGCGGTTCGGGCTGCTGCCTGTCCACGATTTTTACACGGCGTTTCGCGAGGTTACAGGCACTTCGTACCGGATGTTCTACGAGCGCTGGCGGCGGCACGTGAACGTGCTCTACAACACGATGGCCGGCCGGATGGAGACGCCCGATTCGCTCCGCGGCGATACGCTGGCGGTGCCCGTCGCCTACGTGGACGATCTGGCCCTGAGCCCCGACACGACGCGCTGGGCCGTGCTGGGCCTGCCGTCGATGGCGCGTCCGGTGCGCACGCTCTACGTGGGACGTCCGGGACACTGGCGGGCCGTAGCCGAAGGCGACATTCGG
>WFPM01000168.1 GCA_015487635.1 Rhodothermus sp.
CTCAGGAAAGTCAACACGCCCTCCAGCACTGGCTGCAGCAGCGACGCAAGCATACAACCTCACGTCAGGACAAAGCATAGCGCCTGTGCGCGTTCTATCCGACTGCTTGGTCATTTAGGCCGAATATCTGAATCGCAGTGTAGAGGCACTCCGTAGGAAAAAGCCGCCAAGGTATCATGCTGAACAGCGGCGAACCAAGCAAGCATTTTTCTCTTGGCCACCAACGGGCCGAAGTACACAACGAATTCTTCAATACCGGAATCCAGCGCAGCATAATAGTCCGGTGTCGGCAAGCCGAATCTGTCAAGCACCTGCTGAATCTGGACCGGATAACCTTTCCTCAGCCAGGTTACGCGATAAACCTTCTGCCGGGTTAGCCCTGTTGCCGGGAATAACCCGCCTAGCATGAGAATATACCAGCAACCCTTTAAATATCCTTTTTGAAAGGACATACGCAGATCAGAGTATTCAGCGGACTCGGAGCTCCCAGCGTTCCAATACACGAACCACGTCGCTGCCCGTAGGATCTTCCTGATGCGAAATGAAGTAGAGACTGCTGCCTTGAGCTGCCCAGGCAGCTTCACCCAGACGCTTGCGCAACGTCCCTTCAATCGAAAACGCATCGGTCCATCTGCTTCCCCTTACTATGTGGAGTACCGTACGGCGTCCTTCTTCCCAGCGCCCATGTTCGGTCTGTACGATCAGTCCATCTTCAAGCGCGAAAACACCCCGCACTCGGCTTACATTAAACAGAATGGTTCGAATTTCATTGAACGAATAGGTACGATCTTCCAACTCCGGTACCTTGAATTCAGCATCCTGGAGGGGAATGGCGCCTTCCGTTTCTGTCCGCAGATCTACATAATACACGACGGGTTCGGCAGGACTTGCATAGAAGATCGTATCATTCCGCACCGCCAGTCCCCCGGAGTGTGCGTACATCATCAGCAGCCTGTGAAGCTCTGTCCGCCTGCCGAAGGACCGTACAACGGCCTTGCGCCCAGGATCATAGAGCCCCAGGTAGCCATCCTGCCCTCCTCCCTTACGATACATCAAAATCAGCCCCGAAGGCATGAAGTGAAACCGATCAATCCCCTCGTTCAGCCCGGCAATCTCTCGCACGGGCTCACCCGTGGGACGATACTCGATGAACTTCAATCCACCGCCGTCGAAGACTACTACATTTTCTTTATGCACCGCCACCCCCATCACCGACTCATACTGATACGGCCCACGCCCTCTCGATCCCAGCACGCGTTCCTGCTGTCCGCTGGCGTTGTACACGATTACTTCCGGAGAAGCCCCTCCGCTAACCAACACGAACCGACCATCCGGAAGAAACGTCAGGTCCGTGATCCGCGACACAAGCGTCAGATTCTCTGCCAGAACGGTTCTGTCGGCTCGCTCCAGCACGAAAAGTCCCTTCATTGACACCAAACGCCCCACCTCATACGGATCGGACAGCGGCTGCCCCACCACGCACACGGCTCCCAACCACAGCACCCCTGCGAAAAGCCATCGTCTCATTGTTTTACCGCTAATGCTTGTAATAAGGGCCAGAAGCTACCCGCTCAAACCACATGGCTGAAACCGGGATCCAGAAACGCTTTTACATCCTGCACCCATCACCTCTATTGCAAAATCAGCACTTCTAATTGGATCGATGGGCATCCATTAGCCAGAATTCCGGCGTTTTATCTTCTGAACCCTTCTTCGTGTCATTCGTTACCTTGAGCCCCGGGCTACGCGCATAAAAGCGATTTGCCATGTCTATCTCGTTCGATACCCTACCCCGCCTGCTTCAGGAGCGGATTCTGATCCTCGACGGGGCGATGGGCACGATGATCCAGCGCCATCGCCTCGCCGAAGAGGACTTCCGCGGCGCGCGCTTTGCCGATCATCCGCATCCGCTGCGGGGCAACAACGACCTGCTCGTCCTGACTCAGCCCGAGCTGATCCGCGACATCCATCGCGCTTACCTCGAAGCAGGGGCCGACCTGATCGAGACGAACACCTTCAACGCCAACGCCATCTCGCAGGCCGACTACGGCCTGGAGCACCTGGTTTATGAACTCAACGTGGCGGCTGCGCGCCTGGCCCGCGAAGTCGCCGATGAATTCACGCGTCGCACCCCCGAACGCCCCCGCTTCGTGGCCGGTGCCATCGGCCCCACCAACAAGACGCTGTCGATCTCGCCCGACGTCAACAATCCGGCCTACCGGGCCGTCACCTTCGACGAGATGGTGGCCGTCTACCGGGAACAGGTGCGCGGGCTGCTCGACGGCGGCGTCGATGTGCTGCTCGTGGAAACCGTCTTCGACACGCTCAACTGCAAAGCGGCACTGTTCGCCATCCAGGAGGAATTCCGGGCGCGGGGCCGGGCCGTGCCCGTCATGGTCTCGGGCACGATCGTGGATCAGAGCGGCCGCACGCTTTCGGGCCAGACGCCCGAGGCTTTCTGGATTTCCATTGCGCATATGCCGCACCTGCTCTCGGTGGGACTCAACTGCGCGCTCGGCTCCGGCCAGATGCGTCCGTTCATCGAGGAACTGGCCCGCGTGGCCACCGTCTTCACCAGCCTCTACCCGAACGCCGGCCTGCCCGACGAACTCGGCCAGTATCGCGAAACGCCCGAGTACATGGCCGCGCAGCTGGCCGATTACGCCCGCGAAGGCTGGCTCAACCTGGCCGGCGGCTGCTGCGGCACCACACCCGAACACATCCGTGCCATCGCCGAAGCGCTCGAAGGCCTTCCACCCCGCCGCATTCCCGAGGTGCCGCGCACGCTGCGCCTCTCGGGACTGGAGCCGCTCGTCTTTCGCCCCGATCTGAACTTCGTCAACATCGGCGAGCGCACGAACGTCACGGGCTCGCGCCGCTTTGCCCGCCTGATCCGCGAAGGCCGCTACGAAGAGGCGCTCGACGTGGCCCGCGAGCAGGTGGAAAACGGTGCCCAGATGATCGACGTGAACATGGATGAGGGCCTGCTCGACGGCGTGCAGGCCATGACCACGTTCCTGAACCTGATCGCCGCCGAGCCGGAGATCGCCCGCGTGCCTGTGGTGATCGACTCGTCGAAGTGGGAGGTGATCGAGGCCGGGCTGAAGTGCCTGCAGGGCAAGGGCGTGGTCAACTCGCTCTCACTCAAAGACGGCGAGGAGGTCTTCAAGGAACGCGCCCGGCGCGTGCGCCAGTACGGGGCGGCCGTCATCGTGATGGCCTTCGACGAGCAAGGCCAGGCTGACACGCTCGAACGCCGCATCGCAATCTGCCGCCGCGCCTACCGCATCCTGACCGAAGACGTCGGCTTTCCCCCCGAAGACATCATCTTCGACCCGAACATCTACGCCGTCGCCACCGGCATTCCGGAACACAACCGTTACGCGATCGACTTTCTCGAGGCCACGCGCTGGATCAAGGCGAACCTGCCCTACGCGCGCGTCTCGGGCGGCATCTCGAACCTGTCGTTTTCGTTCCGGGGCAACGAGCCGGTCCGCCGGGCCATGCACACCATCTTTCTCTACCACGCCATTCAGGCCGGCCTGGACATGGGCATCGTCAACCCCGGTCAGCTCGGCGTCTACGAGGAAATTGACCCCGAGCTGCGTGAGCGGATCGAAGACGTGCTCTTCGACCGCCGGCCCGATGCCACCGAGCGCCTGATCGCGCTGGCCCAGACGCTGACGCAATCGGCCACCGACGCCGCCGAGTCCGAAACGCTGGCCTGGCGCCAGGCGCCCGTCGAGGAGCGGCTACGCCACGCACTCGTCAAAGGCATCACGGAATTCATCGAAGAAGACGTCGAGGAAGCCCGCCAGAAATACGGCTCGCCGCTGGCCGTCATCGAAGGGCCGCTCATGGACGGGATGAACGTGGTGGGCGACCTGTTCGGCGCAGGCAAGATGTTCCTGCCCCAGGTGGTCAAAAGCGCCCGCGTGATGAAAAAGGCCGTGGCCTATCTGGTACCGTTCCTGGAGGCCGAAAAGCAGAAACTGGGCGACACACGGCCCAAAGCCCGCATCCTGCTGGCCACGGTCAAAGGCGACGTACACGACATCGGCAAGAACATCGTGGGCGTGGTGCTCCAGTGCAACGGCTTCGAGGTGATCGACCTGGGCGTGATGGTGCCCGCTGACCGCATCCTCGAAGAAGCCCGCCGCCACCGGGTGGACCTGATCGGCCTGAGCGGGCTGATCACGCCGAGCCTCGACGAGATGGTGCACGTGGCCCGCGAGCTGGAGCGGGCCGGCTTCGACACGCCGCTGCTGATCGGCGGCGCTACGACCTCGAAGGTGCACACGGCCCTGAAGATCGATCCCTGCTACCATGCGCCCGTCGTGCATGTGCTCGACGCCTCGCGGGCCGTGCCGGTAGCCAGTGCCCTCGTCGATCCTGACCGTCGCAATGCCTTCGCGGAAGAAATCCGCCAGGAGTACGAGGCGATCCGACGGCGCCACGGTCGCCGCACCGACGAGCAGCTGCTGACCATCGAAGAGGCACGGGCCAACCGCTTCACGTGCGACTGGGCGGCCGTGCCGATTACACGCCCGAACCGTCCGGGCCTGACTATCTTCCGCAACTATCCGCTGGCGGAGATTCGGCGCTATATCGACTGGACGCCGTTCTTCCAGGCCTGGGAGCTGCGCGGCAAGTATCCGCGCATTCTGGACGACCCGAAAAAAGGTCCCGAGGCGCGACGGCTGTTTGCCGATGCCAACCGGTTGCTGGACGAAATCATCGCGCACGGTTGGTTGCAGGCGCACGGCGTCGTCGGACTGTTTCCGGCCAACAGTCGGGGCGACGACGTGCTCGTGTTCGCCGACGAAGCGCGACGCGAGGTGCGGGCCGTGCTGCACTTCCTGCGCCAGCAGACCCCCAAGCGGGCGGGCCAGCCCAACCGTTCGCTGGCCGACTACGTGGCACCTGTCGAGAGCGGCCGTGCCGACTACATCGGAGCCTTCGCCGTGACGGCCGGCCACGGGCTCGAAGAACTGGTGGCCCGCTTCGAGCGCGCCCACGACGACTACCAGGCCATTCTGGCCAAAGCGCTGGCCGATCGCCTGGCCGAAGCGTTCGCCGAGTTGCTGCACGAGCGCGTCCGGCGCGAACTGTGGGGCTACGCGCCCGACGAACGGCTGACGAACGAAGAGCTGATCGCCGAGCGCTACCGCGGGATTCGTCCGGCCCCCGGCTATCCGGCCTGCCCCGACCATACGGAGAAGTGGACGCTCTGGGAACTGCTGGAAGTCGAACGCCACACAGGCATTCAGCTCACCGAGCATCTGGCCATGCACCCGGCCGCGTCCGTGTGCGGCTACTACCTGGCCCATCCCGAAGCGTCGTACTTCAACGTGGGACACCTAGGCAGGGACCAGATCGAAGACTACGCCCGACGCAAGGGCATGACCGTCGAGGAAGTCGAACGCTGGCTGGCTCCACGCCTGGCCTACGACCCGGCCGCCCACGCCGACGCCGCGTGAAATGTACAGGAACTCAGATTGGCACTTTACGTCCTGTGGAAGGGAAAAGTGCAACGATGCCATGCGAATCGGTTTGCAAAAAGCCCGCACACAGCTTTCCCGGCTCGTAGAACGGGCACTGCAGGGCGAAGAAATTATTCTGACGCGTCGGGGTAAAGCAGTAGCGCGGCTGGTACCGATTCAGCACGACGAACCCGAAATGCGTCCGGTAGCGCTGCATCGACGCAAACTCACCGCCGAAGAAGTAACCGCTTCGCTGGAAGGCGTTGATCCGGAAACCCTTCAGGCATTTTATCGCTGATGCGTTTCTTGCTGGATACGCATGTGCTGCTCTGGTACGATACCGAACCCGAATGCATCCCGGCATCTACGTTACGGCTTCTCCGAGACCGAAGCAATGAAGTCTTCGTTTCGGCAATCAGCGCCTGGGAACTCGGTATCAAATTTTACCTGGGGCGTCTTCCAGCAGCCGAGGGTCTGATCAGAACGTTTGAGACCACGATTCAGACTTACGGTTTTCAATCGCTGCCTTTCACCTCGGTACATGCGCTGAAAGCCGCCGCGCTTCCTCATGAACACCGTCACCCATTCGATCGGGCCCTTGTAGCCCAGGCGCTTACCGAGCAATTGCTTCTGGTGAGCCGGGATCCCGCCCTGGACCAACTGGGCGTTCGACGCTTCTGGGAACGTTAAGCATTCCTGCACGGACAATTCCTGCGTTCAAAGCGCACCGATGGGCACAGGCACAAGGCACGTTATGGAGCGATCTCTTCACTGCGTTTCGTACCAGAAACATTCCAAACCCTTCGCGGCATCTCCTGAAGCCCATGTCTTCACGACTCACGACCGGGGCACCGGAGCGGTAAGAGGCGCTGCAGGCAGCCAGATCGTAAACCGGCTGCCCTCCCCGGGCGTGCTCTCGGCCTCGATCCGGCCGCCCATGAGCTCCACAAAGCGCCGGGCCACGGCCAGTCCCAGCCCCAGCCCTTCATGCGTGCGGCCGATGCCGCTGGAAGCCTGCCAGAACTCGTCGAACACATGCGGAAGTGCCGCCTCGGAAATACCGGGACCCGTGTCCTCGACCACGATCCCCACCTGATTACCTGCGCGACGGAAGCGCACGGTCACGCTGCCCTGCTCGGTAAACTTGACGGCGTTGTCCAGCAGGTGCTCGACGGCACGTTCGAGCAGATCCGGGTCGGCCCAGACCGCCACACCAGGCGCCTGCTGCACCCGAAACTTCAATCCCTTCTGCTCGGCCCGCGCCCGGTAGGTGGCCATCAGCGGTCGAAGACGCTCGGGTAGAAGCAGGCGTTCCTGGCCGGCCTTCAGCGTCTGCGCTTCGAGTTGCGCCAGATCCATGACCTCCTCCAGCAGATGCAACAGCCGTCGTCCCCCATCGGCGATCAATTGCGCGAATTCGTGAAAGAGCGTGCCGGGCGCGGCTTCTTCGCGGAGCACGTCGGCAAAGCCGATCACCGTCGTGAGCGGCGTGCGGAGTTCATGGCTCAGGTTGGTGAGCAGCGTCGATTTGAGCCGGCTCATGGCCTCGGCCTCCTCGCGCGCTCGGATCAGCTCGGCCTCGTAGCGCAGGCGTTCGGTCAGATCGCGTACAATCAGCAGACTTTCGGCCGAGACCTCCGACGTCAGCGTCGTGCGCGACAGTTCGGCCGTAAAACGCGTGCCGTCGCACCGGACGGCCTCGAGCCGAACAGGCTCGTCGGTCGTAGCCGGCACTTCGGACAGTGTCGGCAGAAGGTGGGTGGCCGGCTGTCCGAGGATGTCGGCGGCCCGACAGGCAAAGAGCCGCTCGGCCGTTTGGTTGAAGAGCGTAATGCGCTGCGCGGCGTCCAGCAGCAGGATGGCGTCGCCGGCCTGTTCGAGCACGGCCGTAAGTTGCCGCTCGCGCGTCTGCAGCAACTCCTGCTGGCGGGCCCGCTCCAGTGCCACGGCGGTCAGATGCGTGGCCAGTGCGACCAGCTCGCGGTCCTGCGCGTCCGGCCGGCGTGGCTCCCGGTAGTAGAGCGCGAAGGTGCCCAGCACCGTACCGTCGGACGCCAGCACAGGCGTCGACCAGCAGGCCCTCAAGCCATGCGCCAACGCAAACGCCCGGTAGGGTACCCATCGGGGATCGGTGGCGATGTCCTCGGTGATCACCTCGGTGCGGTGATAGGCGGCCGTACCGCACGTGCCCGCCGCCGGACCGATCTGCCGTCCGTCGATCGCCCGGCGGTAAGCTTCGGGAAGGCTTGGCGCCGCCCCGTGATAGACGCGATCGCCCCGCAGCATCAGAATGGAGACCAGGGCCCTGGAGGTGCTCTCCGCCTCGATCCAGCGGGCAATTTCTTCCAGAACTGCCTGCAGCGGGGCTCCCCGTGCAATGCGCTCCAGAATGGTCGCCTTCTGCCGGAGCAGGCGTTCAAAGTGGAGCTGGCGCCGCCGCTCTTTTTCCTGCTGCCACAACTGCACGACCAGTTCGGCCAGCATCTCCAGATGCAGCCGCTGCTCGGGCCCGAACCGATGCGGCCGCACGTCGGCCAGCGCCAGCACCCCATCTTCACCCACCGGCACCCCGGCATAGAAACGCAACCGAGGCCCTCCGGCCTCGTCGGCATCTTCCAGCACCAACGGCGCCTGTCGCGCCTGCACCTGGGCGTCGAGTACGGCCGTGTCGAGCCGAAGCGTCGCGCCGACTTCCGTTTCCCAGACGTTGTTTTCAAGCTGCAGCCGGACATACGGCACCCGGAACGCTCCGGACGCCAGCGTCAGCAAAGAGCGAATGGCGTGCGTAAGCGCATATGCTATAGAAGTGTCAGACTGTCCTGTCATACCGACCCCCTCAGTGTCTGGCTTCGCATCCTCGCACGATCCCCGAGGGGCACTACAGGCGAGCGGTACAACGGACGCAAAGCATAAGGCCGCGGCGACAAATCCGCATGCGCAACTCTACGCACAGAAAGGCAATTCTTTCAAAGTTTTACATTTCTAAATTTTGATTTCATTGACGATAGCCACAGACCAACCCCTGAATGGCCCGGCTCAGGACGTGTCGCCAGAAGCGCTGAGCGGAGACGTGCGTGGCCTCGGCCAGCTCGCGCAACACGCCCCCAGAGCCTCGGGGGCAGTTCCTCCAGGGAAAGATGCGCCAGCACCTCCCCACTGCAGCCGAACTGAAGAGCCGGCGTGCGCCTGCGGTCGATCAACGTCACATCGGGCATCTGCTCTTCACAGAGCGCCAGCGCCTCGTCGAAGGAGCCCGCCTCCTGCACCACCACGTACTTGCGCAACTGAAACCGCAACAGCCGCCACGTATGCACGTAGTCGTCCACCACCAGGACGCGCGCTTCAGCCAGACGAGCCTGTCGTGCTTTTTCAGACAGCCCCTCCATGCATGCCCATCTGTTTTAGAGCGCGACAAGCGCCCCCGTAGTCGGGCACGACGCAGAAATATCACCCGTCCGGGAATGACACGCCGGCTACACCTCCGTGACGCACTACCAACAGGTAGACGCCTTGCAAAGATTTCGTTCCTGCAAAGCCGTACAGGATGTTGCCTGAAATGGGCTGTCATCAGGACCCTTTCAGGAGGGCAAGGCTACTGGACCGGCCGCTCCAGAATGACCGGCACCAGGCGCTCCAGTACTTCGTGCTTTGAGACGAAAGCGTCGGCTCCCCGCCGGCGTGCCTGGTCCTGATACCACTCGCTATCGTGCGAGGTGAGCACGATGATGTAGGAATGCGGTGCGGCCTCTCGGATCTGCGGCAGCACGTCCATTCCGCTCTGGCCGGGCATGGAAAGGTCCAGCAGAATCACTTCGGGTTGCAGCGCCTGGCTGAGGGTCACGGCCTCCTCTGCCTTATGGGCAACGCCAACAATGTCAATGCGCGATTCCGTCCCCAGAAAGCGAAGCAGGTACTGGACGAAGAGCGGCTGATCATCGATCAGCAGAACCGTTACCGCATCGGCCATGGGATGAAAGAGCGCCTTTTTTCAGAAAAAAACAAACGGCGCTTTCATCCCCAATACGTAGGATTACGAAAAGCAATTCAGGAGCGACGGGGCTGGACCAGCCCGCGCCGCATGGCATAGTGGATCAGTTCGGCCTGGCTGTGGATACCCAGTTTGGCCATCAGGTTCTCCCGATGCTTTTCGACAGTGCGGGGGCTGATGAAAAGCCGCTCGGCGATCTCGCGACTGGTGTATCCTTCGGCGGTCAGGTGCAGGATCTGGCGCTCCCGGTCGGTCAGCGTCTCGTAGGGATCGCGAAGGTCCTGCGGCGCTTCGGCCTGCGCCAGCAGACGTTCCGAAAGCGGCGCACTCAGGTAGCGGCGTCCCTGGTAAAGCGCTTCCAATGCGCGGACCAGTTCTTCCACCGGGCTGCCCTTCAGCACGTAGGCCATGGCGCCGCTACGCAGCGCCTCGACCACATAGACGTCGTCGTCGTACATCGACAGCACGAGCACGCGCATCGAGCGCGCTCGCCGCCGTGCCTGGCGGAGCACTTCCAGCCCGTTCAGCCCTTTCAGCGAAAGATCCAGCAGGAGCAGCCGCGGCTGGTGGGTTTCGATGAGCTGCAGGGCCTCCAGCCCATCACCGGTTTCGGCCACGACCTGGCATCCCTGCCGCTCCAGCAGCGTCCGCAGTCCCTGACGGACGATGGGATGATCCTCGACAATGATGGCCGTCCAGTTGTTCCTGTTCATCGCGATGCTTCGGTTGAGATCAGACGATTGGCTTCTTCCGGAAGTGGCAACAAAGCCTTCAGGCGGGTACCCTGTCCAGGTTGACTTGCAATTTCTAACCGGCCACCCAGCAATTCGATCCGTTCTCGCATGGCCGCCAGTCCCATGGATCGTCCGGTAGTAAACGCCTGCTCGGGGTCAAACCCTATTCCCTGATCTTCGACGACCAGCAGAAGTTCCCGATCGGTAAGCCGGAGCTGCACCGCAACCTCCTCAGTCTGCGCATGCCGGGCCACATTGGTCAGCGCTTCCTGCACGAACCGGTAGGCCGTCAGTTCAACCAGCTCCGGCAGGCGAACGTCAGGTTCCAGCTCGGTATGCAGGTGCACCGTAATGCCCGTCTGTTTCTGATAGCGCTCGATGTAAGCCTGCAGCGCCCCCACCAGTCCCAGTTCGTCAAGCAGCGGCGGGCGAAGCTGAAGCGTGAGCTGGCGAATTTCCTGGCTGAGTCGGTCGATCAGCGCGCGGGCTTCCTGCAGGTTCTGCGCCAGCGTCGGCTGCGCTTCCGATACTTCCGTCTGCGCCATCCCCAGGCAGAGCTGCGCCGAGGTCAGCAGCGCCCCCACCTCGTCGTGCAGCTCGCGGGCGATGCGGCGGCGTTCTTCTTCATGGGCCACCAGCAGCTGACGGGAAAGCCGGCGCAATTGCGTAAACAGGCGGATGTTCTGCAATGTGACCGAGGCCAGCGCGGCCAGCGATTGCAACAGCGCCCGCTCGTAGGAGGCAAAGGTATCGGGCCGGGTGAAGTTGTCCGCACAGATTACACCTTCCAGCGTGTGATCGGTACGAATGGGCGCCACCAGGGCCGCCTTCAGGTCGCGAAGGGCCGGGACCGTGCGAGCCTGCAGTGCGGCTGCCTCGACCGGATCCAACGTATCGACGGTTTCCAGGCGGACCATCAGATCGGCCGTAAGCGGCAGTGAAAAGCCCGGCTTCAGAGTTTCGGGTCCTCCATCCTTCTGCTCCAGTACGAACCGATCGCCGCGCCGCATCCAGAGCAGTACGGCATCGGCCGACGGCACGATCTGCCGGACCGTCTTCACCAGCTCGGCCTGCAACCGATCACAGTCGGTCGTCTCTCCCATGAGCTGCCGGCTGACTTCCAGCAGGCGCTCCAGTCCCTCGCGATAGCGGGCATTTTCGCGGGCGATACGGTTTCGCTCGGTGACGTCCTGTACGAGCACCAGCACGGCCGGTCGCCCTTCCCACTCGATCAGGTGCGAGTCGATCTCCACCTCCAGCAGGCGCCCGTCTTTTGTAAGGTGTCGCCAGGGACCCGAGTGTTTGAAGGCGCCACGCGGCGCCCAGGCACTGGCGGCCACCTTCGCCCGATCTTCTTCCGGTCGAATATCCAGAATGGTCATGCGCCGGAATTCCTCCGGGCTGTAGCCGTAGAGCGTAACGGCCGCTCGGTTCACCGCCAGAAAACGCAGCGTCTCCAGATCATAGACCCACATTGGCCGGGGGTTGTGCTCGAAGAGCAGCCGGTAGTTCGCTTCCGATTCCTTCAGCCGCTCGGTCTGCTCCCGCAGCAGCCGGTGCTCTATCTCCATCAATCCGTAGAGCAACAGCGCGGAAAGCGTAACGAACAGCACGCCTTTGGCCGTCTGCCAGCGCGTGAGCGTGTCCGGATCCACCCCGAGCTGCAGCAGCAAGTGATCGGACAGCAGAATCCAGAGCAGCCCTACGCTCCAGTAGATCAGTGCGATGCCGGCCGGATCAAGCCAGAAGCGCCATTTTTTTCGTTGCCTGCGCATGGACGCTTGAACAACCAAGCGGAGCGGTCTGCTTTCTACATCAAATAAAAAAGCATGAAAAAATGCAAGCCTTTTCTTCACCGACCGACAACCGGTATTTTTTGAGCGGCAAATCGGCGGTCTGGAGCAATGACGAAGGAAATTCAGGACACGTCGGTGCCTGCCCTGGGACTGGGCACCTGGGAGTTACAGGGGACGGCCTGCAAGCGCGGTAGCGCTGGCGCTCGGTTACCGGCACATCGACACGGCCCGCGCCTATGACAACGAGGCGGAGATCGGTCGCGTCCTGCGTCGATCCGGAGTGGATCGGACGTCCGTTTTTCTTACCACAAAAGTCTGGTGGGATCAACTGACGCCCGAAGCGCTCCGACGCTCGGTCGAGACCAGCCTGCGCCTGTTGCAGACAGACTACGTCGATCTCCAGCTCATCCACTGGCCCAATCCGCACGTTTCACTGCCGCGCACTCTGGAGGCCATGTTGCAATTGCAGACCGAGGGAAAAGTGCGCACCTCGGCGTCAGCAACTTTTCTCCCGCCCTGCTCTGCGAGGCGCTCCGCCATGCTCCCATTTTCTGCAACCAGGTGGAATACCATCCTTACCTGCGCCAGGAAGCCTTGCTGGAGCTGGCACGCCGACACGACCTGCTGCTGACGGCCTACTGCTCACTGGCCCGCGGGCTTCGTCTGATCGATCCACCCTGGGCACCCGACTGGAATGCACCGGGCGATTGCTGAGTCCGCATACGAACCGGCAGACGCCGGCCGTTAAGCAAACAGGCAACCCGGAAACTGCCGCGTGCCGACCATGCGATTGGTTTGCTCCGTGCTCCTGCTGGGGCTGCTTTCGATTGCCGACGTGCTGGCGCAGAATGAGCCGCGCATCTTTCGGTTTGAAGGGCGTCTCGATCAGGCATGTCCCTGTCCGCCCGGCCAGGTGCTGGCGACGCCTCCGGTAGACCGGGCGATGATTCTTCCGCCGGATCCTCGTTTTCGACCGAAGATACGCACTTTCCGTCCGGCGCCCGGTGTGCAGCCACACTTTCGCAACCTGGCCTGTCGTCCGCTTCGACTGCCGGCATGGCTCGACTCGTTGCGGACGAAAGGACTCAGCCTGCGCTCAGGAGAACGCAAGCGGTTGCTGCGCTTTCGTTTTCCGGATCTGTGGCAGTCGCGCGCCGATTATGCCCGCAGATCGATGTGACGGCCGGTATCACAGACGGAAGGTGCACCGGACGTTTCCGGAGTCTCCTCACGCGCCTTTTTTCGACGCCGACGACGCGCCGGCTCTCCCTTTTCCCGGTACTGCTCCCGATCGGCCGCCACTTCCGCCACCCGGGGCATCCAGCCAATATCGCCGGGCCGCATGATAACCCTCGAAAATTGACGAATATCTTTTCTAAATATCGCACATTTCGTGCCTTAATTAAACCTTCCTATGGAAGCGAAACTGGTGCCCGGCGCGAGAAGGGACGAAGTTGCGAGAGCAACATACCGCCCAGCATCAGTCCACATCCGAGAAGCTGGCGCGCCGTGAGCGTCTCGTCCAGCAGCCACCAGCCCCCCAGGGCCGCAAAGACGGCTTCCAGGCTGAACAGAATGGCAGCGTGCGTGGGATGCGCCTCACGCTGCGCCACCACCTGGAGCGTGTAGCCGATCCCTACCGACAGAAAACCCGCATAGAGCAACGCCCCCCAGGCGTCACGGGCGGTCGGCAGCACGGGCGTTTCCACCAGCACGGCCGTCAGGCCGCTCAAGATGGCACATGCGACAAACTGCGTGAAGGCCAGCCGGAAGGGCGGCATGCGGTGTGCGTACCGATCGATCAGGTGAATGTGAAAGGCCCAGCAGACGGCGCTGGCCAGCACGAGCACATCGCCGGGGTTGACCGTGAGCGTCTCGGCCACGCTCAGCAGATACATGCCGGCGGCGGCCAGCACTGCCCCCAGCCAGGCATCCGGATAGGTGTGCTGCCGCCAGAAGACGCCCAGCAGCGGCACGAAAATGACGTAGAGCCCGGTGATGAAGCCGGCCTTGCCGGCCGTGGTGTAGACCAGACCGATCTGCTGTGCGGAAGCCCCCAGAAACAGAATCAATCCGGCCAGCAGTCCCACGCGGAGCTGCACGGCAGGCGGCACGTCGGCCGGATCGCGCTGCCCGAGCAGCGGCACCAGCACCAGACTGCCCATCGAGAAGCGCAGCGCATTGAACCAGAAAGGTCCCATGTGCTCCATGCCCACGCGCTGCGCCACAAACGCAAACCCCCAGATGGCTGTCGCCAGCAGAATCAGCAGATCCGAACGCAGCGTGCGCGTCTTCATCGCTTTCCCGTACCATGCCAGCGGTGGCGCATGATACGTCAGCTGTCGGGTTTCTGCAAGCTGACCCTGTGCTCAAAACAAGCAAACAATTCGGGATCTCATTTTTTGCAAAAGCATAAGGACCGTGCGTCTCGCTGAGATGAAAGCCTATGGTTAAGACGCTGGAAGATATTTGACGTGTTCTGCAAGCGCATCGGCAAACGCTCCGGGAGCGCTACGGCATCGAACTCATCGGGCTATTTGGATCATGGGTTCGCGGTGAGGAGCGTCCGGAGAGCGATATTGATGTGCTGGTGGCGTTCACGCGTCCCGTCAGTCTGCTGGAACTGGTTGCGGCCGAGCTTTTCCTCAGCGATCTGCTTGGTAAGAAAGTAGACCTTGTCCCCCGGCGTAATCTTCGTCCTGAACTCAGTGCGCAGATCATGAACGAAACCGTCCCATTATGAAGCGCAAAATTTCGCTCTTTCTGCGCGACATACTTCAGTACATGGAGGACATCGAAGGATTTACTTTCGAAGCTTTTACTCGTGACAAAAGAACTCAGTATGCAGTGATTCGTGCCCTGGAAGTAATGGGCGAAGCGGCCAAGCATATCCCGGAGGATATACGACAGCGCTATCCTGAAATTCCCTGGCGCGAGATTGCCGGCATGCGTGACAAGCTGATCCATGATTATATCGGCATTGAGATGGAAACCGTCTGGCTGGTGGTAAAACGGCATATTCCTGCCTTTCGCCCGTCTATTCAGCAAGTTCTGAGCGAGATAAAAGCTCAGGAAAACGCACCATAAAGAAACAACAGCACACGGGCAAGCCTGCCTGTCTCAGCTACTCGGAGCAAAATCCACCGGCATTTATCGGAACCGGGAATCGGCGCTGCCGTCTCAGGGCGCCATGCAGGAATCGGCTGGAAGTCCCCGTGACCACGCTCCTACGCGGACCGTTGGCGAACCATTGCACGAACGTGGCGTCTCTGGAAAACTGAGGGTGTAGGAACTGGTGCTATGGCGACCGAGACCGTTACGCTGCGCGTCTATCCAGTGTGGATCGAGGCGGTGGCGACCGTCCTGCAGGAAGTTTTCCGTTCTCCCCTGCCGGCCGACTCCGTGTTGCAGCAGTTTTTCCGGAAGCACCGGAAGATGGGCAAGCGCGACCGCGCCTTTGTGGCCGAAACCGTCTACGGAATGCTCCGGCACTACCGGCGGCTGGCCCATGCGGCCCGCCGCCGGGCCGACGATCTGCGTTTTTTGGCCCTGCTCTACCTGAAGGTGTTCGGCTTCGGCGACGCGAACCTGGACCTGCCCGTGCGTCCTGCAGAGCGCGGGGCGCTCGAAGCTGCCGCCCGACGCTTCCAGGAGCCGGCATTGCCGGACGATCCCGCTGCCGCTCTCGGAATCCTGTACAGCCTACCCGACTGGCTGGTGGCGGCCTGGCTGGAGGTGCTGCCCCGTGAGGTCGTCGAGACGCGCTGCGCCGCCCTGAAGACCCCGGCGCCGCTGATCATCCGCGTCAACACACGCAAAGCCGACCGCGAAACGGTCCGGCAACGACTGCTGGCCGAAGGCTTCCCGAGCCGGCCGACGCCCTACAGCCCGGTGGGATTAATCCTCGAAGAAAAGGCCTTTATCTTTCGCACCCGCGCTTTTCAGGAAGGGCTGTTTGAGGTGCAGGACGAAGGCAGCCAGCTCATCAGCCTGCTGACCGAGGCGCGTCCCGGCCAGGTGGTGGTGGACGGTTGCGCGGGCGGCGGCGGCAAAACGCTGCATCTGGCCGCGCTCATGGAAGGGAAAGGGCGCCTCTACGCTTTCGACATTCATGAAGTCCGGCTGCGGGAGCTGCGTCCGCGGGCCCGTCGTGCCGACGTGCACAATATCCGCCTGCATGTGCTCCCGCACAACCGGGCGTCCATCGTGCGCCGTCTGTACGGGAAGGCGGACGCGGTGCTCGTCGATGCCCCCTGCAGCGGCACGGGCGTGCTCCGACGTAACCCGGACGCCGCCTGGAAGATCACTCCGGAGCGGGTAGCGGCCCTCGCCGAACAGCAGCGACACATTCTGGAAGCCTACGCACCGCTCGTGCGGCCGGGCGGACGGCTCGTCTACGCCACCTGCTCCCTGCTCCCGGCAGAAAACGAGCACCAGGTGCACACTTTTCTGGAAAAACATCCGGAATTTTCGCTGCTTTCGGCCGCCGAGGTGCTGGCCAGTCAGGGCATCGTACTTCCCCATCAGACCGACGCCTTTCTGCGCATCGAACCCGCCACGCACGGTACCGACGGCTTCTTTGCGGCCGTGCTGCTGCGTGCCTGAAGGCTTGTTTTTCTCAGGTGCTTCCTTGTAGTATTTAACCGAAGCCGCCACAAACCCTGGTAGCCAGCCATGCGGTATGCCCTGACTGGTGCACTCCTGTTGCTTTCGGCGCTGACCGTTCAGGCGCAGCCGTTCACGCTCGAAGACGTGCTGAGCGCCCCGTACGTAGAAAGCGCCGTCTTTGCGTCCGAAGCCCCACGCATCGCCTGGGTGGTCAACCAGGAAGGCGTACGCAATATCTGGGTGGCCGAAGCGCCTGACTTTCGTCCTGTACAGGTGACGCACTACACCGAAGACGACGGCCAGGTGCTCGGTAGCCTGACCTTTACCCCGGACGGTCGCCTGCTCGTGTATGTGCGTGGCGGTGCTCCCAATCGCCGCGGCGAATACCCGAATCCGCGAAGCCTGCCGGATGGCGTGCGCCGCGAAATATGGGTGGTTGAACTGGCCACCGGTCGGAGCTGGTCCGTGGGCGAGGGTGCCAGTCCGGGGGTTTCGCCAGATGGACAGACGTTGCTTTTCAACCGACGTGGTACGCTCTATCGCATTGCACTGCACCCCGATTCCACCGAAGCACGTCCGCTCTTCCGGGCACGGGGTAGCACGCAATCACCCGTCTGGTCGCCGGACGGCCGCTACGTCGCCTTCGTGAGCAATCGAGGCGCCTACAGTTTCATCGGAGTCTACGACACGCAGGCACATCGCATTCGCTGGATGGCGCCCGGTGTCGACCGCGACATGGATCCGGTATGGTCGCCGGACGGTCGGCAGCTTGCCTTCATCCGCCAGCCGGGTCTGAAAAAAGACGAACGCTACAACCTGATGGCCGGCTATCCCTTCCAGATTCTGATAGCCGACCTTGCCACCGGTAAGGCGCGTGTCGTCTGGAGTTCTCCCGGACGCGACGGCGGCTTTGCCCAGTACTATCCGGCCGAACCGTTGCGCTGGCTGCCCAATGGTCGGCTTCTGTTCTACTCGGAGCATGAAGGCTGGATGCACCTCTACAGCCTGGATCCCGAACAGGGGACGCTCGTCGATCTCACGCCGGGCGAAGCTGAAGCCGAACACAGCGTGGTATCCCGCGATGGGGGCTGGCTCTACTTCAGCGGCAACCACGGCGACATTGACCGGCGGCACCTGTGGCGGGTGCGGACCACCGGCGGCACACCGGAGCTGCTCACGCCGGGCACCGGCATCGAGACAGACCCGATCATCTCACCAGACGGTCGCTGGCTGGTCTACCGGGCGGCCACGGCCCGGCGGCCCCAGGGCCTGGCCGTGCTCGACCTGCAGACGCGTACTACCCGCCGCATCTTTCCGGAGCAACTGCCCGAACGTTTTCCGGAGGCCCATCTGATCGAACCGGAGCCGGTCGTCTTTTCGTCGCTGGACGGCCTCACGCTGCACGGCCAGCTTTTCCGTCCGCGCAACCTGCAACCGGGCGAGCGCCGACCGGCCGTCATCTTTCTGCACGGGGGCCCGATCCGGCAGATGCTGCTGGGCTGGCACTACCGCGGTTACTATGCCCGGGCATACGCCCTGAACCAGTATCTGGCCGCCCGGGGTTACGTCGTGCTGGCGTTGAACTACCGTACCGGGATCGGCTACGGGCGGGCGTTCCGGCTAGCCGCCCGCCAGGGTCCTCGTGGCGCTTCGGAGTATCAGGACGTAGTGGCCGCCGCCCTTTTTCTGCGCCACCTGCCCGAAGTGGATCCCGACCGCATCGGCCTGTGGGGTGGCTCCTACGGCGGATATCTGACGGCCAT
Organism: Rhodothermus sp.; assembly: GCA_015487635.1. Classification (GTDB taxonomy): domain Bacteria; phylum Bacteroidota; class Rhodothermia; order Rhodothermales; family Rhodothermaceae; genus Rhodothermus. The sequence continues at coordinate 18,373 of WFPM01000168.1, forward strand.
GGGACTGGCGCGTGACTCCGAGCTGTTCGCCGCTGGCGTCGACCTGCACGGCGTGCACGACTGGGCCTTCCGCGCCACGGACTTCTCACCGGGCGGCGGCTGGGGCATCGCCGACCATCCCGACAGCCTGGCGCTCGCCTACCGCTCCTCGCCCGTGGCCGACATCGACCGCTGGCGCTCGCCCGTGCTGCTGATTCACGGCGACGACGACCGCAACGTACTCTTCGAGCAGACGGTCGATCTGGCCCAGCGGCTACGCGCGCGTGGCGTGCACGTCGAGCTGCTCGTGCTGCCCGACGAAGTCCACAGCTTCCTGCTGCATGAAAGCTGGCTGCGCGCTTACCAAGCCACCGTGGACTTTCTGGACCGCATGCTGCGCGACCGTCCGCTACCCTTCCGCCACGATTACCGGTCCGTGCGCGACGGCAGGGGCGGCGGCTGGTCGGGCGGCAACGGCGACCGATAGGGTCTGCCGCCGGTCAGGCGAAGAAATTCTTCCCGGGCGGCCTGCAACAGCTCGGGGCGCAGGAGCATATCCAGGCCGGTGGTTGCAATAACTTTAGCGGCTACTTCGGCTCCCTTGTAGCCGATGGACGTGCCGTGGCAGGCCGTCGTGGCCCAGCTATGCCAGGGTACATTTTTAGCCGCCGTCGCCACATTGAAACCGACCGTCGGCGTAATCCAACTCACCTCGGCCACGTCCGTTGAGCCCCCCCGCGGCGGCTCCGGCCCATCCGGCAACGGTTTGATCGTCGTATCCAACCCGACCGGTTCAACCTTCAGGAATTCCTGCAGGCGACGGGCAAACTGCTGCTCCTGCGCGTCGAACCGGGGCGGCCCTACCAGCTCCAGATTGGCCTGCACTGCTTCCTGCAGCGGCCGGTTCAGCAGCACTTCGTGCACGCCGGTGATGAACTCGATCTCGTACTCGGTGCGCGTCATCAGCGCCGCGCCTTCGGCAATTTTTTTCAGCCATTCATACATGAACTCGACGCGCTCCCGGTTGATGTCGCGCACGTAGTACCAGACTTCGGCCCGTTCCGGAACCACGTTGGGGGCCTCGCCACCGTCCGTGATCACGTAGTGGATGCGCGCGGTCGGATGGACATGCTCCCGCATCATATTGGCCGCATGGTTCATCAGCTCGACGGCGTCGAGCGCGCTACGGCCGTTCCAGGGGTCGGCCGAGGCATGCGCGGCCTGTCCGTAGAAGCGCACGATGAAGTTGTTCATGGCCCGCCCCGGCTGGTTTCGTACGGCCGTCTCCGTGCCCGGATGCCACTCGATGGCCGCATCCAGATCGTCGAAGACACCCTCACGCGCCATGTACACCTTGCCGACCACCGTCTCTTCGGCGGGCGTCCCGTAGAGCCGGACCGTGCCGGGAATCCGGTGACGCTCCATGAGGCGCTTCAGCACGATCGCGCCCACGGTGGAAGCAGCCCCGAACAGATTGTGCCCGCAGCCGTGTCCGCTGCTGACGCCATCCTCCCTGGGGTGACGTTCCGGAACGGGCGCATTCCCCACCCCCGGCAGCGCGTCATACTCGGCCAGAATGCCGATGATGGGCCGGCCCGTGCCCCACTCGGCGATGAAAGCCGTCGGCATCCCGGCCACCCCCCGCTGCACCCGGAACCCTTCAGCCTCCAGCGCATCGGCCAGCAAGGCGGCCGAGCGCTGCTCCTGCAAAGCCGTCTCGGCATAGCGCCAGAGTTCCTGCGCCAGGTGCCTGAGCGTTTCCCGAAGCTGTTCCGTCTCCTGCAGCGCCTCCTGCTTGTACGCTCTCAGATCCTGGGCCCGTGCCGACAGAACGCAGAGGACAAGCAGCAATCCCCAGAAAATTCTATAGCGTCGCATGGCCTCATTTGTCTGTTTCAACTTTCAAGAGAATTTGAACATTTTCTCGCACGGGCGCAAGTCCTGTCGCCAAGTTCTGGAAGAGCCATGCCATTTTCCTTCGAGCATAGGGGAACGGCGCCGCTGCGGGGTATATCGGATAGCACGACGTACACAACCAGACCTATGGTGAGGCGCCATGCGTAAGCTGAAGTGGTTTCTGCCGTTGTTTCTGATCGGCATACTGACGATTGGTCTGACGCCGAACGCCACACAGGCCCATCCGAAACGCGTGGTCAAAGTGCTGCCGCGCGGGCACGTGGTGGTGCATGTCGGCAAAGTGCGCTATCACTACCATGCCGGAGTGTTCTACCGGCCGGTCCGGGGTGGCTTCGTGGTGGTTCGCGCTCCGGTCGGGGCGATCGTTCCGGTGCTGCCGGCCGGTTATCGCGTGGTGCACGTCCACGGCCGCGTGTACTACAGCCACAACGGGGTCTACTACCGCCCGATCCGGCATCGTGGCCGTCGCGCCTACATGGTGGTCGATCTGCATGTGGATCTATGAGGACGGACATGCGCGGCCATCCACCGGCCCGGTCCCTCGAAGGACCGGGTTCTTTTTGTCGCATCGGCGGTGTGAATCTTTCGGCTACCCGGGGCGGTTGTAGCTTAAAAAAGCAACCGGCGCCATGAAATTACGCCTGACCGAACGCGACGTGCGCCTTCGCCTGGAGGCCGAAGACCTGGAAACGCTGCAACGGACGGGACGCGTGGAACTTGTCACGCCATTCGACGCCCAGACGGCCTTTACCTGCACGCTCCGCATCGATGCACAGACGGCCGTGCCGATGGCCCACCTGGACGGTGCGCATCTGACCGTGCTGCTTCCCACCGAGGAAGCCCGACGCTGGCTCGACAGCGACCAAATCGGTATCGAAGCGCGTCAGGCGGCCGGTCCATCCAGAACGCTCAAACTGCTGATCGAAAAGGACATCGGCTGTCAGCACAAGCCCCAGGCCCGACCGTCCGATGTCGCTGCCGAACGCTGACCTGACCGCCCTCCTGCTGGCCGGAGGCCGGAGCCGTCGCTTCGGCACGGACAAAGCCCGCGCCGTCGTGGACGGCACGCCCATGCTTCGACGCGTCTATGAGACGGCGCGTGCGCTCACGCCGCATGTACTGCTGAGCGTCCGGGCCGATGGCGACTTCTACTTCGACCTGGTGCCGCCGGAGGTCCCCCGCCTGCTTGATCCCGTCCCGGAGGCCGGTCCGCTGGCGGGACTGGTGGCGGGCCTTCGGGCGGCACGAACGCCCTGGCTCCTGGCGCTGGCCTGTGATCTGCCTTTTCTGAACGAAGCAACACTTCGAAGACTGCTGGCTGCCTGCCCGTCTGCGGTCGACGCCGTCGTGCCCGTCACGTCTGATGGCCGCCGCCAGCCACTCTGCGCGCTCTACCGGGTGGACGCGGTGCGTCCGGTGGCCGAATCCCGGCTTGCTGCCGGCCGCTATGCGCTGCAGGCACTGCTCGACCAGCTCTCGGTTGCCACGCTGGCCGTCCCGGATGTCCCGCTGCACAACGTCAACACGCCCGACGACCTACTCTTCGGCCGCGTCCGTTCGGAGCGACACATCGCCGGCGGGCGGCGATCTGCGTCGGATGCATAGTCCCACTTCGGTCGGGTCCAGCCGAAAGCGCCCGAACTGGATCGTAGCGATTTCGCGAGCCCGAAACGGCGGCGCCCAGCAGTACAGCCACTGCATCGTGGCATCATACCGGGCCACGATGCCCAGCACGCGGGCAAATCCATGCCGGTCGCATAAGGCCACCAGGCGATGTCGGACGGCCTCGGGGTTGTCCAGCGCCGGGACCATGCCATGCAGTCCTCGCGCCTGCACCGAGAGCCGCCGCAGATGCGCTCCGGCGAAGTACCGCCGGAACCGCTCACGTCGGTAGTCGCTGCGCACCCACCGGTTGCGCTCCTGCACGGCTTCGGCCACCGGCAGCCGCACAATGCGCGGACGCCGACTCCGTCGAAAGCACCGCAACACCGGTTCCAGTTCGTCTTCCCGCTGCAGCGCCACCACGTAGTCGGGCCGGATCACATCGAGCATCTGGAAGAAAAGCTCGCGGCCCGCATCGTTGGCCATGTGGCCCGGCAGATCGATCACCAGCCGTTGTGCCCGGTGCCAGCGGGCGGCTTCGACCAGACGCACCAGGC